>DASSRO010000219.1:0-2509 GCA_035701745.1 Candidatus Sulfotelmatobacter sp. | reverse complement strand
CGCGCTAAAGCCACGCGCTGCTGCTCGCCTCCCGAAAGCTCCGAAGGACGATGGCTGAGTCGCTTGGTCAGCCCGAGGAGGTCAGTAATGCGGGTGAAGTGAGCGGGATCGCCAGTGCCGTTGCCCGAAATTTCGCGAGCGATCTCAATGTTGGAGCGAGCATCCAGCGTGGGCAGCAGGTTGAACTTCTGAAAGACGAAGCCGATCTTGCGCTTGCGCATGCGGGTCCGGTCCGCGTCGGAGAGTGTGGCCAGATCGTCTCCATCCAGCACGACGCTGCCGCCGTCGGCTTGCGTCAGCCCGCCTAGAAGATAGAACAGCGTGGACTTCCCGCTTCCCGATGGCCCGACCACGCTGACAAACTCGCCCTTCTGCACGCTGAAGGAAATTCCGCGCAGCGCCTCGACCTCAATTTTGCCGACGTGATACGTCTTGCGCAGGTTTTTTGCTTCAATGAATGCTTCGGCCATGCCTGCTAAGAATCTTACACGAAGCGCTCACAAGAAGCGGAATCGCCCGCCACTGTAGAGGTTGGTTGCAGCGCCTTACGCTTACACGGGAAAACCGCAGGAAGAGGAACTTAAGCCACGCCGATTTGGCGGACAACATCCGGAGGACGCGGGTGCATGCGTTTGGGCCCGCGCTTGCGCACAAGCAACAGGCGAACCCGCTCCAGCAGATCGGCGGGCGCGTACATCCCTTTGGTGAGAAAAACATCCGCCTGCGAATCGTGATCGTAAATCCGAACCTTACTCGAGATAAGAATGGCTGGCGTGTGCGGCGACAGATCTTTAATTTTGGCGATCAATTGCGGGCCGTCCAAACCGGGCATCGCCATGTCGGCGATCACCAGGTCGACTCCGCCCTGACGGAATCGTGCCAGGGCCTCCTCGCCTCGAGAAAAGCTGGCAACGCGATATCCGCGGGTTTCGAGCATGATTTTGCGGTGAGAAAGAGACTGTTCGTTGTCGTCTACAGATAGGATCGTGCGCTTAGGTTTCATCAGCCGTCCGCATCTGTCGGGGACGATCGCAAGTGCGAATCGCAACATCGACAGAAGCTTTTCTCTATATGAAGAATGTCAGAGCGAAATGAATCCTAACGGCTGACACTCCCGCTGTAAAGTGTCGCGGATGCTAATGGGACTTTTTGGCCATTGATTTTTTTTTCAGCAATTGCGCCGCTGTGTTTTCCGCACCTTGCGCCATGAGTGTCAGAGAAAAACTTCACCGCGCATCACTTCGATTGCGTTGCCGCCGACGCGCACGTTAACTACACGGTTATCGCTGCGCGACGCGCGCACAAAAATTCGGCTTGGCCGCTGCATCTCGATGCCTTGTTCGATCAGCACGCGTTCGTCCGGTTGCGCTACACCGTGCGCCACCATCCACGCCGCCGTGCAGCCCGCGGCCGACCCCGTTGCCGGATCCTCGCCGTTGTAAAAGAGCATGCGCGCGTGCAAACGGCCCGCCGGATCCACGGTTTCGCGCGCCACGAAGTAGAGAAATTTTCCTTCCGTTTTCTCCAAGTACTCCGCAGCACGGCTCAAGTCAACTCTCAACTTCTGAATCACGGCCAGAGATCTCAGCGGAGTCACGGTAAAGGCGACGCCCGTCGACACGGTTTCGATCGGCAGTTCCGCGTCAAAGTCTTCTACGCTCAAACCAGTCGCGCGCGCCACCGCTTCGCGATCATGCCGCATTCCAAAAACTGGATCAACCTGGGTCATCTCCCCGAACGCCGGCTGTCCCTCCGTCTGTTCAAACCGCACCGGAACTTTCCCTACGTTCAAGTCGAGACTGACTTCCTTCATGCCTGAATTTCCGCGCAACGCGAACGCGGTCCCCAGCGTGGGATGACCCGCGAACGGCAACTCTTCCTGCACCGTGAAGATTCTCACCCGGACCCCGCGCTCTTTTTCCGTCGCCGGGTCGCGAGGACAAATAAATGTCGTCTCCGACAGATTCATTTCTTTCGCGATCGATTGCATCTCCGAGTCGGTCAAACCGCGACCATCAAAAAAGACTGCCAGAGAATTTCCCTCCAGCGGATTGGAAGAGAAAACATCCCATTGCGCCATGGCCAGCCGCCGCGCCTGTTTGCTCATACGCATCCCCTGAAACGCCAACGTATCCTGCCACAGGAAAGATGCGTGCCGGAATGAAGCGATGCAGAAATTGGAGTGAAAAACGGTTGCAGATTTTTGCGGTGCCGTGTTTGACACCGGTGCTCGCCGCTTCTATCCTTGAAATATGTTTTCTCTTTGCAACGCCAATGCCTTGGGTTGTTGTCGACCGGCGCCGGCGTGTGGCTAGGGAAACAGCCAGATTCTTCCCAGCCCATCCGGTAAAGCGGGTGGGTGTTTCGTTTTCATCCGCTTTTCAGTCCAAGCCGGCGGCGGGCAGATTTTCCGAATCTTGCGCGATCAAATTTCATCGATCTAATTACATCAAGGAGAGGATCATGACTACCGCGACCGAAACCTATAGTGTTCCCCGTATCAACGATA
>DASSRO010000218.1:0-7689 GCA_035701745.1 Candidatus Sulfotelmatobacter sp. | reverse complement strand
CGGCATGCGGCATATTTTTTCCACGCCGCGCTGGAAGGATTCGATCGCTTACAGCCTCGTACTCGACGGCGCGGGTGCGGACACGATTGTAGCCGAAGCGCTTGGCAGCCGGCGTTTTGAGGTGATCGTGCGCGGGCCGGGCGGGCATTCCTGGAGCGATTTTGGCGCGCCCAATCCCATCGTGATTCTGGCGAAAGCAATCGAATCTTTCAGCGCAACGCCTGTTCCGAACACCCCCAAAACTACGTTCAACGTGGGAGTCATTCGCGGCGGCACGTCGGTGAATTCGATTCCCGAGTCAGCCAGCATGAAGGTGGATATTCGGTCGACCTCGATGATCGAGATGGAGCGGTTGGAGCAGTCGTTGCGGCTGGCGCTGAACCGCGCGGTGGAGGACGAAACCCTGGCCGCCGAGATGCGGTCGTCGGTACAGAAGCGGCCCTCCGGCGTGAGTTGCGAAGTGGTAGTGATCGGGAATCGTCCTGCCGGTGAGTTACGACCCGGGGCGAGAATCTTGCAAGTGGTGCGTGCGGTGGACGCTCAACTGGGCAATGCGGCTCAGGTGCAGCGAGCGTCGACTGACGCCAATGTGCCGCTTTCGCTGGGCCAGGAAGCCGTTGCCATTGGCGGCGGCGGTTCGGGTGGCGGGGCGCACACTTTGCAGGAGTGGTTCGATTCCAATGGCCGCGAACTGGGATTGAAGCGGATTTTGCTGACCATGCTCGCGCTTGCAGGAGTGGGGAACGAGTCCGATGCCAGGGGGGCTTCATAATGTTGATACGGATTGGGCGACGGTTTTGTGGGCTAAAGTCCGGATTTTCTTGCATTCTTAAGGGCACGGCTGAAGTCGTGCCCTTCCGAAAACAACTCTTGTTGTCTGTATTCCTCCTCTGCTCGCTCATACTATGTTCCATGCCGGGCGCGGCCCAGATTTCTTCTAATAGCGGAACTGCGGATTTGAAGCCCAAAGCCGACATCATCTTTGAGCATGGAAATGTCTATACCGGTGTGCCCGCCAATGCGCAGTTCAGCGCCATCGTGCGCGAAGAAGCCATTGCCGTGCACGGCGACCGCATCCTGGCGGTAGGCAAGATCGCTGACCTGGAAAAGCTGAAAGGGCCACAGACTCAAATTGTCGACTTGGGCGGGCATTTCGTTTTGCCCGGATTTAATGACGCTCATCTTCATCTGGACGATGCGGGGAAGATGAAACTAAGCGTCGATTTGACGGGCGTGAAATCTCTTGATGAGTTGCGAACCCGCGTGGAGAAGAAAGTAGAGGAGTCGCAGGCAGGGGATTGGATAACGGGAGCGGGATGGGACGAAACGCTCTGGCCTGTCAAAGTGCCGCCCACGCGCTGGGACCTCGATGAGGTCTCCAATGGGCATCCCGTATTTCTGGAGCGAATCGACGGGCACATCGCGGTGGCCAACACCCGCGCCCTGCAGTTGGGAAGCATTACCTTGGCCAGCCGTAATCCTCAGGGGGGCCGCATCGATCGCAACGAGAATGGCGAACCTACGGGCATCCTGCGGGAAACGGCCAAGGACGCGGTCGTTGAAGTAATTCCGAGGCCGACTCATCGACTGCGCCGCCAAGGCCTGGAACTTGCGCTCGCCGATCTGGCGGAGCACGGTGTGACGTCGGTCCAGGATTATTCGCCGGTCTGGGAGAACTTTCAGGTCTATGAAGAACTGGAAAAGGAAGGCAAGCTGACGGCACGCATAACCGAATGGCTGCCTTTCGACGACTCGGTGGCCGACTTGACTCGCAAGCGCGACTCGCATTCCCAGTCCGACCTGATGTTACACACCGGAATGCTGAAGGGGTTCATGGATGGTTCGCTGGGATCGCGCACCGCAGCGCTGATGGAGCCCTATGCCGATGACCCAAAGAATTCCGGCCTGCCGCAATACGATGCCGCCAGGTTGAATGACATGGCGAAGGAACGCGTGCTGGCCGGCTTCCAGCTTGGCTTTCACGCGATCGGGGACAAGGGGATACAGATGGCGCTAGACGCCTATGCTGAGGCCGAAAAGGCCGCGCGCGACGCGAATGTCAAAGCAGCCAATGGCGGCGGCGATTTTCGGCTGCGAGTGGAACATGCACAAGTGACCACTCCCGCCCAAATCGCCCAATTTAAAAGCCTGAAGGTGATCGCTTCCATGCAGCCCAGCCATTTGCTCACCGACATGCGCTGGGCTCAGGACCGGCTGGGGCCCAAGCGCGCAGCCACGTCCTACGCGTGGCTGGCGTTTCTGAATAAAGGTGTGACGCTGGCATTCGGCACAGATTATCCCGTGGAACCGGTGACGCCATTCCGCGGGCTTTATGCAGCGGTTACACGCCAGAGCGAAAACGGCAAACAGGAATATTTCCCCGCGCAGCGCCTAACCATGGATCAGGCGATCGCGGCCTATACAACAGGTTCCGCCTTTGCGGAGTTCGAGGAAAAGGAAAAAGGCAAGATTATCGCAGGAATGCTGGCGGATTTTGTGGTGCTCGATCGTGACGTAACCGCATCCACGCCCG
Source organism: Candidatus Sulfotelmatobacter sp. (assembly GCA_035701745.1). Taxonomy (GTDB): domain Bacteria; phylum Acidobacteriota; class Terriglobia; order Terriglobales; family Acidobacteriaceae; genus Sulfotelmatobacter. Next base: position 5,156 of record DASSRO010000218.1, on the reverse strand, counting down.
ACAAGATACTGGCAACAAGGGTCCTGCGCACAGTTGTAGGCGGTAAGACCGTCTACGAGACGAAACCCTAGCCTTTAAAGCTTACGAAACAACTACTAGTTAAATCCGATGACATCAAACGCTTTCTCCGGTTTGAGCGTATAACACTGGAAGCCCTCCAGTGTGAGCACTGGCCCCAGACCTGCAACCCCGGCCGTATTGTTCCAACGGGTATACTATAAGGGTTTAAACAGTTTCGGAGGCAAGCAAACATATGGATTCAGGCGCGATGTGGATGCGCATGAAGGCTCACCGCTGGGCCTATACACTCAGCATTCTGGCTACGCTCGCGGTCGGGATTTTGATTGGGACGGTCATTTCCTATGGAGTGAAGGGCAAAGAAGGGCAGAAGAGCGACGCGACACCTCTGGCCCTGCCCTCGCCCCACGAGATGTCCAACACTTTTTCGCAGATTGCGAAACAATTAGAGCCCAGCGTGGTCAACATCAATACGGAGTCGACGATTAAGAACGTCCATCGGCGCCGTGGACAAAATCCAGACGACGATGACAGCGGCGGCGGCATGGACGACTTTTTCAACCACTTCTTTGGTGGTCCAGGCGGCCAGGCGGGTCCCGGCAGCGAGGGCCCGATTCGCGAGCGATCTCTGGGTTCGGGTGTGATCGTCGATCCCAAGGGATATATCGTCACCAACCGGCACGTGGTGGACAAAGCCGATCGCGTTCGAGTGCGTTTTCAGGATGATCCCCCCGGCGTGCAGCACGACGCTAAGGTGATTGGCACGGACGACGAGACGGATCTTGCCGTAATTAAGGTTGAAGTGAACCGCATTCTGCCGGCAGCGAAAATGGGCAACTCCGACAGCATGCAGGTTGGAGATTGGGTTCTAGCGGTAGGAAGCCCGTTCGGACTTTCCGAGACGGTGACGGCGGGAATCGTTTCGGCCAAGGGCCGCGATATCGTTCCACTCCGCCAGTTCCAGACTTTCATTCAAACCGACGCTGCCATCAATCCCGGCAACTCCGGCGGGCCGCTCGTGAACATGAATGGCGAGGTGATTGGCATTAACACCGCGATTCTGAGCGAAACCAACGCCTACGCAGGCGTGGGGTTTGCGCTGCCGTCCAAGACTGTAGTCGACGTTTACAACCAGCTCACCGGACCTGAGCACAGGGTTTCGCGCGGTTCGATCGGAATCATGTTTAATCAGGTGCAGAATCCCGCTATCGCCCGCGTTTACGGCACCGGATCCGGCATCACCGTGTCTACCGTCGTAGCGGGTAGTCCGGCGGATCAAGCCGGCCTGAAAGTTGGCGACACGATCGTTGCGGTCGACGGCAAGAAAGTAACCAAAGGAGACGACTTGGTTGCCGACATTGCCTCTCGTAAGCCCGGTTCGAAGGTGAACTTGTCGTTCATCCGCAACGGGAAGCAACAGGAGGCCGCGGTGACCGTTGCCGATCGCGCCAAGCTCTTTGCCTCGCGACTCGGCGAACAGCAGGAGAATGAGGGCGAGAGCACGCCCAAGCAGAGCAAGTTCGGCGTCACCGTTCGCAAGGTAACTCCAGAAATGGCCGACCGGCTCGACATTCCCGCAGGAAAAGGCGTGATCGTTACTGACGTGAAGCCCAGTTCCTTTGCCGAGGACGTCAACCTGGGACGCGGCGACATTATCCTGGAAGTGAATCGCCAGCCGGTCAACAGCGAAGAGGAATTCGCCAAGATTGAGTCCAGCCTGAGGAGTGGCCAAGACGTGGTCTTCCTAGTTCGGCCGCGAGGTTCGTCGCAGCAGGATGGGACGAGCTTTTTGGCCGGTACACTTCCGTAATGTGAGGAGTCCAAAGGAAACTGGCACTGTAAGCTGCGGATCAAGCATGATTACAGTGCCAGGGTTCAATTGGGCTTTTTCTTTTTGCAAGCCTCGTGTGAAGGTTTTAGTGTTGATGGTTCGAACTGAAATCCCGAGAGCACGGCGCATCGGCCTGTGCGCACTGGTTTTGATGAGCGCCTGGGTACTGGCGAGCGCTCGCCAAGGCTCGGCCGACGGCACTTCTGCAAAAAAGCCGGCGGCCACAAATGCCGTCGCCCACAAACCCCATACGAGCACTGCTGGCGGCAAGACACATACAGCTTCCGCGGGAAGACGGTCGCGAAAGAAGCGCCCGCGTGGCCAGCTTAAAATTGACTCTGAGAGAGCTCAGGCTATTCAGGAAGCCCTCATTCGCGAACACTACCTGCGCGGAGAAGCTACCGGAACATGGAACCAGGCGAGCGAAGAAGCCATGCGCCGTTACCAGTCCGATAACGGATGGCAAAGCAAAACCGTCCCCGATTCGCGGGCGCTGATCAAACTAGGACTAGGGCCAAGCAAAGATCATCTTCTGAATCCTGAGAGCGCCATGACCACCGTGCCAGATGCCCCGCGGGCAGCTTCGCTGCCAACGTCGTCGCAAAGCACCGTGCCCACTGCGTCGCATAGTGCGCCGCCAACCGTGGCTCCCATTACAACTCCAAGTTCGAACCAGAGCGATTCCCCCAATCCGCAGTAAGCAGCGGTGAGCAATCGACTCCTAGCCAATTCCTTCCTGAGGTAATTCCTAATTTTTCTTGTAGCTGGGTGTCTGCGGCAGTGGAAAGTAGGGCAATGGCTGATTGGCAAGAATCGCGCGGGGATTGGACTCGACCATTGCTTGGGCAATTTCCGGGCCGCAAATCTCAGCCGCGGCGTCGCGCGCCGTGGAGAGAATCGGGACGCGTTTCTCCGTGTCGTGTGCATCGGTAGCGAGCACGTGCGCGGCTTGATGTTCGATTAGCCAAACGGCCGCCCGACGCGCGCGTTCGCCCCAGAATCCAGTCAGCGACGAGCCAGTGATCTGAATGACGCAACCTTGTTCCGCCCACTCCGCCACCCGCTGCAGCGTTTCACGCAGAATGGGATTGCGCTCAGGATGCGTAACGATCGGCGTCAGCCCGCAATTTCCAAGCTTAAGAAACGAATCCGTAGTCTGCTGAGGAACACTATAGTTGCTGAATTCGACTAACAGGTAGCGCGTGCCTTCGATCGCGTAGCGGGTGGGATGCGCCAGCGCGTCCTGCAGATTGTCATAGGAAAGATGGAAGTCGCAGCCTAACGCAAGCTTCGGCGCCTCGCCGATGAGGCCTTGCAGATGCGCCAGCAGCCCTTTCAGATATTCGCGATCGTAATGGTAACGGTCGTTGGCGTGGGGCGTGGCGACCATGTGGGTGATGCCGTCGGCCGCCGCCGCATGGCACATGGCAATCGAGACGTTCCACGACTTAGGTCCGTCATCAACTTCAGGAAGAATGTGAGAGTGAATGTCGACCACGACTCCGCGGACCCCAAGCACGCCGACCTTTCCTCACAATTTAACCAGATTCGAGGGCAAAGTCCAAGCGAGGGATGAGACGAAAAATCAAGGTTCAAAAGCTTTTAAACGCTGAGGTCGCTGAGACAATCCGCGGAGAAGGGGGAGAAAAACGCACGGGGTAAACGCGGAAGGTCTTACGTGTTTGCCCCGTATCTTTCCTGGATGAAATCTCCAATCGCGGCGTAGGCCTTGCCCAGCGTGTGCTCGTCCGGCAGAAACACGATGCGGAAATGCTGCGTGCCGGGCTTTTGCCCGAAGCCGGAGCCATGCACCACCATGACATGTTTTTGGCGGATCAGTTCTTTCACGAAAACTTCATCGCTCTCCGGGATATCGAGCCGCGGGTAAGCATAGAACGCGCCGCGAGGCAGAACGCAACTCACGCGCTGGGTTGACTCGCACCATTTCTGCGTGAGATCCCGCCGGGAGCGCAACTTGCGCTGCACTTCCACGAGGTGATCCTGCGGTCCTTCCAGCGCCGCCTTAATGGCGTACTGTTCAGGATGATTGGCGCAGAGGCGTGCGCGCAGCAAGCGCTGCACACCATCGGTGTACGACTTCACGGCTTTCGCCTCGCCAGAGACGATTCCCCATCCGATGCGCCATCCCGGAACCAAATAATTCTTCGACATACCGCCAAACGTAACGCAAGGCACGTCGGGTGCGACGGCCGCGAAGGCGATGTGCGGCGTGCCATCGAGAATGAGCTTGTCGTAGATTTCGTCCGAAAAGACGATAAGGTTGTGACGTCGCGCCAATTCGGCAACCTGCTCCAGCATCTGCCGCGTGCACAGCGACCCGGTCGGGTTATTGGGATTGATCAGCACGATGCCACGAGTCTCTGGCGTGAGCTTGCGTTCGAGGTCGGCCAGTTCGGGCTGCCAGCCGTCTTCTTCATTCAAATCGTAAGTATTGAGGTCGATTCCAAGCTTGCACAGAATGGCGGAGTAAAGCGGGTAGTCGGGCCGGGGCGTCAGGATATTTTCGCCTGGATTCACCAGCGCAGAGATGCAGGCATCTACAGTTTCGCTGACTCCGGAGGTAATGAAGACATCACGCACGGTGGTGATGCCTTTTCGTGCGGCTTCGCCACGAACGGCTTCGAGCGCCACGGGTATGCCGGGCGACGGCGCGTAGCCGTTCTTTCCCTCGCGCATCGCCTTGTAAACAGCCTCGATAATGTGCGGAGGCGTCTGGAAATCGAAGTTGAGCGGATCGCCAATGTTCAGCGGAACGACTTTGTGTCCCTGCCGCGTGAGTTCGTCCGCCACGCACGCCAGGTCGCGAATGGCATAGCGAATGTTGTCAAGGCGGTGGGCGGCTGAGATCTCGCGAGCTTGAGTGGTAGGCATCAACCGAATTCTAACCGCTGTCCATACTGCAGTGAAGAAAAATAGGACCGAACCAGAGGTCACAGGTTACACAGAAGCGAAGCTGCTTCCTCCGTGGGCCCCCGTGTCCTCTGTGGTTACGTCTTAGTCTTCCCGGTCAATCTGCGCCTTCTGCAACTTATCGGAGTAGTCAACATAAACCGACTTCCACTCGGTGTAGAAGTCGATGGCGCCAATGCCGCCCTCTCGATGCCCGTTGCCCGTGGCCTTGGTGCCGCCAAAGGGTAGATGCACCTCGGCGCCGATGGTGGGCGCGTTGATATAGGTGATCCCGGCATAGAGATCGCGAATCGCCGAAAACGCCTTGTTCACGTCTTTGGTGTAGAGGGCGGACGACAAGCCATACTCGATGCCGTTCGCGATCTCAATTGCGTCT
>DASSRO010000217.1:0-2782 GCA_035701745.1 Candidatus Sulfotelmatobacter sp. | reverse complement strand
CCGCCAGGGCTGCGGCTTGTAATTGAGGAGGGTAAATTCGATGGGCAGATGCCGCGGATGCTGCTCGATGAACTGGTTGACACCGCGCGCGTAGGCCTCGAGAATCGTGCGTGCTTCCGGATTCATCATGGCCCAATCGGTTTCCGCGGCGCGGCTGAAATTCAACTTGCGAAAATCTTTATCGATTTTGAGTGTGGCGGGACCAAGCACTTCGGAGAGTTGGCCGCGCGCGACGCGGCGCAGCAGATCCATCTGCCAAAGGCGGTCTTGAGCGAGCACGTAACCCTGCGCTTCGGCTAGATCCTCGGCAGAATTAGCGCGGATATGCGGGACACCCCAATTGTCGCGTTCCACGGTAACTTCGGCGTGCAGGCCCGGGAGCACTAAGGAACCGTCAAGTTGAGGCAATGGACGATAGACGTACCACCAAATAGCAGTACCAAGCAAAACGACCGCGATGGCGGCAATCCAGAGGATTAGTCGCAGGACGGTGCGCAACTGGGATCCGAGCCTTTCGTCACGGAAAATCCAGTCTAGTGGAGGGCGAGCGGAGGTGCAACCAGCGGCGAGCGGACGTTCCTAAAACCGGGTGAGCTGTCGCGGCATCAAAAAGCAGCTACGAGATTATCCGTTCTGGAATCGGCTTTTTTCTGTTCCTGCAGTATGAGAACCTTTTCGAACGTTGAGAAGCCTGCAGGTCAGGCTGAGGAAGGCGGCGCATGGCTAGCATTCTTTCGCCTGGGACACAGGCGCCCGATTTCACGCTGCACGTTACCCCGGATCAAACTCTGTCGTTGCGCGAACTGCGCGGGCGGCCCGTGATTCTGGCATTTTATCCGGCGGACTGGAGCCCTGTGTGCGGTGATCAGATGGCGTTGTACAACGAAATGCTGCCAGAGTTTCAGAAGTACGGCGCGGAGTTGGTGGGCGTATCGGTGGACGGCGTTTGGTGTCATGATGCGTTCGCCAAGGACCGGCACCTGCATTTTCCGCTGGTAGCGGACTTCGAGCCGAAAGGCGAGGTCGCGCGGAAATACGGAGCGTACCGGCAAGCGGAAGGCGTAAGCGAGCGCGCCTTGTTTGTCATCGATAAGAACGGAATCATTAGTTGGAGCTATCGTTCGCCGGTGGCTGTGAATCCCGGAGCAGACGGAATTCTGCAGGCATTGGAAGATTTGCCGAAATAGGAGATGTGTATGGCCACGTTGAAGAAAGCGGTTGGATCGGAAGACCACATCCAAGGCCACGCGCATGCGCCGGTGACACTGGTCGAATATGGCGACTACGAATGCCCGCATTGCGGACGCGCGTATCCGATTGTGAAGCAAGTGCAGAAGCACTTCGGGAAGCAACTGCGGTTTGTGTTTCGGAACTTTCCCTTGAAGGAAGCACATCCACACGCAGAAGGCGCGGCGGAGACCGCGGAATTTGCGGGCGTACACCATAAGTTTTGGGAGATGCACGATCTGCTTTTTGAGAATCAGGACCGGCTGACGCGGCCATTGTTCGGGGAACTGGCCCGCACCCTCGCGCTCGACACGGTAGCGCTGCGTACAGCGCTGGAGACTCGCGAATACGCGCCGCGAGTACGGGCCGATTTTTCGAGTGGTGCGCGCAGTGGTGTGAACGGTACGCCGACATTTTTTATCAATGGGCGGCGGCACGATGCGGGATTCGATTTTGACGATTTGGTGACCGCGATCGATGCGGAACTTGCCGGGCGCTCGCAGGCGGCCGGAGCTTGATGTATTTTGGGGCGAGTTGGTTCGTCGCGCGACTGGCGCGATCGTGAAACTCTCGTGTCAATTTCCACTCCGCGGACGGCGGCCGGCGCAGCGTACTGCTACAATGCGCTGAAGGACCGCCGAACTGCATGTTCCTCATACGTCTGATAGGCGTACTTGTATTGGTCGCGCTGAACGGCTTTTTTGCCGCAGCTGAGTTTTCGCTGGTGGCGGTGCGTCTCTCTCGCGTGCGCCAGCTGGTGGCAAACGGAAATCCGCAAGCAAAGATTGTGGAGCAGTTGCTGGGCGACTTGCACCGTGTGGTGTCAGGCGTGCAGGTTGGAATTACGCTGACCAGCCTGGCGATCGGCGCGCTGGGCGAGATGACCTTAGCGCAAGTCGTGCAAGGTTTCATGCCGACACAGGGCAGCGTGCGGACTTTGCTTATCGTGCATGCAGTTGCGCTAGCGATTGCGTTTGCCTTTCTGAGTGCCATTCACGTGGTATTCGGTGAGTTGGTGCCCAAGTCGATCAGCCTGGCACGCGCGGAACGCATTGCGTTGATGGTGTCGCGGCCGTTTTTGTGGTTCTTGAATACGTTCCGGCGGGCGATTGATTTGCTGGATGGGGCGTCGAGCGCAGTGGTAAAAGCTTTCGGCGTCTTATCCCCGTCGGGCCACGGCGTGGCGCATTCGACGGAAGAGCTGCAAATTCAAATTCAGCAGGCACGAGAGCGTGGGCTGCTAGCGCCCGGGGAAGAGAAATTCATTCTCAGCGCGATTGAGCTCGGCCAGTTGCAGGTGCGAGAAATAATGGTGTCGCGGCCGGACATGCATGTTTTGCCGGTGGAAGCTTCGCTGGACGACGTGATGCGGATGTTCGCTACAACGCAGAGGTCGCGGCTGCCGGTTTACCGCGGCACGATCGATCATGTCCTCGGGTATGTGCACATCAAAGACATGATGTGGGCGCTGTTGGACCGGGAACGCCGCCTGGAGGAGAGCCTGTCCGCGCCTTCGGCGTTCGATTTGCGGCGGGTGCTGCGCGAAATCCTGATC
>DASSRO010000216.1:0-11043 GCA_035701745.1 Candidatus Sulfotelmatobacter sp. | reverse complement strand
CCACAAAAGCGGCGACCGCTGCTAGGGCACCTCCGGAAATGTCAGGACGAGGATCCAGCGTATCCGGGTCTACGATTTCGAAGTAGTCGAGGCGTACGGATTTCTCCCGCGCAAGCTCCTCGCGTCCCGCAGTTAGCAGCTTACCCGCATCCCGTTCTCCGGCAGCTACCAAGTCCTGAACGCGAACCAGCGAACGGTGCAGAACCAGGGCCTGCTTCCGCTGGTCGGGACTGAGGTAAGCATTGCGCGAACTCATGGCCAAGCCGTCGGGCTCGCGGACGATGGGGCAAACCACGATCTGCACCGGCAGATTCAGATCCCGAACCATGCGGCGGATGACGGCCACCTGAGCGGCATCTTTCTGTCCGAAAAATGCGACATCCGGTTCCACGACGTGAAATAACTTTGCGACCACCGTCGCGACTCCACGAAAATGTCCGGGGCGCGAACGCCCGTCAAGTTTGTCGCTCAGCCCTTCGACAGTCACCCAAGTCATGGCACCCGCGGGATACATCTCTTCGACTGACGGCGCGAACAGCAGTTTGACGCCTTCGCGCTCCAGCAGTTCCCGATCGCGGTCGAAGGTTCGCGGATACTTTGCCAGGTCTTCATTCGGGCCGAACTGCGTGGGGTTGACAAATATGGAGGCCGCTACGGCGTCGCAGGAGGCGCGCGCCGTACGCACGAGCGAGAGGTGGCCCTCATGCAGCGCGCCCATGGTCGGAACAAAGCCGAGACGTTTGCCTGCGCGACGAAGGTCGCGAGAGGCAGCCCGCATTTCGTGAATAGTGGAAAAAAGTTTCAAGAGTGGATCACGCGTGTGTGGGCTCTACGTTGAAGGCACCCATTTGATGGCGATATGCGCGCCTTCGAGTATGCCGCCGACAATGCCTTTATTGCGGCGAATGGCAATACTATCCTGCTCGGAAGCTCTCACGCTATTTTCTGTAGCCGCTACGACGCGGCCGTAGGGCCAATTCGAAGCGGGCAAAGCCGCCAAGGCGGGAAGCAACTCGGCGGGCTTCAGTTTAATTTCCGCACTGTCGGCAACATCGAGCAATGCGACGCCGCCGGGCTGAATGATGAGATAGGGATTGCGCCAGGCCCTCATGTCGCGGATGCGCTCGAACTGCGCCGAATTAGCCGCAGGAATGGCTTGCAACAGAACTTCAGGGGCAGGCTGTGGGGCCGCATCCTGCTGGGTGCAGGCAAGCAGAGAAAGCCCCAGGGGCAGGATCGACAGGAACCGCACGAGAAAAAGCTTGCCGATCACAGGCCGAAGTTACCTCACCACTACGGGGGCGTCATTTTTTGCCGCCCAGACCAATGCGACGATCCATCCGATGACGCTCCATCCTAGAAACAAATTGAGGAGGAAGATCGCAAGCAGGTCGCGCTTGCTTCGCGCGAGGGCAATGATCGACGGCAGAAAATACATGACGAAGCCAAAGCCGAAGAACGGAAAGAAGATGAAGGTTGAAAGAATCATGACCAGCCTCCCTGCCTATAGCGTAGCACCGTCAGAACTGGACTGCAGCGCTGCGGCGTGACCTTTGAGATCGCATGGCACGCTCCGCCCATGCCACAAAAAGATACGCGGAATTCGGTGCGGAAGTTCCGCTTGGGAGCGGAGCGTCCGCAGGAGTTCGCACTAGCGACGCATGGCGCGTTTGCGCTCGAGAACCGCATCGAGGTCGGCGCCGGTTTCTTTCGGCAAATGGTATGACTCTGCGTCCGACGGATACTGGTGCGATCGCACGTCGGCGCGAAAGGCGCGCACGGCATTCGTGATGAGCGCGGACGCGTCGCCGTAGCGGCGCACGAATTTTGCCGGAGGCCCGAAGGTCAGATTCAAAATGTCATGAAACACCAGCACCTGTCCGTCGCAGTCAGGGCCGGCGCCAATTCCGATGGTGGGTGCGGCGATTTCGGCGGTAATCATGGCGGCCACTTCCCGCGGAATGCCTTCCAGAAAAAGGCAGGCGACGCCGGCGCGGTCGAGCGCCACGGCATCACGCATGAGTTGTTCGATCCCGCTCAGGCTCTTGCCTTGAACCTTGTAGCCGCCCATCACATTCACCGACTGCGGCGTCAGGCCGATGTGGCCGGCCACGGGAATTTCGGCGTCAATGATTTGCCGGATCAGGTCGGCGCGTTTCTCGCCGCCCTCGACTTTGACCATCTCGGCGCCGCCTTCTTTCACAAAGCGAGCGGCATTGCTGACCGCAGCTTTCGCGTCGATCTGGTAGGAGCCGTAGGGCATGTCGGCCACCAGCAGAGCGTTCTTGAGACCGCGGCGCACCGCTTTTACGTGGTGGAGCATCTCGTCCATGGTGACAGAGAGAGTGTTCTCGTAGCCGAGCATGGTCTGGGCGAGCGAATCGCCGACCAAAACCATGTCGACGCCGACCTCATCGACCAGGCGCGCGGCGGCGTAGTCGTAAGCGGTGATGCAGGTGATGGGTTCGTGGCGGAGTTTCTGTTCCCGCAGAGATGCGGTGGTAGTCTTTTGGCCGGAGCCGTCGAAGAGACGTCCGCCAATCGGAGTGATGCTCATGATGTCCTCCAGTGCCCCTCCGCCTCGGGCGGATAGAGCCTGTGCGCGTCTTGCTGCTACAACAACTTTGCACGACGCTGGGATTATTGTAACTGGAAAAAAGCGAAGGGGCCATGGCGAAAATACATTTCCAGTAAAGCCTTAAGTCGTGTCTTTCTGAGCGTTTGCCGCGATGACTCTGGGATGTTACCAATGTAAGACAAAGGCTAGCATATGCTAACATCAGGTTTGTAGTAAGATTAGATATCATGACGACTTACCGCACTACAGTTAGTTCAAAGGGGCAAGTCGTAGTGCCTGCGGAACTCCGCGAACAGCTCGGCTTAAAAAAGGGCACGCGCGCGACCTGGACGGAAGATCGAGGCCGACTAATTCTGATGCCCATCACGGAGCGCATCCTGGACGAAATGCAAGGTTTCCTCAAACCGCGGCCTGGCGAACCCTCGGTCTTCGAAGCATCTCTAGAGGAGCGCGAGCGCGAACGCCGCCGCGAAAGAGAGCGCAAGTAAGTGTCCGCTTCCCGAGGAAGCATGCGCCGCTATGTGCTCGACGCCAATGCCCTCATTGGTTTTTTCGAAGGCCGTGAGACTGCCTCGGGAAAAGTGAGACAACTGCTCGGCGAAGCGTTTCGCTCAGAACTTCCTTTATTGATGTCGGCGGTGAACTGGGGCGAGGTGTTTTACATGGAGTGGCGCCATCACGGCGAGGTTAAAGCTCGCGAAGTGGAGTCCAATTTGCATCGCCTGCCGGTCGCGGTGATCGCGGTCGACGTGGAACGCGCCACGCGGGCCGCAGCCCTCAAACACAAACACAATTTGGGATATGCCGACGCCTTCGCTGCCGAACTTGCGATCGAACGTGGCGCATGGCTTGTGACCGCCGATCCGGAGTTCGCGAAGCTGGGGAAAAGTCTCTCTGTGTACTCGCTGCCGCGCCACGAAAAGTGAGGAAGGTTACGCGCCTACCGCGTCCTGGCCGCCAAGCGGGAGGAAATATTGCGTGCCCTTGATGGGTTCAGTGACTTTGCGGAGGAGTTCCTGCAAGTCTTCGTTGCGATCGACGAAATCAATCTCCGACGTATTCACGATCAGCAGGTCGGACGATGTGTAGTGAAAAAAGAAGTGCTCGTAGGCCTTGATGACCTCCGCCAGATACTCGTCGCTGACAGCCTTCTCGCCGGGCGAATTCTTTTTCTTGAGCCGCTTTTTCAGCACCTCAGGCGTGGCCTGTAAATAAATCACCAGGTCGGGGGTAGGCAACTGCTCGCGAAAATGATTGTAGTAACGATTGTAGGTGTCGAGTTCCTGGTCTGTAAGGTTGAGGCAGGCGAATAGCTTGTCTTTTTCGAAGATAAAATCGGCGACAACAGTTTTTTGTGACCGCGGTCCAAGGTCGAGCGCCTGCAATTGCTCGAAGCGCCGCACCAGGAAGGTGAACTGGGCCTGGAAAGCCGCGCCCCGTTCGCCATCATAAAATGAACTGAGAAACGGATTCGCGTCGGGCTCCATCACCCGCTGCGCGTTGAGGCGTTCGGCCAGAATGCGCGCCAGCGTGCTCTTGCCCACGCGGATGGGCCCTTCCACAGCGATATACCGGGGGAGTTCGAAAAGATTGGCCATGAGTTCGTGCGAAATCTCGGAACTGGCAGGATATCTTGGTTGCGCTCTACTGGCAATTGCGGGAAGAGTTAACAGTGCATCGGGTGATTGAGCGATTTTGTAATTGAGAGATTGAAAGTCAACGTCGCGGCGTCCGCGCATTTCAATTTCCCAATTAGCGATCCGTTACAATTCGGGGATGCTTGGCCTTGCTCTGACTGGTGGCGCTGCGCTCGCCGCGGTCGCGGCTGGTTATCAGTCGATGGCGCCAATGGGGCAGTGGTACGGGCGCACATTCACCGGGCTTACTCCCGGCAGCAAACAAATCGCGCTTACCTACGACGACGGGCCCAACGATCCCCACACGCTTCGTCTGCTGGAAGTTCTTGCGCGGCACGGCATACGCGCAACTTTTTTTCTGATCGGCCGCTACGTGCAACAGCGTCCTGATATTGCTCGCGAAATCGTCGCAGCCGGGCAAGTAGTCGGCAATCACACGTTCACCCATCCTGTACTGACCTTCAAGAGCAGGGCTGCAATTCGGAACGAACTGGGCGCGTGCGAGTCGGCCTTGCGAGATGCGGTCGGGGACCATTCCAACCTATTTCGGCCGCCGTTCGGGGCGAGACGCCCGGCGGTTCTTCGCGTCGCGCGCGAACTGGGGCTTGAGCCGGTGATGTGGAATGTGACCGGATACGATTGGAACGCGCCGCCAGCCGCGGCGATCGAACGGAAGGTCACAAGGCAAATTCGCGGCGGGGACGTGGTCTTGCTCCACGACGGAGGGCATAAAGCGATGGGCGCCGACCGCTCGCAAACCGTTCTGGCAACCGAGAAGTTGATTGAACGCTACAGGGGCGAAGGCTACGAATTCAGGACAATCCCAGACATGATGTTAGATCTGCCATGAGAACGGTTTCTAAGCGGCTCAGGTGTTTTTCGTCAACTACCCACGCATCGTCGCAAATGCTTGCTTAGCCGCAGCAATCGTCCGCTGCACATCTTCTTCCGTATGCGCCGCGCCCAAGAAAGCGGCCTCATACTGCGACGGCGGCAGGTAGATGCCGTTATCGAGCATGCTGCGAAAGAACTTCCCGAACTTCTCCGTGTCTGACTTTGAGGCTGAATCCCAGTCTGCCACCGGGCCGGGATTAAAGAACCAGGTAAACATGGATCCGACGCGATTATGGCAGAGCGAAACTCCGGCTTCTTTCGCCGCCGCTGCGACGCCATCCACCAATGCAGCGCTGAGTTTCTCCAGCCGTGGATATATCTCGTCCTTGCGATCGCGCAACTGCTTCAGCATGGCGCATCCGGCGGCCATAGCCAGCGGATTTCCCGAGAGCGTTCCAGCCTGGTACATCGGGCCCACCGGAGCCACGAGATCCATAATGGCCTTTGAGCCGCCGTATGCGCCCACGGGTAATCCTCCGCCGATAATTTTTCCCATCGTCGTGATGTCTGGGCGAATGTTGTACAGCTCCTGCGCCCCGCCGAAGGCCACGCGAAATCCGGTCATGACCTCGTCAAAGATCAGCACCGAGCGTTCGCGCTCGGTCAGCAGGCGCAGCCCGACGAGATAATCGTCGGCGGCAGGAACGCATCCCATGTTTCCGACCACGGGCTCGACAATCACGCAGGCAATCTGGTGCTTGAATTTGTGAAATGCGAGTTCGACTACGGAAAGATTGTTGAAGGGCAGCGCCAGGGTGAACTGCGTGAACTCTTCGGGAACCCCCGCGGATCCTGGGATTCCGAGCGTGGCAACACCAGATCCGGCTTTCACCAGCAGAGCATCGGCATGGCCGTGATAGCAACCCTCAAACTTCACGATGTATTTTCGCTTGGTGTAAGCGCGGGCCAGCCGGATCGCCGACATGGTGGCTTCAGTACCGGAGCTGACGAAGCGAACTTTCTCTGCGGAAGGAAATGCGCCTAGAACCAGTTCCGCGAGATCGGCTTCGGAAGGAGTCGAGGCGCCGAAGCTGGTGCCGTTGCACGCGGCCGAGACAATCGCGTCCAGAACATTGGGCTCGGCGTGGCCCAGAATGAGCGGGCCCCACGATCCGATGTAATCGATGAATTCATTTTCGTCAGCGTCCCAGATGTGGGAGCCCTTGCCGCGCACGATAAACGGCGGATCGCCGCCCACGGAGCCAAAGGCCCGAACCGGTGAATTGACGCCTCCCGGAATCATGCTTTCGGCGCGCTTCTGCAGGCGTCGTGACTGCTCGGTCTTACGCGATGTAATAGACGGCATCGAATCCTCTCGACAGGGAGAAATAAGATGTCAAACAATTGAACGGTAGCAAGCGATTACTATAACAGCGCCCCAGACGGCGAATTCATCCGATATTCATGCTTCTGCAATCTCTTTGCAACATACCGGCAGTACAGTAGGGTCATCACGGCACCCTTCTAACCGGGAGGGTTTCAAGGGCAGTCTCGGGGGCTCCGGGCTGTCCTTATTTTTTTGTTGCATGGCGGCAGGTGTTAGCCCGATCGGAGTGGCTTAACTTGTTCCTACGGCTTCAACTGAACCAACTTCTGTTCGTTAACTGCCATTAACCCCTCGTCGTATAATCAGTTTCGATGATCACAGTTTCCAAGGAGGATTATCTCAAGTCGATCCTCGAGGCGGAAAGCGAGGGCGAAACGGTGATCTCCGCGCGTTTGGCGGACTTGCTGAAGGTTTCGCCGCCCGCGGTCACCATGGCGCTTCGTCGGTTGAAGAAAGACGGCTTGGTGCGCGTCGAAAGCAAAGGCGAAGTGCGCTTAACCGCGGGTGGCCGCAAAATCGCCCGCAAACTGACTCTCCGTCATCATCTGATTGAACGCATGCTGTCCGAACTTTTCGGGATGGAGTGGTGGAAAGTTCACGACGAGGCGGAACGCCTGGAGCATGCGGTCTCGCCTGATTTCGAAGCCAAACTGCTGGCGAAATTGGGCTCTGGCGGCGCCTGCCCCCATGGAAATCTGAGCGAAGTGGAGGGTCCGGCCAGCCGTCGACGGCGCGGACTGGTTCTGTTAGCGGACGCTGACTTGGAAAACACCTACACCGTCAGCGGAATTTATGAACGCGATCGCCGGCTGTTGGAGTTCCTGGAGCATCGCGGCGTGCGGCCGGGAGCGAAGCTGCGCCTGCTCGAACGCAACTACGATCAGACTCTGACTCTGTCCACGCCGTCGGGGACGGTCTCTCTCGGGCCTGCCGCATCGGAGCGGGTGTGGGTCGTCCCAGCCGCCGGTCCAAAACGGTAGTCTGCGGGGACGATGATCGCTCTGTCCTTCAGTAAGAGTTAACTATAGTTCACTTTCTGTTGTATACTTCCGCTAACACTCCGGTTTCAGAGTGTTCCCCCGCTCGCCGTCCGCAGATGTCAGATGAAGAAAACGAAAACCATATCGACGACAGGGGAAGAGCCAGCGAGGGCGGGGCGGTTAACTGGCTCTGATCGCGTCGTCATCACGCACGAGGATATCGACCGGGCCCACGACCGGGAACGCGTCCTGACCACTCGCACCCAGCGAGGCTTGTGGCCGCGTGCACGGCTGCTCTGGTTGCTCATTGGGCCTGGGATCCTCGTCATGCTGGGGGAGAACGACGGTCCCAGCATGTTGTCGTACGCAGCCACTGGAGCGCGCTTCGGCATTGGTTTCTTCCTTCCTTTCGTGGTCCTGACTTTCCTTATGGCATGCGTGGTGCAGGAGATGACGGTGCGCCTGGGCGCCGCCACCCACCGCGGCCACGCCGAACTTATCTTTGACCGCTTCGGTCCGTTCTGGGGATGGTTCTCGATGATCGACCTGATGGTCGGCAATTTCCTCACGCTGGTCACGGAGTTCATCGCCATTCGCGCGGGACTGGGATTTTTCGGAGTTCCCCCGGCGGTGGCGGTTTTAGGGGCGTGGCTGGTCCTGTTCGTCGCTCTGATGGCGCACCGCTACTGGACATGGGAACGCATCACGCTTGTGGCGGCTATGTTCAACCTGGTATTCATTCCGGTCGCACTGCTGAGCCATCCGCACTGGGGAGCGATCGGCAGCGCCCTGATCACATGGAAGCCGCTTCCGGGCGGGCTCACGCAGGAAACGGTTTTGATCTTGCTCTCCAATATTGGAGCCACGGTCACGCCCTGGATGCTGTTCTTCCAGCAGAGCGCCATAGCGGACAAGGGACTGACCACACACGACATTCGCTTCGGCCGCGTGGATACCGTGCTGGGAGCGACTTTGGCGGCGCTGGCCGCGCTGGCGACGATCGTGGCGACTGCGCCTTTATTCGCTCACGGCATGTCTACGGTGAACTTTGAAGGCGCCCAGTTCGCCCAGGCATTGCAACCCTTCGTTGGACATTGGGGCTCGGCGCTGTTCGCGCTCGGAATGTTTGAAGCGGGCATGGTCGCGGCGGTCACAATTTCAACGTCGTCAGCCTATGCCTTCGGGGAGGTTGCCCACCGGCCTCACAGCCTGAATCTTCCCTTTCAGCAGGGAAAATCTTTCTATCTTGTGCTGATTCTCGAGGCGGCCGCGGCTGCGGGACTCGTCCTGATTCCCGGCATCCCGCTGGTCTACATCGTGCTGGTGGTGAATGTCATTGCGGTTTTGGCCATGCCGCCTGCATTGCTCTTTCTCTACATGTTAGTTAACGATCGCGAGATCATGGGAGAGTTGGTCAGCCCGTTGTGGGCAAACGTGCTGGCGCTTGGTGTAGTCGTCATCCTTGTGGGGGCAGGCGTTCTGTTTGGAATCAGCGTCGTCGCGCCGCATGCGCTGGCGTTGGTAGGAGGCAAATGATGGACCGGCGATTCAATTCCGCGCCGAGCGACGACATCAGCGGCGAGGATCTGGCTTCGGTGGTTTCCGCGCTGGAGCCCGACCAACTCATCTCGGCCAAACAAAAGCATCATTGTCCGCGGCGAAAACTTACTCGCAAGGAAATGATCCTCTTCTGGGCTCTCCGGTTTTATCTGGTCTTCATGTTCGGCGTGGTGATCTACCAGGCGTGGACAAGCGTGCGCTAGTTCTGCAGGCGCGTCAGGGGGGCGACCGCTTTAGGGCTCCAGCAAGGCCGTGCGTACTAATTTCCAACTGGCCTCGTCGGGAGCACAGATTAACCCTCCTGTTAAATGAGATGGCTGATATGCGGAGCCGTCAAAGTGTGCGCTGAAACCTCCGGCCTCACGGTGCAGGAGCCAGCCAGCAGCGTGATCCCAGGGCATGAGCCGGTTATAGAGCAGCACATGGCAGAAGCCTGCGGCGGCCAGACGGTATTCGTGAGCCGCGCATCGCAGGTTTGCGCTGCCCGCCAGCTTTGGCAGATTTCCAAGAACCGTGCGTCGCAGAGGCTCGGGTAAGAATCCTGTGGCAACCATGCCCTCCATTGCCGATACCTGAACCGGCTTTGCGACCCGCAGAGACGATCGGCTTCCGTCTTCGTATTCCATCCACGCCCCGCCGCCGCGCAAGGCGTAGGCCCAGTCCTGGCATATCGGATCGTAGATCGCTCCGGCGACAATCTCGCCGCGAATGATGGCCGCGGCCATCACGCCGAAGAGCGGCAAATTGGAAACGAAGTTTTTGGTCCCGTCGATGGGATCGACGATGAACGACAAGTCTTTTGTGGTGAACTGCTGCAAGAGGGAGGCGTCCCGATAGGCGCCCTCTTCGCCGACGACGAGAGCCCCGGGGAAGGCGGCTTCCAAGGCCTCTCTGATTGCCCGCTCCGATGCTTCGTCGGCATCGGTCACAACATCCAGGGCTGACGATTTTTGCCGTATCTGGTCCGTCCTGAGTTTGCCGAACCTGGGCATGATCTCAGTGCGGGCGGCGTGGGCGAGCGCTGCGCCCATTTGATGCAGATCGTTTTCAGAAAACAAAATTAAGCTCCCGCCTTTTAGAGTACACGTTCGTGACCAGCGTCCCGCAGGAGGTCGAGCGACCAAGCGAACTCCTCCTGAATGAAGACGTAGTCCGTGTCATAAGTCGAGATGGCGAAGATTGGAATATTGTTGGCGGACAGGGGCTCGATAAAAGAAAGCAGTACGCCGGTTTGTGAAAATGGAAATGGGCCTTCAAGTTTGAGACAAATCCAGCGGTGGGAAGAATGCACCTCGGGAGGGATGCTCTGAATGGGACACACCACAGAAAGCTCATCGTTGGTGCGGGTGATCGAAGTAAAGCCGCCTGCGATCGCCCATGCCGGGACGGGGGCGTCAGGAGCGAGACGCACGATTGCGTAGGAACCTGTGAGACAGCGGAATTTGAGTTTCTGACGTTCCACTAGTCTTCCAGGGCCTTGCGCAGCGCGGCTTTCGCGAGAATGCGCGTGGAATCCAGCGTGGGTAGAGGAGACGATTCGGGCGTGACCAGCAACGGAATCTCGGTGCAGCCGAGTACGACGGCGTCGCAGCCCTGATCCTTGAGAGCGCGGATAACTTCGACGAAATAAGTGAGCGATCGCGGCAGAAACTGGCCGTTGACCAACTCGTCGAAGATGATCTGATTGATGCGCTGGCGCTGCTCCGGGCCAGGAATGCGGTGTTCAATTCCGGCGGCTTTCAATGCTTGGGGGTAAACCGGGCCCTCCATCAGATAGCGCGTGCCCAACACGGCCAGGCGCTTGAACTGAGAGCGCTGGGCCTGGCAGGCGACTTCGCGGCCAATGTGCAGCCAGGGGCGCGCCGAGCGATGCTCGATGAGATCGAAAGCCTGGTGAATGGTGTTGTCGGGGCAAATCAGGAAGTCCGCGCCGCCTCGCGCCAGTTTTTCCGCCGACGACATCATCAACTCGGCAACGCCCGCCCAGTCGCCGCTTTCGATGTGCTTCATGTATCGCGCCAGCGGGTAGGAATGCAGCGAAATCTCCGGGTGGTCGTGGCGGCCGAG
>DASSRO010000215.1:0-14104 GCA_035701745.1 Candidatus Sulfotelmatobacter sp. | reverse complement strand
TTCCAGCTGCTCATTCATAATCAGTCCCTGGTCACGAAACTCCTTGGTCATGGGCGTGCGCGGATACGGCGTAGGATGCTGAATATATGGCCAGTCGACATAGCGGCGGGCAAATTCCAGATTGGCTTCGATGGACTCCCGTGTGTCCCCCGGGCTGCCGACAATCAGCCCACCGACGACGTACATCTGGTTGCGATGCAGATAGTCAATAGCTTTCAGAGTGGCATTGCCGGTGTTCTGACCATTGGTTCGCTCCGTATTTTTGGCCGAGGCCTTCAGGAATTCCAGGTCGCCTTCCAGAATATTTTCAATGCCAAGAAAGACGTATCGAAACCCGGCCCGCCGCATGAGCGGAGCGAGAGTTTCGCCATGGTTGGCGATGGCCGAGGTCATCGCCTGCACGAAGTAATCCAGCTTGTGCAAACCCGCGGCAATAATGGCTTCGCACAGCGCCTCAAAGCGCCGCACGTTCAGCGTGATGTTGTCGTCGACCAGAAAAATGGTTCGCGCCCCGTGGTCGCGGGCATCGCGAATGTCGGCTAACACGCGGTCGAACGAATAGGTGTGGAAATTGCGTCCACGCATTTCGATAATCGAGCAGAAGCTGCAGTCGTACGTACACCCCCGCGACGTTTCGACTACATCCACCTGGCGTCCCAGCAATGTGTATCCCTTCAGCACGCGCGCATCGCGATTGGGAAGGCGAATTTCGCTGTCTTCCAGCCTGTGCGGAGGCCGCGCCGCATTGTGCACCCAGCTGTCGCCGTTGTGATAAGAAAGTCCGCCAATGTGCTCGAAGCCCCCGCCTCCCTCAAGCGCGCGCAACAGTTCGCGAAAAGTAACCTCGCCCTCGCTGCGAACGAGGTAATCGACTCCCATCTCCTCGTAGGCTTCCGGGGCAAGACTGGGGTCATATCCCCCCACCACGATCTTCACGCCAGGCCTCAGGCTGCGCACTAACTCGATGATGCGCCCCGCCGTTCGCCGCTGAAACGTCATGATGGAAAGTCCGACCACTTCCGGATCGAGCTCGTGCACCAGGCGGACCACAGTTTCCTTGACACGGCGATGAACCAGGATCAAGTCAGCCACCGCCACGCGATGGTGCGGGTCGACATTCCCCGCCAGCGAGATGAGGGCACCGTTGGGCATGCGAATGCCGACCGGTGGCATGTGTTCGAAGGAATCGGGCATGGAGAGCAACAGGACGTTCATGGGGACCAGTCCTTTTTAATTTAGCGTTGTGAACTCGCGGGCGCGAGCCAAACCCCACCGAGACAATGGCAGCCATTGTAACGCAGGTTCAGTTCCGACAGTCGCGACTATTCAGCGTCCGGTAATGCCGAGCGCTCTTGAGCTAGATTGAGCGAATCCCATCACAGACTGTAAACTCTTTAGCTGGTTTACAGCCCCTGCGCGAACCCTGCAGAACGCCTCGTGCGCCCTGCGCGCAGAACAAATGTGGTTCGGAGGAAATCCGATGCCCTTCCGCTCTATCGCCATTCTTTTACTCAGCATTGCCACTTCCACCTTCGCCCAGAATTTGCCCGAGGGACGTTTACTTCGCTTTCCGGATTTATCCAAGGACAAGATTGCCTTCAGTTATGGCGGAGACTTGTGGCTGGTTTCCAGAGAAGGCGGCACCGCGCAGCGGATTACCAGCCATCCCGGCCAGGAATTATTTGCGAAATTTTCCCCCGACGGAAAGTGGATCGCTTTCACCGGGCAGTACGATGGCAATTACAACGTGTACATCATGCCCTCTGAGGGCGGCGATCCCAAGCAACTCACCTTTCATCCCGGCGGCGATCATCTCAACGAACGCATGGGCTTCCACAACGAGGTCATCACCTGGACGCCCGACAGCAAGCGCATCGTATTCTTAACGCGTCGCGATACATTCAACGATTGGTTTGGCCGGCTCTACAGCGTGAGCATCGATGGCGGTCAAGCCGAGGCTCTTCCGCTGGACAAGGGCGGGCTCACTTCTTACTCCGCCGACGGAAACAGCATCGCCTACAACCGCATCTTCCGAAACTTTCGCACCTGGAAGCGCTACACCGGCGGCATGGCGCAAGACATTTGGATCTACGACCTGAAAGCCAACCACGTCGAGCAGATGCCGCACACCGAATGGACCGACACGTTTCCCATGTGGCATGGCGACACGATTTATTTCGATTCCGATCGCGGACCCGAACACCGCCTCAATCTCTACAGCTACAGCTTGACCTCGCACGAAATAAAGCAGCTCACCCACTTCAAGGATTTCGACGTGAACTGGCCCAGCCTCGGCCCCGACGCGATCGTATTCGAGAATGCCGGATATTTATATCTGTTCGATTTGAAGACGGAGAAGGAACACAAGCTCACCATCTATCTTCCCGGCGATCGCGACCTGGCTCGAAAACATTGGGCCAACGTCAGCAAGCTCGTCAGCGATTTCGATATCGCCCCGGACGGCAAGCGCGCGGTGTTTTCTGCGCGTGGCGACATTTTCACCGTCCCCGCAAAAGAAGGCAGCATCCGCAACCTCACCCGCACCCCCGGCATTCGCGAAAAATATGCGGCATGGTCGCCCGACGGTCGCTGGGTTGCCTACATGTCCGATCGCACCGGCGAGGATGAGCTTTACCTCACTCCTCAAGACGGTCTCGGACAAGAGCAAAGAATAACCTCCGACGGTAAGATGGTCCGCTTGCCCGCGCAGTGGGCTCCCGACAGCAAGAAGTTATTGTTCGCCGATAAAGAAGCCCACCTGTTTTACGTAGACATCTCCGACAAGAAGCCCGTTCAAATTGATCAGGGAAGATATGGCGACTTGACCGATTACAACTGGTCGCCCGACAGCAATTGGGTGGCATACTCCAAAGCGGCCGACAATCGCAACGGAGTCATTTATCTTTACAGTCTCGCCGACCGCAAAATTACGCCGGTGACGACCAGCGCCAGCGATAGTTCAGCGCCCTACTTCGATCCCGAAGGCAAGTATCTCTACTTCCTTTCTAACCGGGACTTCAACGAAGTGCTCGGCGTATACGATTTGGAATTCGCCAATCCGAAGGCTGGCCGCGTCTACATCGCCACGCTGCGCGCCGACGAGCCTTCTCCCTTCCCCGTGCTGAGCGATGAAGTCACCGTGAGCCCAGCTCCCGACGTCCTTCTGTCGACGCCTCCGGGAACGCAACCGCCCGGCCAAACGCCTCCCGAAACGCCAACCAAAAAGCCAAAGACTCCCCCGGCAAAGTCCAAGCCTGAAGCGGCCGAGCAAAAGTCTCCCACCGAAACCGAGAAGGAAAAAGAGGAGAAGGCAGGAACGCGACCTGCCCTGCAGAATTTCCGCATTGACCTCGACGGCATCCAAAGACGCATCGTTGCCCTGCCCATTCCTCCCGGCAATCTGCGAACGCTCACCGCCGCCAAGGGTGTGATCTTTTACCTATCCGCTCCCGTCGAGGGACTGTCTGGGCCGCTGCCCGGAGAATCGCCCGCCATCCATGCTTACGACCTCAAAGATCGTAAGGATCACATTTTCCTCGAAGGCGCCGACCAGTACGCGCTCTCGTTCGACGGCAAAAAGATTCTGTACGGAACTCCGAAGGGTGAACCCGGCGGCGAAGGCGGCGAGCATAACTATGGAATTGTCGACGCGAAGGTGCCCGAAGGTGAAAAGGAAAGCGAGCCCAAGCCTTTGGCCCATGCTGGAGAGGGCGCGTTAAAACTCGACGCCATGCGCATGGAAGTCGACCCTCCCGCGGAGTGGAAGCAGATTTTCAACGAAGTCTGGCGCCAAGAGCGCGACTATTTCTTCGAAGCGTCCATGAACGGAGTGAACTGGCAACAGCAACACGACAAATACGAGCAACTTCTGCCCTTCGTTGCCGACCGCCTGAGCCTCACCTACGTTTTAGGCGAAATGATCGGAGAGCTCTCCAACTCCCACACCTACGTCGGTGGAGGCGAGTATCCGGACATCGATACCGTCAACGTCGGCCTGCTTGGCGCCGACCTTGAGCCTGATGCAAGCAGCGGGATGTATCGTTTGGCGAAGATCTATCCCGGTGAAAACTGGAATCGCAATTTGCGCTCGCCTCTCACCGAGCCTGGGGTCATGGTGAAGGAGGGCGATTATCTGCTGGCTGTAAATGGCCGTCCGCTGCGGGTTCCGCAGAATCCCGACGAGTTCTTTATCAACACCGTGAACCAGACCACCACGCTTTCGGTCAACAGCAAGCCCACGGAAAAGGGAGCCCACAACGTCGTCGTGCGCCCAATCCCCAGCGAGTTCACTCTGCACGAATTGAATTGGATAGAAACTAACCGCCGCAAAGTTGAGCTGGCCAGCGGCGGCAAAATCGGATACGTTTACCTCCCCGACATGGGCGCAAGCGGACTCAACGAATTCGTTAAACAATATTTCCCGCAGATTCGCAAAGAAGGAATGATTTTCGACGTCCGCTACAACGGCGGCGGCTTCGTCGACCAGATCATTTTTGAACGTCTCCGGCGTGTGCTGGCCGGCATGGAATCGGCCCGCAACGCCGAACCCGACACCGAGCCCGGCAATGTTTTTTATGGGCACATGGCCTGCATCACCAACCACTACGCGGCCTCCGACGGCGATTTTTTCAGTTACTACTTCAAGGCGTATAAACTCGGCCCGCTCATCGGCGAACGCACCTGGGGCGGCGTCCGTGGCATTCGCGGAGAAATTCCTCTCATGGACGGCGGCTACATCACGCGCCCGGAATTTGCCCTCTATGGTTTAGACAGAAAGTGGCTGATCGAGAATCGCGGCGTTGCGCCCGACGTCGAGGTCGACAATCGTCCTGACCTGGTGCGGCAAGGGAAAGATCCGCAGCTCGAAAAAGCCATTGAAATGGTGATGAAAGAAATTCAGGAGCATCCCATGAAACTGCCCGCCGTTCCGCCGGATTTGCCGTCATACCCGGAGGGCCCAGGTTTCTAGCAGGACTCGTGCGCGCTTAGACGAAACCTATTTCGCGACGACGGCGTAGCCGAAGATCGCCTTCAACTCGAGGAATTCCTCCAGCCCGGCCTCGCCCCATTCCCGGCCGTTCCCCGACTGCTTGTATCCTCCGAACGATCCAGCGAAGTCAACGCGGGCGCCGTTGATGTGAACATTCCCGGTCCGCAGGCGCTTCGCAACGCGATGCGCTCGCTCCAGGTTTCCCGACGTCACAAATCCCGACAATCCATAAGGCGAATCATTCGCAATTCGCACTGCGTCATCTTCATCTTCATACGGAATCATGCAAAGCACCGGTCCAAAAACTTCTTCGCGGGCGATCGTCATGTCGTTACGCACATCCGCAAACACTGTCGGTTTCACGAAGTAGCCCTTGGCCAATCCATCGGGACGGCCGGAGCCTCCGGCGACCAGTTTGGCTCCCTCTTCAATTCCCTTCTGAATAAGCCGCTGCACCTTTTCGAACTGCGCCTTGTTCGCCAGCGGACCAACGTGGGTGTCCTCGGTAGATGGATCTCCGACTTTCGTCGCTTCGGCCGACTTCTTTGCAGCCGCCACCGCGGCCCCCATCTTTGATCGCGGAATGAGCATGCGCGTAGGCGCATTGCACGATTGCCCGGTATTGCGAAAACATTCCTGCACGCCCTGCGCAACCACCTTCTCGAAATCCGCGTCATCCAAAATGATATTCGCCGACTTGCCGCCGAGCTCCTGCGTGACCCGTTTAACGCTTGGCGCTGCAGCTTGCGCCACGGCCACCCCGGCTCGCGTCGATCCCGTAAACGACACCATGGCCACATCCGGATGCGCGGCGATCGCCGCCCCCACTGTCGGCCCGTCGCCACTCACTAGATTGAAAACACCGGCCGGCACCTCCGCTTCGTGCAAAATCTGCGCGAACAGATACGACGACAACGGAGCGAATTCGCTCGGCTTCAACACCATCGTGCATCCCGCCGCCAGCGCCGGGGCCACCTTAGCGACGACCTGATTCATGGGCCAATTCCACGGAGTAATTAGCCCACATACTCCGACCGGCTCTTTTCGCATCAAAGTCGAGCCTTTCAATTCTTCAAACTTGAAATGCTCCAGCACCTTGGCAGTTTCCAACAAATGCCCGAGACCGGCGGGCGCCTGCGCCTTCCGGGCCAGCGAAATCGGCGCACCCATCTCCTGGGAAATGGTCGCGGCCATCTCTTCCAGCTTCGATTTATAAACTTCAATCACGCGGCGCAACAGCGCCAGCCGCTGCTCAGAAGTTGTTTCGGAATACGACTCAAACCCGCTCTTTGCCGCCGCCACGGCCCGGTCAACATCGGCGGCGCTGCCCAAAGAAATCGTCGCTATAGCCTCTTCGTTGGCCGGATTGATAACAGTAAAATCGCGCCCGCGCACCGGCTCGACCCACTTTCCATCGATATAAAACTTGTGGTAATCCTTCATGGGCTCCTGTTTCTCAACTCAAAATGATGCCGGCCTGCAATTTTATCCCTGTCCTCGGACGGCGGCGCAATACGGAACTGCGAGCAAGGAACAACGCGGAAAAACGGGCAGCATCGAGATTCTTTCGCAATTATAGCGCCACGATCAGACAGGATTGCGGAAAGGCACGGCGAGAATCGAGGATCAACTCACTCTAGAGGACGAGGATTGCGAGTGTGGCCAACCGAATCGAACTAGTGCATGAGGTCAAACATCACTGCCCCCGCCGACGATCCGATGTTCACAACTGAAACCGCCCGCTCGAGTTTGTGATGTCCGGTTTTGTGAAACAGGTAGCTGACAGCCACTACTCCGGCAGCCTCGCCGGCAAAATTCACGGCCAGACCCGCGGTGCTTCCCGCAAACACCCGAGTTACTGGATTTAATTCCTGGCCGCCATTGCGCAAGTTGTTCCGGGTTACGACAAAGTCGGCGGCGCTGAAAGCGGTGCTCGCAGCAAATAGAACCGTATTTTTGCGGTCCCAAAAGCGATGGCTCGGGGCTTCCGGCAACGTCGCCGGTTCCACCGTCCTTACTATCGGGCTTGCCTCAATCGACTCCGGCTGCAGCAGCGCCAGCGAAACTTGCTGAGCCATTGCCGGTCCGCAAAGACCTGAAAACACTAGTAAAACAGCCGCTCTCGGTTTAACAATCGCGCCCAGCCAGTTTGTCAGCATGACGTTAGTGAGGGCCTTACTTGGCCACTGGTACTAGTACTAACGCAATGCCGGAGCAATAAGAATGGCCCCTCCGTGCCAGTCGATGGCAAAGAGGAACTCAAAGGAGGTTACTGAAGTCACCTTATACGCCCACGTCGCGGACGCACCAAGGAATTTCAATGCGCTGCCATTACGGAATTGAAGCCGTCACCGGCGGGCTCGACCGGGCGCTCTCCTGCCCGCTGGCACTAACCGCGGTGGCTTCGTAATAGTAGGTCTTGCCGGCGCTAACGCCATTGTCGACATACGCCGTATTGGCATCGAGTGAGGAATTGATCTTTACATAGGAACCGCTGGCGCTGGTGCTGCGATAAATGTTATAGCCCGCCACGCCTGTACTGGCGTTCCAGGACAGGTTTACGCTGTATTGGGGCGTCGTTCCCGTGCCGGTGAGAGATTCGACAACCGTCGCGGTTGCAGCATTGCTATTGAATGACAGCGATCCAGAAACCGTACCGCTCGCCGTCGGCGTGAAGCCTACATTGAACGACTTGCTCTGTCCCGCTGCAATGGTGAAGGGCAGAGACACTCCGCTCAGCGCAAACTGCGAACTGGTGCTCGCATCGGACGACACGGTAACTGAAGCCCCGCTCGCGCTCATCGTGATAGCGTGGGTTTCGGTCGAGCCTACGTTCACGTTGCCAAAATTCACGCTGGCCGGGCTGATGCTTAACTGCCCCGCCGTGCTTGTGCCTCCATCGCCGCTCAAAGATACGCTCACGCTCGGATCGGACGCGTTGCTGCTGACCTGCAGCGATCCTGTCACGGTTCCGCTGGTTGTTGGTTTAAAGGCCACATTGAACGTCATGCTTTGTCCCGCGGAGATCGTGAATGGCACCGAAGCGGCCCCACTCACAGTAAATTGGCCATTGCTACTGTGATCGGAATTCACCGTGACGCTTCCGCCGGTCGCGGTCATGGTAATGGACTGAGTTTTTGTCGACCCGACATTCACGCTGCCGAAGTTTAACGCTGATGGCGATACGCTTAACTGGCCTGTAGTGTTTGCCGCGGTGCCCGTGCCGCTGAGAGGTACGCTCAATTCCTCGTTGAAGACGAGAAGGTCACCTCCATCTATCCCCACCGACGTGGGAGCAAACTTGACCTTCACCGTGACGCTCTGCCCGCTGTCCAAACTAATGGGCAGCGCAGGGCCGCTGACGGAGAAACCGCTTCCCGTGGTCTTCCAGCCATCAATTTGCACTCGATAGCTGCGGCGATTGGTCAGCACGATCAACCACGTGGAGCTTCTGCCCACCGCCACATCCCCGAATAGAGCCGCCGAAGGACTGGCCTTTAGCGTGTTGCTGGTCTGTCCCGCCCCTTGCAGTTGTACGCCGAGTGTAGGGTTGGAAGCGTTGCTGGTGAAATCAACCCACCCTCCGCTCCAGCCCGATACCGTAGGAGCGAAGGTCACGTTCAGCGGAACACTCTGGCCAGCCGCCACATTCAAGGGCAAGCTTATATTGGATGCGCTGAATTCGGCCCCCAGTACCTTCATCATCGTCACGGTTACATTGGTCGATCCATTATTTTTCAGCACAATCAGTTGCGTCTCGTTGTGCCCTACCTGAACGTTGCCAAAGTTCAGAGCGGATGGCGACGAGATCAGCTGTTGAGTGGCGGCCGCTTGGCACAACGGCAGCAACTTCGCGATCATGATGAAAGTGACGATGGAAAGGACGCGGATAGAGATAGGGTGAGTGAAAGACGGGGGAAGTCTCATGGCAACAGTTTGAAACGATTGGGTCACCCGGAGATAGGTCTCGGTAGGGCATCCAGAAGTGTAGTTACCCTAGTCTTAAGACCTCTCATTTCGCAGCAAGGAGCAAGAGTGCCTTGAAGAGCCCGCAAGAGGCCGACTGTGCCATCTGCCCTCGCCTGGCCCGCTACTAAAAAACATCCTCAGATACAATTGCGTGGGCACAAGCGCCCCCGGTGTCCGATTGTCCACAGCCGATCAATCAGGCAGATTATCCCCGCGTGACTGGGGTTTTATTCTATTTCTGATGGCTTCAGTTGCGGCCTTCTGGAAGCCGCTCAGCAGTGTCGTCAATTTTTCTTTCCATCAGGATTATGCATCGCACATCGTTCTGGTCATTCCAATCAGCGCGTATTTCATCTACCGCAAACACACCGAAATCTTTTCGACGGTCCAAACAGCGCCACTACCTGGCATCCTCCTGTTTCTGACTGGAATCATTTGCTTATTCTTGGCTTCCACCCTGAGAGCATCGCCTTTCCACAATAATGAACTTTCTCTAGTCACTCTGGCGATCGTTGTGATCTGGGTCTCAGCATTTATTTTCTTTTACGGCGCACGCGCCTTTTATCGCGCCCTCTTCCCTCTCTTGTTTCTCCTTCTGCTTGTGCCGATCCCGGAGATCGCCGTCGACAAAATCATCGCTCTCCTGCAGGCTGGATCGGCGCAGGTGGCATACGGTTTGCTCCGCCTTTTGTCTATTCCCGTACTCAAGCAGGGCTTCATTCTGAGGATGCCGAACCTCGACATCGAAGTGGCGAAGGAATGCAGCGGCATCCGGTCAAGCTTGGCTCTTCTAGTCACCGCCCTGGTCCTCGGCGAGCTCGTCCTTCGTTCGGCGTGGAAAAAAGCTCTATGGGTGCTTTCCATCATTCCCATCTTGATCTTTAAGAATGGCGTGCGCATCGTGACTCTTTGTTTACTAACCCTCTACGTGGATCCGGGATTTCTTCATGGATGGCTTCACACATCTGGAGGCATCTTGTTCTACCTGCTTGGGTTTGCCATATTGCTACCCCTTCTGAATGCACTTCGAAAATCCGAACGCCACACGCCACCGTCTCTGCAACCTGTCCTCCCGAACGTTCATAAACATCCTGTTTAAATACACTTAGGGTTGCAACGCCTTGCAACCGGTTGCAAAAATTATCAGCCTTGACAGCATTCTATAGAGGTTTAAAGTGATGACGGGCTCTCTGAGCCTAAGGTCGACAGGATTGTCTTCCTTCCCCCCCAAGAAAGATTGTTAAGCATGAAAAGGGATGTCCGATTTCAGTGGCTTTTAGCGGCCACCTTGTTGGCTATGTGCGTTTTTGCCATACCGAGTTTTGCGGATTCGGAAACAGTTTCCGGATCTACCTGTTCGACTTGCAGCGGATACGCCTTCCAGGCGACTCTCACTCCCAACGGTGGCGGCAGCTATTCCTTGTCTTACACCATCACTAACAACAACACCACCGGCCTGGGCGCCGACGCCCGCGATTGGTCTTTGACGTTGTTTAATCCTGGGAACGCGATAACGAGCTGGGGCAACTTTAAAATGTCGGATGGCAATCAAGCGAACTACACATTCGACCCGGGAAAGGCGGCCAACGGGGGGGACTGCAGCAGCAACCAACAGTACGCACTGTGTGTTGCTTTGAACACGGGGGGCACAGCATCCGCGATTCTTCCCGGGCACTCTCTTACGTTTACTGCCGACTTTACCTGCCCGGGATGCACCGAACAAGCGACTTGGGATTTCCTTTCTGGTGGCAACTGTGTCGGAGGCAATGGAAATTGCTACTCTGTATCGCAAAATGGAACGCCGACTCCGGTGCCCGAACCTTCCACTCCCGTTCTGCTTTCTTGCAGCCTGCTGGTAGGCCTCGGTATGCTCGCTTTTCCGCGTGTGCGCCGTACGATATTTCCCATGGGCGCCTCTAGCTGACCGATCTGTCTGCAGTTGCTGTATCGGTGATACCACGAAATTCAAAAGCCTGACTAAACGTCAGGCTTTTTTGCTTTGCGCGTATACGTATCCTTTGAATCTATGCCGAACTGCTTCGCATGAGGCGCAAACGTCGACCCTACGGGGCAGGGATTTGAACATTGGAAACAATGTTTGAATATCCGCTCTCCGCATTGCTGGAATCCACCGCAGTCGTGGCGTAGCAATAGTTCGTGCCGTCGGTCACGGCCGAGTCGGTGTAGGTCGTAACCGTGTACGCCGTGGATGCGATCTTTGAGAATCCGCCACAGGAACTTCCATATGCCGCGCGGTAGATGTTGTAAGTGGAGATGTTCGATGAACTGCTCGCGTTCCACGTTAAGACCACATTATGGGCTGGAGGCGTCACGCCTGTTCCGGTGGAGGTATCCGATGTGGTCGCTGCTTGCGCATTGCTGGTGAAAGTCAGGTTCGTGCTGTCGGCGCCTGCCACCAGCGGACTGTACGTCACCGTAAACGAGAGGCTCTGCCCCGCCGGAATGATGGTGGGAACACCGCTCAGCACAAAACGTGAATTGCTTGACGTTGCACCGGTAATCGTAACGTTCGTTCCAATCGCTGTCAGGGTTCCCGTCCCGCTTCCGGTCGTTCCCAGAAACACGCTGCCCACCGCAATCGGCGATGGAGTCACATTTAGCGTGCCGGCCGTCGTCGATCCCGTCCCAGACAGAGCTATAGCAAGAGTTGGATCCGACCCGTTCGATGTGACGGTCACGCTGCCGCTGGCTGCGGCAGTCGAGGTAGGGGCATAAGTTACCGTGAAATTCGCACTCTGACCTGCCGCCAGCGTGACCGGCGCAGTAATACCACTCAGGGTGAAACCTGTTCCGCTAATTCCAATCTGCGAAATAGTCACCGACGAACCGCCATTATTGGTCAACGTCTCCGCCAGGGCCTGGCTGGTGCCAGTCTGCACGGTTCCGAAGCTTAAGCTCACCGGGCTCGGCGACAATCCTCCCGCCGTGACTCCAGTTCCTGTTAGTGGGACTGTAACGGCGCTGTCGGAAGCGTTGCTGGTTATGGAAAGCGTGCCATTGAACGCGCCCGCCGTTTTCGGAGAAAAGACCAGGCTGACCGGCGTAGTTTGGCCGGCAAGTAGCGCCATGGGCAAGGTTGGTGTGGCTAACGTGAAAGATTGGCTGGAAAACGAGGCGCTGCTGACCGTAACGGAGGCCGATCCAGTATTGGTGGCATTTACCGTCACTGTCTTGCTGCTGCCAGTCGTGACCGAGCCAAAATCTACGCTGGCTGTGCCCAGCGACAAAGTGCCAGCAACAATCTGCGAATTCGACTTGCTTGTGCTCACTCCGGCGCAGCCCAGCATTATCACAATGCAGGCCAGAACCGTTCCTGTAAGAACTAACCGGTTCACCTTCACGGAAGCGGCTGTCTGAATGAATTTCATAGGTCTTTGCAGGTTAAGGAAACCCGACCAGATCCCTGCCATAAGCGAGTCTGGGCTTAAAACCCTACTCAGGATAGATTGCAAAGGTACATAGGCGTGACGACAGATGGCCAATGTCGCATGACCTTGGTCACCTCCCCGGTCCGGACTTCAAAAATCTAAATTCAGAAAGATTTTAGACGCCGCCGCGAACGACATCTGAGACCGTGATTTGGGCCATGCACCTTCGGGCACGGAAACAGGCGCCTTTGGCGCAAACGCCGGCCTAGGCAACATAATTTTCGAGCATACCGATTCCCTCGATTTGAATCTGAATTACGTCACCCTGCGCCAACGTGAAGTCATTTGCTGGAACGATCCCCGTCCCCGTCATCAGAAATACCCCTTGAGGAAAGGTGCTATCGCGAAACAAGAAGCGCGCGAGGTCTTTGGGATCGCGTTTCAGTTCTGCCAGCCTCGTACTTCCCATGAACACGCGATTACCCTGCCGCGTGATTTGCATCTCAATCGCGGTTGCTTGGTTAAGTGGTTCGGCTGACAACAGCACGCACGGGCCCAGCGCACAACTGCCGTCGTAAACTTTCGCCTGGGGAAGATACAGCGGATTCTCGCCCTCGATATCGCGCGAACTCATATCGTTTCCGGCCGTGTAGCCCACAATCTCTCCCGCGGGATTGATCAGCAGAGTCAGTTCCGGCTCGGGTACCGACCACCTCGCATCCGACCGGATGCGCACCGCGTCCCCCGGCCCAACCACCCGCCGTCCTGTCGCTTTGAAGAACAGCTCCGGCCTCTCCGCTGCGTAAACCCGGTCGTAAAAACTGCCTCCTCCCGCGTCCTTGCTCTCATCCATCCGCGCATCACGGCTGCGGTAGTACGTCACCCCTGCCGCCCATACCTCCTGGCTGACAATGGGCTTAAGAATTGTGGCGGGATCACGCTTCGCCACAACCCCGTCGCTGATCGCATCGCGAACCCGCCTGAACAACCCCGGACTGCTAATAAGTTCGTCCCAGCCTGGGGCTGGAACGGCATAGAACTTATCGTCTTCTTCCACCAGTATCCCGTTGGAGGTGCGATAGAGTTTCATCCGAGAAGTCTGTCATTCTTCGTGCAGGGCGCGCGATGGGTCCAAGGCTGCCGCGCGGCGAGCCGGGAACCACGACGCAAGGGCCGCGACCAACATGAACAAGATCGCAACCACAACGAACGTCGCTGGATCAGTAGCCTTCACGCCCACAAGCATGGCTCGCATCAATTGCGTGAGCGCCAGCGCTCCGGCCAATCCCGCGGCGACGCCGATTGCACTCAGCCGAAGCCCCTGTCCCACCACAAGCCGGAAAATTTCGCGCGGTCCCGCGCCCAAGGCCATCCGCACCCCAATCTCGGCGGTCCGTTGCCGCACCGCCGTCGAGAGCACGCCATAGAGCCCTACGCCCGCGAGCACCCCGGCGATAATTGCAAACACGGTGATCAGCACTAACGCAAAACGCGTGCGCGCTTGCGCGTGCGATACCAGCGCGTCCGCAGTCTGCATTTCGGCGACAAGCAGATGCGGATCAACTTCTTTCATCGCAGCGCGAACCGCGCTTCCATAATTCGTCGGATCGTTGCCCGTCCGCAGCACCCAGCGATCAACAGCACCCGAGCCCATGAACGCATCGGTAAAGAAAACCTGCTCGCGTCCCGCTTCGGTGAGCGAGACCTCGTGCTGGTGCGCGACTACGCCAATTACTTCAACCCACTCCGGCTCCGG
>DASSRO010000214.1:0-4985 GCA_035701745.1 Candidatus Sulfotelmatobacter sp. | reverse complement strand
ACATGCTGGATTTTCTGCTCATGCCCGGCGTCGGTCCGGCGAAGACAGTTCCGGGTTTGCGGCAGAATCCGGGCGAAGGCTACCGTTCGCGCTTCAGTCACGAAGAAGAGATCGCCGTGCCCGGGTACTACGCGGTCACGTTGCGCGATTACAACATTCGGGCAGAGTTAAGCGCGACCGAGCGCGCGGGCATTCACCGCTACCGCTTCCCCGCGAGCGACAGCAGCCACTTCATTCTCGACCTGGTGCATGCCTACGGGAACGCGCCTATCTTATGGGCCGATCTGAAAATTACCGGCAACGATACGATTCTGGGCGGGCGGAGCGTTAAGGGCTGGGCGCCGGGGCGCGAGATTTATTTCGCGATGAAGTTTTCCAAACCCTTCGTTTCCTCGGAAATCGTCTCGGAAGAAAAGCGTCTTGATCCGGGTATCCGTGAGGCGAAAGGAAAATCGCTGAAATGCCTGGTTCATTTTCAGACAACGGATGGGGAGACGATCTTAGTGAAGACCGGCATCTCCGGCGTGAGCGCGGAAGGCGCGCAGAAAAACCTCGAAGCCGAGATTCCCGACTGGAATTTCGATAATGTGAAGGCCGCAGCGCACACCGCCTGGAGCAAGAATTTGTCGCGGATCAGAATCACCAGCTCAGACGCGCGCCACAAGCGAATTTTCTATACTGCCCTTTACCACATGATGCTGGCTCCAACTCTTTTTGACGACGTTGACGGCCAGTATCCGGGAATGGATGGTAAGGCCCATCCTCTGCCCAGCGGCCTGCATAACTACAGCACATTTTCCTTGTGGGATACGTTTCGCGCAGCGCATCCCATGTACACGCTGTTTCAATCCGACCGGGTTGCCGATTTCGTGAACTGCCTGATTCGCATGGGGCAGGAAAGCCCCGCAGGCGTGCCCATCTGGCCGTTGCAGGCGAAGGAAACTTTTTGCATGACCGGCTACCATGCGAGCTCGGTAATTGCTGAAGCGCGGGTGAAGGGCTTCAAAGGGATCGATTTCGGCAAAGCTTATCCCGCGCTCCGAAAAAGGGCGATGGTCGAGGACTACCGCGGTCTCGGCTACTACCGCAAACTCGGCTACATTCCTTGCGACAAAGAGGAGGAATCGGTCAGCAAAACCATGGAGTACGCCTATGACGATTGGGCGGTTGCGCACATTGCCGAGGCGGCCGGTGCGGTGGAAGACTCCAAGGCGCTGATCAAGCGTTCTCGCAATTACAGGAATCTGTTTGACGATTCGACCGGCTTCATGCGGTCGAAACTGGAGAATGGGCAGTGGGCCGAGCCGTTTCACGCGAATGAAATGGGTTACTCGAAAAAATGGCGCGACTATACCGAGTCGGATCCCTGGGAGACTACATTCACCGTGCAGCACGATCCTGCCGGGTTAATCAAACTTTGCGGCGGTCCGAAGGCCTTCGTGTAGAAACTTGACTCCTTGTTTACCACCAGTTCGCAGCTTCCGTCGGATGCGCCGCCCGACATCGCCGGAATGATTGGCCAGTATGCGCATGGCAACGAGCCTTGTCATCACATGTCCTATCTGTATTGCTACGCGGGCGCTCCCCACAAGACGCAAGACCGGGTGAGAAAACTGCTTGATCTGGAATACGACGACCAGCCCGACGGACTCGCCGGCAACGAAGATTGCGGTCAAATGTCGGCCTGGTACGTGATCAGTTCGCTGGGCTTCTACGCGGTTGATCCGGTCAGCGGGAACTACGTGTTTGGAACCCCGCTGTTCGATCGAGCGGAAGTCGAACTGGGCGGCGGCAAGACTTTAGTCGTGGAAGCGAAACGCAATGCCGCCACCGACCAGTACATTCAATCCGTTGAATTCAACGGCAAGCCGTACACGAAATTGTGGTTTCGCCATGCGGACATTGCGAATGGCGCAACCATTGTATTCAACATGGGCGGCCAGCCTAATCCGAGCTTCGGTTGTGCTGAAGGGGCAACCCCGCCCTCCTTGGAGGCGTGAATCCATCACCTATGACCAAAACATGGGACCACACCAAAGCGGACCGCGGCTACGTCGTTGGCGTCGACATAGGCGGAAGCAACCTGCGCATTGCCCTGGCCGATATGGAAGGAAAAATATTAGGGAAGAGGTCTGCATCTACCCGGGAAACTTCTTCTCCCGAAATGGTGGTCGAGAAGATCCGTGATGGGGCGGAGCATTTACTTCAGGAATGCTCGGTTTCGCAGAGTTCGCTTTTAGCCGTTGCAGCCGGTGCGCCCGGCATTACCGATGCGAACTCTGGGACCGTGTTGGCTACGTCGTTTTTAAGAGGGTGGAGAGATGTACCCCTTCAAAGTCTGCTGGAGTCGGCCCTTCATGTCCCGGCCAGTGTAGAAAACGATGTAAGGGTGGCGGCGATCGGAGAGCACTGGGCTGGAGCCGCGCGCGGTGTTGAGAATTTTGTGTTTCTTGCGATCGGGACTGGAATCGCCGCTGGAATTTTCGGCGACGGCAAGTTAGTTCACGGCCCCGACTGGGCCGCGGGCGAGGTTGGATACATGCACGTTCCCGGCGCTCCGGAGGAACCTCCCCAGCGCGGCGCGCCCGGATCTTTGGAAAGCACGATCGGCGGCGAGGGCATTCGGCAACAGTGGCTGAGTTCCCGCAGGGCAGCGGGAGTTTCTGCGAGCTGCGACCTTAGCGCCACGGAAATTTTCGAACTTGCTCGCACCGGAGATGCTCAGGCGGCCAGCGTTCTGAAGAATTCCGCGAAAATGTTGGCCTATGCGATTTACAACATCTCGCTCGTGCTCAACAGCAGGCTCTTTGTGCTAGGCGGAGGAGTCGGAATGAGCGAGACTTTGCGGGATGCCACGCAACGGTTTCTGGATCTTTATACCGAACCGGCGCCGCCAAAATTAATCGTCAGCCGGCTGGGCCAGGATGCGCAATTGATGGGAGCGATCCGGCTCGCACTCCATACGGCAGAATCGCGCAGCGAAGTGAAGGCGTGAGCGCGAAAAATCTTCCGCCGCAACCTTAGCCTGCTTTGCCTTGACCCCGGCGAAACCTGAATGTTAGCTTCGGTTCCATCAGTGACCGTGCGAGCAGTGACCGTGCGAGGGAAATCATTCTGAGCGGGGCAGGGAAGGCTCCTCAATCCGTCGATCCGCACTGTGCTGATCCTCAGCCAGTCGATCGTCAATCCGGCAATCTTTCATCAGTCGATGCTTGCCGGCGCCAATTTCTTTTGCGCTTCTGTCAGGGAGCAGTTGCGAATCTGATCCCGTCTCGCTTGTGGCAGTTTACGATTCCTGGTCTCGAAAGCGGAGTCGAAAGCAAGCTTCCTGGCGATGCTGAATTTCAGTTTCATCCTCACTACCGCAGCGAGCGTCCGCTGGATGCGACGCTGCTCAAAGTGCAGACGGGATTTGACGACTTCATTACCGAGAAATATGCCGAGCAGATTGCGGCGATTCTCAGCGAATGGAGCGCCGGCCTGCTGCGCTCTCCCCAGGAAACGCAGGCAATCCGAAAGGTACTGGCTGGGAATTTTTCCGGCGTACCGCTCAAGCCCGTCGAATCGCGGGTAGCGCGATCTAACGCCGGGATCGAAGTCCGCAAGAATAAATTCTCGACGCGAACCACGCTCGGGCGAGGCGCATTTTTTCAAGAGTGGCGGTCTAGCCTGAGCGGTCTGTCGCGAATCGTGAAAGCCGAATTCCATATTGTGCGGATTGATGCGGCGCAAGCCAAGGCATTCGGTTCAACGCTGCCTCAAACTGTTCAAACTAGTATCCGCTACGAAATGGTGGGGACGGGCACGGGTTTTCACCGCGAGCAGCGCATCGGCACTTGGGATTTGATGTGGACGCCATCGTCCGCGGGCGAGTTTCGCATCAGCAGTTGGCGAGCGCTGGAAGAAACTCAGGCACGCGCCATGTCACCTATTTATGTAGACATCACGGCGGGCGCCCTCGGCAACAATTCTTCCTATTCCGAGCAGATGCTGCATGGGACGGACTACTGGCGCACCGTGCTTGACGGGGCCTGCGGCATCGACATTTACGGGCACAACGGAGTTTCTGTCGCCGACATCGACAACGACGGCTTCGACGATCTTTACGTGTGCCAGCCTGCCGGACTGCCGAATCGCCTGTACCGCAATCGTGGCGATGGAACGTTTGAAGACATCACCGACTCCTCCGGGTTGGGCATTCTGGAGAATACGGCGTGCGCGCTGTTCGCCGACTTCAGCAATCACGGGCGGCAGGATGTGATTGTGGTGCGAGCCAACGGTCCGCTGTTCTTTGTGAACGAAGGTGGGGGCAAGTTTCGCCAGAAGCCCGATGCCTTTCAATTTGCGAATCCTCCGCAAGGAACTTTCACCGGGGCGGCCGCCGCGGACTATGATCGCGATGGCTGGCTCGATGTTTACTTTTGCCTGTATTCCTACTATCAGGGCACGGGACAATATAAATATCCTTCGCCCTATCATGACGCGGAAAATGGCCCACCGAATTTCCTGATGCGCAACCAGCGCGACGGCACATTTCGCGACGTGACCGAAGCGGCCGGCTTAAACCAGAACAATACGCGCTACAGTTTTTGTTGCGGATGGAGCGACTACAGCCACGACGGCTGGCCCGATCTTTACGTGGTGAACGATTTTGGGAGAAAGAATTTGTATCGCAACAATGGCGACGGAACCTTTACCGATATTGCTGCGCATGCGGGCGCGGAAGACATTGGCGCGGGCATGAGCGTCTCCTGGCTCGACTACAACAACGACGGCGCTCCGGATTTGTACGTCGCCGACATGTGGACCGCGGCCGGCGAGCGCATCTCATCGCAAGACGTCTTCAAGAAGGATTCGCCGCGCGAGATCCGTGCCCTCTATCAAAAGCATGCTATGGGCAACTCGCTCTTTTGCGGCCGCAGCGACGCCGCTTTCGATGATGCGACTGCCTCCGCTGGCGTAGGAATCGGGCGCTGGTCCTGGTC
>DASSRO010000213.1:0-51429 GCA_035701745.1 Candidatus Sulfotelmatobacter sp. | reverse complement strand
AGACCTTGGCGTAGCGCTCCGCGCCGCTTACCCGATTCTGCTCGGTATTTTCGGCGGCCTCGATATAGATGCAGTTCGACGGACAATTGGCGGCGCACAGGAAGCAGGCCACGCACTTCTCCAGTCCGTTTTCATCGCGCTGCAGCACGTGAGCGCCGCGGAAACGGGCTTCAATCCGCGCGCCTCGCAGCGGGCCTTTGCCGTCGGGATAATTTTCCACCGTCGTAGGCTGGAACATCTCCATGAAGGTGATGCTCATTCCTTTGGCAATAGCAGCGACATTCTTCAGCACCGGCATACGTATTTAGTATATCGAAAGAAGTACGAAATCGTCGTGCTGCTCGATTGACCGCTCCCACCGAAGAGCTGTCGGGCTTCCCTTGTTGGACAGCCGAGGCGGCCGCGCCTACATAATCTACTTCGCCGGCGGCGCCGGGGCATGTTCCGGCACGGGGTTCGCGCTCTCCAGCCATGCCGTATACCACAGGTTGAGGAGCATCTGCGATCCGGCGGCAAGGCGGTGCGTGGTGAATTCGAATGCGGCTGGAGTGCCCTTGCCTGCAAATCCTCCGTCCTTTTCCAATGCGTAGACCTTCTCCACCAGACCGTTCGACTGCTTGAGATAGCCGACGTAATCGGCGAAGGGATCGTCGAGTCGCTCGGGACTTTTCACCAATCCGGCAAAATCTTTCGCCTTAATGTTTGCCGCAACGTAATCGCTCTCGAATTTGGAATGGATGTGGTGCTCTGTCGTATATCCGTCGGGATTGGGCCCGACCCATCCGTTGTACCGAATCGTGGTGTGAAGGGGCTGCGATCCGTCCCCGACATAATGGCCCAACCAGCCGGCGTAAAAGATGATTGCGTGCTGCACCGCTTGCGTAGGCTGGCGCGCCGCCAGTCGCTGGCGGTATTCACGGAATGCGGCCTTCAGGCGGCCGTAAACTTCCATGGTGATGTAGGGCTGCAGGCCGACGCGCTCGGGAAGATAGTCGTCAGGATGGTCCGTAGTCGCCGCGCGCTTTTCGTAAAGCTTGCGATAGAACTCATATCGGCCCGGAGGCAGCGGATCGAGCCACGAGACGCGCTCCAGGTCGATGAAATGGTCGGGTTCCTGTGCGTTCTTAAGGGCGAACTCAGTTGAGCTGCGCCAGCGGTCAGGCTCCGGTCCGAGATACCCGATCTCTCCGACGGCCGAGCGCAGGAACTGAGGCATGCTGGCAGGAATTTTCTGTGCGGCCACCTGGTTGACGGCAACGTGACCCTCATTTCCCCAAGCTGCCGCCAGTGGACTCTGACCAAGCAGCAGGGCGATCAGCCCCGCGCTGATCAGCCCTTGTGCCGACCGGGCGTTTTTCCTCTCACGATTCAGAATTTGCCAACTCCCTCGCCTCAAATCAGAACGCCAAGTGCAGCGAGAGCTGCAGGAAGCGTGGGCTGCCAATCGTGTGCTGGATCACGCCCAAGCTTCCTTGCGGAGGAATCGACGGCGGGCCTGCGAAATTGGGAAAGAAGTCCACATTATTGTTCGGAGCGTCGAAATCGGGGTGGTTGAAAATATTAAAAGCATCGGCTTCCAACTTCAGCAAGTAGCGCTCTTTGATTTGAAACATCTTCGACAAACTCATATCGAACCGCACCTGGAATGGGCCGCGAAACGTGTTGCGGCTTGTATTTCCGTACAGGGATTCATAGAGATCGCAACCGCTTGCATCGCAAGCCGGAACCCCGTTGGTCCCCGGAGCCACAAACTGAGGTCCGAAATCCGCCGCGTTCAGCTTACAGAGAGACGTCGAAATTCCCACAGCTCCCGCGGGGCAAATACCGCCCTTGGCAGCCTGCTGGGGAGTTACCCCCGGCAGAAGCGGCACAATGGGATTCCCAATATAGTTGCTGGTTCCGTAATACAGGCTCGCCACCGAGCCCGAATAGTCGTAAACGCTGAACGGCTGCCCGCTTTGCGCTACGGTCTGGCCCCCAATGGTCCAGCCATTGCCCACATATCCCCATGGCCCATCTTTCACGAACTTCGGAGTCGTATAGCTATAGTTCACCAGAAACACATGAGTCTGGTCGAAGTCCGAGGAAGCATAGTTGGAGCGGGGAACGGCCGGATTATTCCCGGTGAAAAACAGCCCTAGGCCGCTCTGCTCGTCAAGCGAATGAGACCAGGTGTAAGACGTAGTGAACTGCAGGCCGTTGGACAGACGCTTGTGGACCTGCAGTTGCAGTGCGTCGAAGTTCGAGATGCCCTCCGCCTTATACGACACTGCGTTCATGTCGTATCCGGGATAAGGTACGCGGAGCGGCGCGTTGCCGGAGAATTCGTTTGTGAATACCGGCTCGGAATTCAAGACTAGGGGAGTTGTACCGCCGTAGGAACTGGTCTGCCCGTTCACTACGTGGGTCGGTGTGGCAATGAGTGGTTGGTTGAACGGAATGGGCAGCACCAGATGCGTGCCGTGACTGCCAACATACCCGGCTTCAATAATCCAGCTGTTGGAGGGTTGAAATTGCAAGTCGAGCGTCCAGTTCTGCATGTACGGCAGTTTGTTGTTGATATCGTATCCACCAAACAGAAAAGGACCAAAGAGATTGTCTGACGGCCAGCATCCCGGAAACCCGCAAGCCGTCTGCTCGAGGTTGGGTAGGTAGGCCCGGAAGGCGGCTGCCGTGGCTGGCGGCGGTGGTGGCAGCGTCGTCCCGAACGGCTGAGAAAGCGTCGCACCCTTCCCCACGGAGATCGGTTGGACGAACGGTGGCGCGAGCGTCACTCCGAAGGGGCCGTTAAACCCGGAGCCGGCGCTGGGCGACAAATAGCTGAAGAACTCGCCGCGATCGTAATACATTCCGTACCCGGCGCGTACGGTGAGCTTCGACATGGGAGCCCACGCGATGCCGATGCGGGGCGCAAAGCCCCACTGGTGATTTTTCATCAGCGTATCGTTGGCTCCGCGCGTGGCTCCGGTTTTGTTATTCCCCGCGATGACCAGACCAGAGCCGGTTATTACGTCCGTGCCCGGGTCGCACGTGCTCACACCCGGGTCCGCGGGAGCGCCATTGACGGTGCATTGCACATAACTGTATTTGGAGGGGTCGAAACCTGTGAGCCGGCCATTTTTCTCCGAGAGCGCCCCATCGATGTCCCAACGAAACCCTGCCGTAACCGTCAGGTTTCGCATCACTTTGAAGTTGTCGTTAATGTAGGTGCCCACGGTATTCGCGCGATAGTAGCGATCTGCCGAACCAGCAAACTCGTCGCCGCCGTGTAAGTTGCCTTCGACGAAGTCAAGGAACGTCTGAAACTCAAGCGTGTCAGTATTTGTATTTTTATTGAGCACATTCAGCTGGGTGTGGTCCCATGACGTTCCCACCGTCAGGATGTGTTTTCCTTTTACCCAGCTCGCCGAGGTCGCATATTCCCAATTATTCTGGACCATCCCGCCATCACCAAAGCTGGTGCTGGGACCGAACTCCACACCAGCGCTGATCGTAGGATCCGCGTTGGCGATGTTGAAATCCGGAAAGGTAGCCCCGCCGGGCAGGGTTATTCCCACCTCAGATGGCGTGAATGCCTTGGTTGTGTTTGCGAAAGCTCGCAGGCGAGTAAAACCCACATGCTGTTCCCATGTGAGATTGGGCGAGACCTGCAAGGAATTCGAGAGGGAAAACACCTGGCCGCCGGCGGAAAGCTGTTGGGCAAATCCCAGCAGGGAACCGACCGCGCCAAAAGGATTGTTGGTGGGATTGCTCTGATAGTAGTATCTGGCCGCCAGTCGATCCTTGGCGCTAACAAGATAATCAATGCCGATGGTCCCTTGGTCTACGGTGGCTTTCGTGTTGGGGCCTTTTACGACGGCGTCATAACCGAGCGCGACCGCTTGCGTCGAGTCGTACTGCGCGCTTGGTATCAAATACTGGCCGTTGGGAAGTTTGGCATTCAGCATTTGCGCGGCAGCGCTGTTGATCTGGCTCGCGGTAATGGTGGTGCCGTACGTTGCTTGAACCATGTTGATGATGCCCTGCGTACTGCGGTCATCCGTCAAGCCCAGAGGCACGGTCGTAGTTTTGGTGGAAGCTTCCGCGTCGGAGATGCGCACACCCTGATAGGAACCGAAGAAGAACAACTTGTCTTTCACTATCGGCCCGCCGACCGTCCCTCCAAACGCATTTCGATTCAGAAATGGACGAGGAATGCCGGCAGCGTTGTAGAAATACGGGTTGGCATTCATATCGCTGTTCTGCCACTGTTCCCACAAGGAACCATGCAGCGCGTTCGTACCGGACTTGGTCAGGACGCTGATGTGGGCGCCGCTGTTGTTACCCTGGGTAGCGTCGTATTGCGAGGAATTGACGGCGATTTCCTGGATGGTATCGGCGGGAGGAGTGGGCAGGGCCTGACCAATGGCCCCATAGACCGACGTGCTGGTCTGGATTGTGCCACCCGCGCCGAAGTTCTCACCGGTGTTGAGTACGAAGCGGTTCTCACCGACCTGGCTGGTGGAGTTGCCGTTAAAGAGGTTGTTGGTGCTGACGCCGTTCAAGGAAAAGGCGTTGCTGGTGTCCCGGTTTCCATTCGCAAAGATGGCCTGATTGCCAAGGCCCGTGTTGGCGCCGCCCCCACCCAGGAAGTCCGCATGGACGCCTGGGCTAAGAATTGCCAGTTGCGTGAAACTCCCAGTGCCTAGCGGAGTCGTTTCGATAGTGTTGGCATCGATGACATAACC
The DNA here is from genome assembly GCA_035701745.1 of Candidatus Sulfotelmatobacter sp. Taxonomy (GTDB): domain Bacteria; phylum Acidobacteriota; class Terriglobia; order Terriglobales; family Acidobacteriaceae; genus Sulfotelmatobacter. Next base: position 46,702 of record DASSRO010000213.1, on the reverse strand, counting down.
GATCGTAGTGTCCACCTGGTTCATCAAGGGCACGGCGGTCACTTCCACCGTGGCGCCAATCGAGCCCACCTGCAGAGATGTATCCACGGTTGTCGTACGGTTACCGAACACCAGAATTTTCGTGTGAGTTTCCGTCTTGAAGCCGTCCTTGGTGACGGTGACTCGATAGGTTCCGACGGGAAGATCCGGGATCTGGAATGAGCCATTCTTGGTATGAGCGGCAACTTCGAGGTTGGTCGCGATATTAACGGCTGTCACAGTGGCGTCGGACACGACCGCTCCTGACGGATCAGTCACCGTGCCGGTGATGGCGCCCAAAGTCTGCTGGGCCGACGAAAGTTTAACCAGGCAAACGGCGCCCAGAAAAACAATAAACAGAACGCGCGACAAACTCGAAAAAGAGACAGATACACCTGTGGCGACGCGCACGGGTAGAGCCTCCTGTAATGGCAGACCTTATAACAAAGCGACTTGGAAGGATTCAAGAGAAGTCGGCTAAAAGTCGAGCTAATTTGTATGAATTTTTCTTCAGAGTCGCAGAAGAAGTTCAGGTTGTGTAAACCGGCCGTGGATCGCCAGGTCCGGCGCGCGGCACTATCCTGTAGGTATGAGCAATAGCATGCCGGAACCGCTGCCTGTGCGCGTCGGCCTGTGCGCGGATTGTCGCTTCGTGCGGAAGATCGAATCCGACCGAGGTGCCGTGTTCTATATGTGTCAACTTGCGGCCAAGGATTCGAGCTTTCCGAAATATCCACGGCTGCCGGTACTGCAATGCAGAGGGTACGAGCGGGTTTCGCAGGACGATCAGGATCACTAGCAATCCGCGACTACCGCGCCTATCCGATGCCTAGTTCTTTCGCCAGCGCTTTCCATTTGCTGTCGACTAACGCTTTCGTCCTCGAGTCCATCACAATCTCATCGGGCCATGGACGGGTAAAGCCCTCGCTGTTCCACTTGCGGGTGGCGTCAATGCCCATCTTTGATCCGTAATTCGGCAGGCGCGAGGCATGATCGAGCGAATCGACCGGGCCAAGAGTGAACTGAATGTCGCGCTCGGGATCGATGTGGTTGAGAACTTTCAGCGTCACGTCGGCGATGTCCTGCACGTCCACGTCTTCATCGACCACCACGATACACTTGGTAAACATGGCTTGACCGAGCGACCAGATGGCGTTCATCACTTTGCGGGCCTGTCCCGGATACGATTTCTTAATAGAGACAATCATCAAGTTGTGAAAGACGCCTTCGATAGGCAGGTTGACGTCGACCAGTTCTGGGATTGTCAGCTTCATGAGCGGCAAGAAGATGCGCTCGACTGCCTTGCCCATGTAGGCGTCTTCCTGCGGCGGCTTGCCCACGATCGTGGTCGCGTAGATCGGATCCTTGCGATGGGTCACGCAGGTGACGTGAAATACGGGGTAGAGATCCTCAAGGGAGTAAAAGCCGGTGTGGTCGCCGAACGGTCCCTCTCTGCGCAATTCGTCGAGATTCACGTAGCCTTCGAGAACGATTTCGCTGGCCGCAGGTACATCCAGATCCACCGTCTCGCATTTCACCAGATCGACCGGGGCGCCCCGCAGGAAGCCGGCAATCAAGTATTCCTCGATCTCAGGCGGCGCAGGAACAATTGCAGAAAACGTTACAGCGGGCTCTGTGCCGATCGCAACCGCCACTTCCATTTTTCCGGAGGGACGGTCGCCTTCAGCGAGAACGCTGCCCCCGGAGCTGCGCGCCATGATGTCGACCGCGGCTGACTTCCCTTCGACTGAAGCGCGCATGCGCTCGCGCGCGTGCTCGGCCGCTACTTTCTGGCGCTGCCAGTGCGTTCCTGTGGTGCGTTCATCGTAAACCTGCATGCGATACATGCCGAGGTTGCGCTTGCCGGACTTGGGATCGCGCGTTGTAACCAGGGGAAGCGTGATAAACCGCCCGGCATCTTTAGGCCAGCATTGCAGGATGGGGAAATCGAGCAACGAAAAATTGTCGCGCTTGATTACTTCTTTGCACGGCCCGGTCGGCACGGTGCGCGGAAAAAACTTTCCCGCTTCAGTGAGAAGCGGAAGCATCTTCAATTTGTCAAGAAAACCCTGCGGAGATTTCACATCCATAAACATGCGGATGCGAGCGGCGACTTCATCAAAAGACTTGACCCCGAGTGCTAGTTTCATCCGCGCGTCCGAGCCGAATTGATTGATGAGAACCTGAGCACCCGGATGGCCCTTGAGATTTTGGAAAAGGAGCGCTGGGCCGCCTCTAGCACCTTCGGTGTCGCGACCTTTCGAAACGCGATCGGTAATCTCCGCAATCTCAAGGATCGGGTCAGCTTCGGTCTGGATACGCTTCAGTTGTCCGGCGCGTTCCAGCGCAGCGATCCACTGGCGGAGGTCGTCGAAGGGCAAAGGATTCCTCTCTGTGACCGACGATTATAAGGGATTCGAGAAACCGGGCTGCATTGTCGCGCCGAGCTATTTGCGCTGTTCAAGCTTTACGCTCGCGCTGACCGGCTGTCCGTCGCGCAATACTTTCACGTCGACGACATCCCCAACTTTGCTGCGGCGGAGGGCATCGGTGAAGTCATATAAATTCTTGATAGGCTTGTCGCCGAATTCAACCAGGACGTCTCCCGCCTTCAGACCCGCCTTGGCCGCCGGCGAGTTCGGTTTTACGTCGGAAAATTTCACGCCATTTTCGGTTTGGCCAAAGTCGGGGATGGAGCCAAAGTACGGGCCGTAGCCGCCGCCCCCGCCACCGGCCGGCGGCTTGTCTTCGGCGACGACTTGAAATGCCGGCGCGTCCGGCGCGTTCGCCAGTTGAACAGCGACATTTTCCACCATGTCGAGCAGGCGCGCCGCAGACGGGGCGTTGATTTTCTCCCAGGTGTCGGAGGGTTTGTGGTAGTCGGAGTGAAGCCCGGAGAAGAAAAACAATACAGGAATTTTCTTGGATACGAACGAAGTGTGGTCGCTCGATGAATATCCACCCGCCGAATATTCGATCTTGAACGGTGTGTCTTTCTGAGCCTGTTCAAGCACCGATTTGAAAGTTGACCCGGTACCCACTCCGCCGATGTAAACCTTGTCGTCCTTAATGCGGCCGATCATGTCCATGTTGATCATGGCCACCGCTTTGGCGAGTGGGCGCGTAGGATTCTGCACCCATGCCGCCGATCCGAGAAGCCCAAGTTCTTCACCGGCAAAGTTCATGAAGAGGACGCTGCGCTTCAGTTGCCCGCGTTGCGGCGTGAGCAGGCGCGCCAGTTCAAGGACTCCGGCCGTGCCGCTGGCGTTATCGTCGGCGCCAAAATGAATCTGGCCGATCTGCGAAGGCGCCAGGGAGTCGAAGTTGCCGCGGCCAAGGTGATCGTAATGCGCTCCGATGATCACGTATTCGTCGGTTTGACCCTGCAGCCACGCGAGCACATTGTCTATTGTGGCCCGCGTCGTTTCGATGTCGATGTGAACCGACAAGCGCACCGAGTCGGGGAAGGCGAACGACGCGGGTTTTGTCGCCGAGTTGATCTGCTCTTGAATATCTCTCAGCGATTTTCCGGCGGATTGAAACCATGCGTGGGCCACCGCGTTCTTCACCTGCACCATGACAATGCCGACATTTTCCGGGCCGCTCACGCTGCCAAAGCGGGTCAGGAGGTCTTCCTCGCCGTCGCCCAGTTTGCCGTTTACAACGACGAGAGCCTTTGCTCCGTGATTGCGGGCGTTGATGGCCTTGGTGATGAGCTGCGAGTGCTGCGTAAGTCCATGATTGCCGCTCTTCTCCGCGAAGCTGGATGGCTCGTAACGCAGGACCACGACGATCTTATCTTTCACGTCGAGGCCGGCATAGTCGTCATAGTGAAACTCGTCGGCCGTCGCGCCGTATCCTGCAAAGACAAGCGCCCCATTGACTTGACTTGACTCGGAGAAGCTGAAGGGAACAAAGTCCTGATCGATTTTCAGGTCCTTCTTCGATCCACCTGATTCGACGTCAAAAGAGTTATCCGGTTTCAGGCGCGCGCCGGTCACAACGGTGAAAGGTTGCGCGTATCCCTTTACTCCGGCGGGTTGCAGGCCAAGTTCCTTATAGCGCTTCTCAATCAGATGCTGGGCGCGGGTCAGACCCATGGTGCCTGCGCCGCGGCCTTCCATTTCCGGCGAGGCGAGCGACTTGACGTCGTTCAAATAACGCGCGGGATCCGCCGGCTGAACCGACGTGCTGGCTGCAAGGAGTGTCGCGGTAGCGAGCAGGAAAACGATGCGCCGCAGCTTTACTCGATTCGCCATGTTGAGGACTATCTCGTGGAGCGAGAATCGTATGAGGCAAAGCGCGTGGTGTCAATGATCACAAACACGCCTATCCAGCGAGTTGGATGATCGTCTCCTCGACCTGCGTCCAGGCTTGGGAGTGGGGATCGATGAGGTCGAAGTGCCCGGCGCCGGGGATTTCGAGCAGGTGTGCATCCTCTTTCTCTTTGCCGCGACGCTTTTGTTTGGCGGCAACATAATCCCGGCTGAAGGCGGGCGGGACGGTGTCATCTGCGGAGCCGTGAATCAGCCACTCGCGCGCGTGAGGAACGGACAGTTCCATGGGGTCGGCTTCGCGGTAGTGGTCAGGGACTTCGGCGGGCGTGCCGTGGAGAAACTCGACGACGGCGTCTTTACTGAGGTGAAGTTCGTAAGCACGCCGCAGATCAACGACCCCCGCGAGGGAGATGACGCGAGTAGTGTTCGTTTCGTGGGCGGCAAGGCAGAGAGAGAGTTGGCCGCCAGCAGAATGGCCCGTCACCACGATTCGTTTTGAATCGAGGTCGTGCAGTTGCGCGTTTTGAATAAGAAAGTTGTAGGCCGACCGGATGTCGGAAAATGTGCCAGGCCAGCCTCCGCCATCGTCGCCGACGCGCCGGTATTCCAGATTGGCAGTTGCCAATCCCCGGGCGGTGAGCGCGGCACAGAAATGCCCGGCATGATCAAGATTGTATCGGGCGCGCCAGTAGCCGCCGTGGATGTTGATGACCAGCGGATGCGGCGCCGCGGTCTTTCCTTTGGAAGGAAGACGCAGGTCGAGAAACTGATTGGAATCGGAGCCGTACGCGAGGCGAACATCGGCTTGCGGAGGCTGCCTATCGAAAATGTCACCACTCATGGCGGACACGATTTTAGTCGGCAGGAGGTGCGCCGCGTCACTTAGATGCGTAGCCAATATCACTGCGGATTTGCGAACCGATGATTAAAGTATTGCCGTTTTTCCACCATAGCAAATTCAATCACCCTGATTCGGGATTGGGCTCGGAAGGGCCAACTCGAACTGTGGCGTCTTCCGAGCACTTTCCCTTCAAGGAAGGAGAGTGTCGCATGTTTGCCCGTATCCTCGAATTTACTCCTAAAGCCGAAAAGAGGGACGACCTGATCCGGTCGATTCGCCAGGAGGTCCTTCCCATTATGAAGAAGCAGCCCGGCTTCCTCGAACTTCTCCCGTTTGTTCCCGACGTCGCAAAAGAAAAGATGGTCGTCGTCTCGCTTTGGACCGAGAGAAATGCTGCCGAGCGGTATGTGCATGAGACGTTTCCCGATGTCGAGCGAGTATTAAGGCCTTTCCTGACTGGCCGATTCACGATCAGGATGTTTAAGGTTGAGACCACGGTGTGCCAGCATTTTGTCGACGCGCTGAGCACTGCCGCATAAAGAACAGTGTTCCGTTTCCGCGGCCGGGGCGCATGCCGCTCCGGCTTTTTGCTGATCCAAGGTTACTCGTAACGCAGGGCTTCGATGGGATCGAGGTTGGCGGCGCGGAGAGCCGGCACCATCCCGCTGATCACGCCTACGACCGCCAGGATAGACGTTGCCACCACCAGAATCATGGGCGACACAATGAGGCGGATGTCGGCGGCTTCAGCGTGCTTAGCAAGCGCACTATAAAACGTTATGCGCCCGGCAAAGATCGAGACCGCGTAAGAGAGCAGAATTCCGAGGAATCCGCCCGCAGCCGTGATGACCATGGCTTCGGCCAAAAACTGAAACAGGATGTGGTGGCGTCGCGCCCCTAAAGCTTTCTCCACGCCAATTTCGCGCGTGCGTTGAGTGACAGATACCAGCATGATGTTCATCAGTCCCACACCGCCAATCCCGAGCGTCACCGTTCCAATGAAGGCGAGCAGAACTTTCAGCGCCATGGTGATGATGCCGAATTGCGAGAGTTGCTTTTGTGCGTCGAACACAAAGACGGCTCGCTGGTCGTCGGGTTTGAAATTGTGCGCCGTACCCAGAGTCTCGCGGATGGTCTTATCTAACTTCTCGTGATTCAGCCCGGCCGAGTCGAGCCAAATGCCATCGAGATAGTGGTTGTCTTTGAGGACGTCCATGGAGTTGTAGGGTATGTAAACGACACGATTATTATCGTTATCGCCTTCCTGCATGCGAGGTGCCCCGACGCCAATGACCTCAAACGTCACTCCGTCGATGCGAATCGACTCGCCGACCGCAGGCATGCCAGAGAACAGTTTGTCGCGCGCCTCCGATGCGATGACCGCATACAAGCCGTGTTGCATGTTGTCGGCATCGTCGAGGAATCGCCCTTGTTCAATGTCGAGGTTCCAAATGTCCTGGATCGACGGGTCCAGGCCCATCACCGGGAAGGTAAAGGAGCGATTGTTGTTCTGAACCGTGGAATCCTTTTGCAGCATGCGGACAACATGCCGGCAGAGCGGAATATTGTTGCGCAAGAGTTCGATGTCATCGTTGGTGAATCGAATTTGTACACCGGCCTTGTTGCCTCCAGCCTGCTGGGAAGTTCGACCGGGAAAGACTCCGACCGCGGTTGCCCCGAAGCTCTCAAAGATAGTTTCGATCGCTTTCCCGAAGCCGTTGCCGTAGGAAAGAAGCAACACGACCGTGGCGATGCCCCATGCCATTCCGGCCATGGTGAGCAGGGTGCGGCGCAGGTCGTGGCGCATCGCTGAGTACGCTTGTTGGAGAAGGTCGCGGTGCATTTAAAGTCTCACGGCTATCGTGGTCACTGTTCTTATAAAGCTTTTAACCGCTGAGGTTACGGAGAGCTGCCGCTGATTCCGCAGCGTAGTGGCTGACTGCTATTCCTTCCTCAGCGCCTCCACCGGTTCCAGCATGGCGGCGCGCCTGGCGGGATAAAGGCCTGCCGCTACTCCTGCGACCCCCAGGGAGATGACTGCCAGAGCTGCCGTTGACGCCACCAGCTTTGGAGGGTCGAATCCCTGGCCAAGGTCGACGCCTGATAACATGGCCATCAGTCCCGCAGCGCCGGCAATGCCGATGCCTCCACTCAGCAATGTCAAGAAAGCTCCTTCCACAAAAAACTGAAACATGATGCTGGCATTGGTGGCGCCGACGGCCTTGCGTAAGCCGATTTCGCGAGTACGGTCGGCGACCGCCACCAGCATGATGTTGATGATCCCGATTGCGCCTAGCGCGAGGGTGACCAGGCCTACGCTGCCCAGAAACATATTCATCGCGTCGAAAATCTTGCCAATCTGGTCGATCGTTTTGACCGTATCCCACTCGTCGAAGGAGTCTGGATTTTTGGGATCGAATCCGTGGTTGCGGGCGATGATCTTGTGAACTTCCTGTTGGGCCGCCTCGTGCACGGCGCGCGATTTCGGCTGGTAGTTGATCATCGAGATCACGTCCGTGCCCGTTCCAGCATTCAGCGGACGGAAATAGTCCTGCATGGTGTGGAAAGGCACGAAGCTGCGCAGGTTCAGGTTCATGTTGTCGCCGTGCCCGATTTTCTGCACCGTGCCAATCACCGTGAAGCGCACTCCGTTTAGAAGGATCGTCGCCCCGATGGCCGGGCGTCCGGGGAACAGGGTGCGCCGGACTTCGTCGCCAATGACGATCACTGCGCGCTTCTGCGAATCGTCTAGCGGATTAAGCCATCGTCCTTCATTGATTGGAAGCTTACGAATCTGGTTGAAGCTGGCGGGCACTCCCATGATCTGGCCGCTGGCCTGGAAGAAATCGCTTACCGCCCGGATGTCGTTGCGAGAGATCACCGGGGCAGCGGCCCCTACCGAAGGACACTCGTTCACAATATCCTCATAATCGCGATAGGTGAGGTAGTACTGTCGCAGCGCGGTGAAACTGCCTTGCATGACGGGGGCGCGGCCTGACCATATGAACATCACGTTCTCGCCGAGCGAATCGAACTGCTTGCGATTACCCGCCCGAAATCCCTCCCCTAGCCCGACCAGGAGCAGCAGCGAGCCTACTCCCCAGGCGATGCCAAACATGGTGAGAAACGAGCGCAGCTTATGCGCCCAGAGGGCGCGCAAGGTCTGCCCGATGATGTCGAAGAGGTAGCGCACGCTCGCGAAAACATTATAGCCGTCGGACCTGAAACCTCAGGTTGGGATCTTGGGCGCATCGCGGCAGCTCCCGGTCACTAAGGCCGAGGTCCAAGGTCAGCGGACGATCTTCGAGGCCTGTTTGCGATTTTCGTTTCGCATCGTTCCCGAGTTGGTTATTCTCTAGCGGGATGACGACGCTTGCTCTCACCGAATTGCTGGGCGCCGCGGTCTATGACCCGTCCGGCGTGTCCAGCGGACGTGTGCGCGAGGTCACGCTGACTCCACAGGAAGACCGATCGCGGATTTCATCGCTCATCGTGAAGACCAAATCTGGAAATCGCGTTCTGGCTTTTTCTGCTGTGTCGGCGATCGACGGCGGCATTCGGGCGACTACGGCTCCCGGCGATTGGCCGGCGGCGAACGGCACTGAGGGACTGTTTCTGCTGGAGCGGGATCTCCTCGATCAGCAAGTGATCGACGTCAACGGACGAAAAGTTGTTCGTGTGAATGACGTCGACCTTCAGGTAGACGTTCACAAGGATAAGAGCACAACTCATCCCGTATTGCGGGTTCACTCCGTCGATGTAGGAGCTCGCGGCGCGGTTCGAAGGCTGTTGCGGGGCGTGGCGCCGAAAGCCGCTTTGCAGGCCCTGCTCGGGCGAATCCCGCCTCGCAGCATTCCGTGGAATTTCATCGACGTGATCGAGACGGACCCGGCGCGGCGAGTGAAGCTCAAGACGTCCTATGAAGGTTTGTCCAAGCTGCACCCCGCCGACATCGCCGACATCGTGGAAGATCTAGCGCCCGACGAACGCCAGGCGGTATTCCAGACCTTGGATGAAGAGACCGCGGCAGAGGCGCTGGAAGAGGTCAATCCGCGAGTTCAGAAGTCCATTGTCGAATCTCTTGATTCGAGCCGCGCCGCTGACATTGTCGAAGAGATGGACCCTGATGCCGCCGCTGACCTGCTAGCCGATCTGCCCGAAGATCGCACCGAGCAGATTCTGGTCCAGATGGAGCCAGAAGCGCAGCAGGATGTGGTTGAACTGCTGGAACACCGCGAAGGTACCGCCGCCGGCCGCATGACCACGGAGTTCCTTGCACTTCCGGTGACGGCGACAGTGCAGAATGCGATCGACTCCATGCGCGAATTCGAAGGCGGGGTCGAGGCAGTGAGTACGATTTATCTGGTCGATTCACACGGAACGCTGAGCGGAGCCGTCCCACTCCCCAGGCTAGTTCTGGCAGATTTGTCGACACCAATGCTGTCTCTAACCCAGGAACCGCTCGTTTTTGCTCATGAGGGAATGGCGGAGAATGAAATGGCCGAGTTGTTCGACAAGTACAACCTTCAGACGTTGCCTGTCCTGGATGAGCACAACAAGCTGACCGGGGTCGTCACTTCCGACGACGTGATCAGCATGCTGCGGGCAAAACTGTAGACGCGCAGAATCCAGACCTTCAAACCTCCTCCTCGGAATTACTTAAGCTATCTTTAATTCCGCCATCGCGCACTTTTCGTTTGGTCAGATTCGCTTCCTGCATTTATCCTGTGGCGTCGTTCGTGGCTTTTTGTTCCATCCATATGTCTGCGAAAAGTGCGCATGAAGTTTCTCAAACGCTCGAAAACCCGGCTTCTGTTGTTCCTCGCCGTCGTCGGGCCTGGATTCATTACCGCTAACGTCGACAACGATGCCGGCGGCATCCTGGTTTATTCCTCCGCCGGCGCCCAGTTCGGACATCTTCTGCTGTGGACGATGATCCCGATCACCCTCGCCTTGATCGTGGTGCAGGAGATGTCCGCCCGCATGGGAGCGGTTACCGGCAAGGGTCTCAGCGATCTCATCCGCGAAGAATTCGGGCTGCGCATCACCTTTCTAATGATGATCGGAATTCTGATCACGAACTTCGGCAATGTGGTTACCGAATTCATTGGCATCGCGACCAGCCTGGAATTATTTGGCCTGCCGCGCATTTACACAGTGCCAGTTTGTGGAGTGATTGTTTGGCTGATTGTGGTGAAAGGTCAGTACAAGAGCGTGGAAAAAGTTTTTCTGGCGGCTTCGTTCTTTTACGTGACGTACATCCTGGCGGGAGTGCTGGCACATCCTCTCTGGAAGGATGCGATGATCGCCACCTTCAAACCGCCCGCCCCGCGAGCCTTTCGAGACCAGGCCTACCTGTTTATGGTGATTGGCGTGGTGGGGACTACGATCGCCCCGTGGATGCAGTTTTATCTGCAATCATCAATTGTGGAGAAGGGCGTCACCCGGCGCGGCTACAAGGCGTCTCGCCTCGACGTCGTTACCGGCTGCATATTCACCGACATCGTCGCCTGGTTCATCATTGTCGCGTGCGCCGCTACGCTTTACGTTCACGGGTTTCGCGACATTAAATACGCCGCAGACGCGGCGCAGGCGCTGAAGCCTCTCGCCGGCGACTATGCCTATATCCTTTTTGCGGTCGGACTGTTTAACGCCTCCTTGTTTGCGGCGTCGATTCTGCCGCTATCGACCGCCTACACTGTATGTGAGGGATTAGGTTTCGAGTCGGGAGTCGGAAGGAAATTCAGCGAAGCGCCGTTTTTCTACTGGCTTTATACGCTGCTGATTATTGCCGGAGGCGCGCTGGTGTTACTCATCCCCGCGCCGCGATTGGTGGAGATCGTTGTGTGGTCGCAGGTCATCAACGGAATCGTTCTTCCTTTCGTCCTGATTTTCATGCTGATATTGATCAACAAAAAAGAATTGATGGGCGAGTACACAAACACCCGGCTGTTTAATGCGGTGGCATGGGCGACTACGGTCATCGTGATCGGGCTGTCGCTGGCGCTGATGCTGGCATCTCTCGGTGGCAAAGCCGGATAGCTGGCCTTGTAAAAAAATAAGAGCCGAATCACCCAGCGGATGACTCGGCTTCCTCTCTTCGTACGACTGACCCGTCAATTGCCAGCGAGGCATCCTCTTTGCCCTGAGCTGTTCGGGTACCCCGTTCCAGAGTTATAGGCGTTATTCGACCACTCACCTTGAATCTTCCATTGCGTGCCGTTGCTGAAAGTTACAAGCGGCGCGCCAAAGGTCCAGGCGCATTTGTCGCCATTTTCCTCCCCGCGTCGGTCATACCACGCGCCGGGAGAATCAGGATCAGTGCGTGCCTCGGAAAGCTCGTGGCCGCTCACGTTGGCCAAAGCGGCCAAGCCTTGGGAGTGCAGTCCGGAGGTGTCTTGCGGATCGCACCCGGCATCCCCGTCTAGATCAAAGAAGAACGCAACCTGAACGGTCACTCCTTTGCACGAGCCGTAGGTGTGATACGCGCAGTAACCGGCGTTGCCCCTGGGTACATCCACGTAAACGGGATAATATCCGTTCGAGACCGGAGTCGCGATCTCTTTACAGGCTTCGGCCACAATGGCAGAAGTTGAGCTTCCGTTTGCTGCAGCGGAGGTATCCACCAGGTAATGGTCGTTGATGAGAGACGATCCGACTTGACCGTTCGAGCCCGTATATTCGTCGGAAGTCTTGGCGTAGTTCGAGCCGTTGAATCCGCTATACCAACTGTCTAAGCCGCTAATTTTGTCGCCCGTAAAGCTGGAGTTAGCCCAACTCGGTCCCCAAAAAATAGCTTCGCTCACGGTCGATGGCATGATGACGCCACCGTGATAGGTCATATCGGGATTACTTCCTTTAAGTGCGCGACCGCGAGCGAAAGGCTCGAAGCCTCGTGCCCAGTGGATGCCGAGCCGCGGCGGTTCATGTGTTCCAGCGCCAGTCGATAAATCCTCGCGATTTGCGGACAGAGAATCGGTGGTTTGACCCACACACATTCCTCCGAACGCCAGGCCTGCCAACAGAACGAGCCATTTCTTGTTCATGTCGAAATCCTTCCTTAGATTGGGTTCTGATACCGTAGCCGGGGTGAACGAGCGGATTGTTGATCCCCAGACAACTGTTGCGGCGGATTATGTCATTGCGTTTGAGGAAGGGTCAAGAAAGAATCCGGGTTCTACAACCGCTACAGCAACTTGCCGGCGGCCAATTCCTGTACTAGCGTGAGGTCTGCCTCAAGGAAATCGAAGGCAGGCAGGTCTTTAGGTTCGGCCCACTGAACATCGCGGAAGATGCGGTTCTCGATTTCTTTTTGGTACTCGCGCACCACGAAGAAGCGGAGTTCGACCATCCCTCCGTTGGGATATTCGTGCTGAATGCGTTTGATTTCATCGCCGACGGTGGCGAGAATTCCCAGTTCTTCTTCCAGTTCGCGGCGAAGCGCCGAGCGGGGCTGCTCGCCTGCTTCAATCTTGCCCCCGGGAAATTCCCACTTCAATGGCATGGTCTGATGGCGCGTCCGCTGGCAAACGAGCACTTTGCCGTCTCTCACGATCAGGCCTGCGACCACGCGCTTCATGATTGCGTCACAGGGGCCAATCGCAACCCATCGGCCAGGGGATCGACGCAACTGGTGTAACTAATGCTGGCGACTAATTTGCGCTCTTCGAGGCTCATGGGATTATCCGGATATGGATGCTGGTCAATGTCCGGCGGCTTCCAGTTTCTTTCCCACGAGTTGGGCGCAGTGTTCCACCAGATTCCGATGCTCGGCGGTGAAAGCGGCCGCGAAGTGGCTGTCGATGTCCAACTCTCCGACGACCTTTCCATGGACAAAGACTGGCACAACGATCTCCGACTTGGTCTCGAGCGAACACGCCAGATAACGCGGATCTTTGCTGACGTCATCAATTACGACCGTCTGACCGCTGGACGCTGCCGCGCCGCAAATGCCTTGATTCAGAGGAATGCGCGTGTGCGGAGTCATCGCCCCTTCGAAAGCGCCCAGCACCAGCATGGGAGGCTTCGCTCCAGGTTCCAGCATGTAGAAACCAACCCAGTTGTACTTGAGCATGCGCTCGTGCAGCAGTTTCACCATCGCCCGCATCAGCTCTTGCGCGCCAGGAACGGCTTGGGCTAGATTGCCGATTTCGCTGCGAATTTCTTCGATCTTGGTGCTGGCTGATGGCATGAGTGGAATCTTAACTCACCGCCCCGAGTTTTCAACGCCCAAAGCCCGAACCGCGGTAATCTGCCGGATTCCTTTCGTGCGAGGGAATAATTCCGGATGAATCGCAAACGCCAGTGCCTGTAAGCCCTGAATGAGCGTCGGTGCAGGTGTATTGAGAAATTCGTCGCGTATGCAGAAAACGCAGCCGGCAAGCGCCGCGGCAGTTCCATGCCAGCCACGTTCCGCGATGATTTTTTCCAGTGGCACGCGATCGCCGGCTCCGCACCAGGCAGCAATGATTACATTCGGATTCAGGCTTAAGACCACCTCGGGCGACGTCTGATGACCGGGCGTGCCAATGAAGTCTCCGCCCGCGGCTGTGACCAGCTCGGCGACCCACACCTGCGACGCGATCAGTGGCTTGCCCCATTCCTCGCACCAGACTCTGGGGCGCGGAGCGCCTGCGGTTCGTCTACGCACTTCTTCAATCGCACCTTCCATTTCCGCAATTACCTGATCTCCGCGTTCCGCCGCGCCGATCGTACCTGCAATCGTTGCAATGTCGGTATAGATGTCCGACAACGATTTCGGCGCGAGGCCGAGAAAGCGCGCGCCGGCTCGGAGAATTTCGCTGACTGCTTTTTCCTGATAGGGAACTGCCGCGATCACGAGATCGGGTTGCGCGGCGACAATCTCTGCCGTATCGGCAGTCCATGAGTCGGCAAGGATGATCCGTGAACCGTCAGCGACTGTGGGGACCACGTCCGCGCAATATCGCGTGCAGGCGACAACTCGTTCCAACTCCCCGATTGAATCAAGAATGACCGTCGCGCTGGGCTGCAGGCACGCGATCCGACGGGCGGTATGAGAGCCAGTCATCGACTTAGATCTGCCGCAACGCCGCCGACAACGCATCCAGCGCCAATTGCGCGGCGTGCGTGGATGCCTGCGGCAGGCCACCCACAGCCGCGATCAGCGTCTCGCGTTTCAGGTTTTGGGATTCGATTAACGACCGTCCACTGACCAACTCCGTTAACGCCGACGCGCAAGCCATCGAAGGCACGCACCCCTTGGCCTTAAATCGGATTTCCGCGATGCGCCCCGATTCCACTTTCAAACTTAGACGCAGCACATCGCCGCATGCTGGGTTCTCGATCTCGGCCGTAGCGTCCGCGTCAGCCACATCGCCGGCATTGCGCGGATTCTGGAAATGATCGAGCAGTTGCGGCGAGTACATACCGTTCAAATTGTAAATGCGCCGCGGGTGCAAAAGATGATCCGATCGTTCTATTTCCCTGTTCCCTCCGGGAAGTAGATAGTCCAGTCGCGTGCGCGGGCCTGAATTTCCAGATCAGGGTTAGGGTTGATGGCGAAGGCGTGTTTAGCTATGGCGAGCATTTCGGCGTCCCAGCGGGAATTGCCAAATGCGGCATCAATCGGCTTCTGGACGATTTCCCGTAACACCTGGGGTTTGCCAGGACCGGAGGGAACACAGAGCAGGCGATCGGTGATGACTCCATTTTCGAGCTTAACTTTTGCCGCCAAAATATGATCTTCAGCAATGCCAAACGCCCTCATCCCAACCCGGATCACCCACTCATTGGAGGAAGAAACTGCCCAGACGTCGCACCCGTTCCTCTTCAGGCGACTCACCAGTTCTTGCATCTCGGGAAAGATGCGGCCGGGAAAAGCTTGCTCCATAAAATCGGATGCCGCCTTCATCATTACGGCCTCTGTCAGGCCTTGGTGCATCATGACCATCTCGCCGCACATCGCCTCTTCGCTCACTCTGCCGGCTTTGTACTCGACGTAACGTGCGCGCATTGCCTCTCCAACCGCCGCCGGGACGATTTCTTGCTTAATCTCCCAGTCGAAGAACCGTTCCCCGGCATCGCCCGACCAGAGCGTGCCGTCGCAATCGAAGGCTGCAACGCGCGGGTTGAGTTGCAATACCAAGTCGAGAAAGTCCTGCCGGGTGAGTTGTGGGGCGTGAGCGTCGAAGGTTTTCATGTACTTCGACAATAACGTGGCGGCCGCAAGATGTGCAATTTCGAATACAGGACTATGAAGACTCTGCCAGGAGCGCGGCGTAATCCTCGGGGGTATTGATATTCAGGGCTACAAAGGGATCGTTCACGGCGAGATATTGAATATGCTCCTGATAGCGATGCTCAATGTCGCGGGCGCTCGCGGTAGGCGGGGCTTGCAGAAATATTTCCATCAACTCACGGCCCAGAAGATACGGATGCCCATGCTTGCCGGAAAACTCCGGTACGACGGCCCAGATCGTTTGCGGAGCGGATTCGTAAGCGTCCCGCAACACAACGACGGTGGCAGCGCTGACGGGCGGTCGATCCACCAGCGTGACCACCGCGGCGTCGCGGCCGTGATTGAGAACTTCGTGCAATGCCACTTGCAGGGAACTGAACTGGCCGCGGCTCGGATCGGAATTGGCGACCAGCGATGCTCCGTTAGCATAAGCGATCGGCGCCAGCGTAGGCTCGTTCTTGCCCGCCACCACCAGCACGAAATCCGTGGAAAGCGCCAGCGACTGGATCGCCGCGGAAAGGAATGTTTCTTTCGAAGGAATCTGCCCGCTGGTTTGCGGAGGCCAGGGCAGCAGAGCTTTATCGGTGCCCATGCGCGAGGATTCCCCCGCGGCGAGAATCACTCCTGCAAAACTCGGGGCGCGGGACATGTGCGCAAGATAGCAGAAAGCGACTGGAAAGTCAGTGAGCGGAATATTAGCGGTGCTGCGATTTCAGCTGGTCTTATCACCGTTTTTTAAGGCTTCAGAATCGGGCTCTGCGCCCTCCTGGCGGGAACTCTTAAACCAGCTCAGGTGCGGCACTCCGGCAGAAGCCTGCCGCCGGACCGCGATTAATTCCGCAGTGATCGCCACCGCAATTTCTTCGGGCGCGACGGCGCCAATATCCAGTCCGACGGGAGCATACACTCGGTCAAACAGATGCGCAGGTACGCCCTCCTGCTGCAACGTTTTGAAAATCTCGATGACCTTGCGCTTTGACCCGATCATTCCCACGTAGCGCGCCCGCGTCTGCACCGCCCAGCGCAGAATACGCATGTCGTCTCGATGCCCGCGGGTCACAATTACGATATAGGAGGACTCGCCGGGATCCAGTTTCCGCATCGCCTCGTCAAAATCCCCAGCGATAACTTCGTGAGCGGTTGGGAAGCGTTCGGCGGTCGCGTAAGAAGAACGGTCGTCGACCACCGTGACGTCAAATCCCGCGCCTGAAGCGGCCTGGCAAAGGTGGAAAGACACGTGGCCTGCGCCGAAAACATAAAGTATCGCTGGAGGTAATACCGGTTCTACGAACACCTCGAGTGTGCCGCCGCAAACCAGCCCGGTGTCGTACCTGGGGTCCTGGTTCAAGTCAAACTTTAAGGTTCGAGCCTTCTCCGTTTCCATTACCTCGCGTGCAGCCTGCCATACGTCAGCCTCAACGCACCCGCCGCCAATCGTGCCTACGATCGATCCGTCGTCGCGAACCAGCATCTTGGCGGTGCGAAAAGACGGAATCGATCCGCGCACATTGACGATGGTTGCCACCGCGCCACGTCGTCCCTGACGGCGAAGTTCGACGATCTGTTCGTAGATATCCATGCGCCTGAGTGATTATCAGTCAACAGGCAGAGCCAAATCAACGTCGCCCACGATGGAAGACACAAGAATCACAAACAAATTCACGCGTGAGGTTTCCTCCGTGAACCTCCGTGCGCTCCGTGGTCCAAGCTCTTCCTCCAGCTAACAATAGTCACAAGGATTCTCGGAGAAGCGAAACTTTGTGTTAGCGTCACTTTGACAAGGAGAGCCGGAACATGAAAGCCGTTCGCATTCATCAATTCGGAGGGCCAGAAGTCCTGACGTACGAAGATGTGCCCGATCCCCGGCCGCGCAACGACCAGGTGCTGGTGCGAGTGAAGGCCTGTTCGCTCAACCATCTTGACGTTTGGGTCCGAAAGGGTCTGCCCGGCGTAAAACTACCGCACATTCTCGGCAGCGATATCGCCGGGGAAGTTGTCGAGGTCGGCGAATATGTCGGCGATTTCAAGCTCAACCAGCGCGTACTGGTTGCTCCCATGCACTTTTGCGGGCATTGCGCGAAATGCCTGGCGGGAATGCAAAATCATTGCCGCGAGTTCACCGTCCTGGGAAATGCGGTCGACGGCGGAAACTGCGAGTTGATCGCGGTGCCCGCTGCGAACGTGATTCCGATTCCCGATACCCTCGATTTCATTCAGGCTGCCAGCGTGCCTCTGGTATTCGTGACCGCGTGGCACATGTTGGTAGGTCTGGCCGCGGTCCGTCCCGGGCAGACTGTCTTGGTCCTCGGCGCAAGCTCGGGCGTAGGAATAGCGGCCATCCAGATCGCGAGGCTTTTTCATTGCCGCGTGATTACAACCGCCGGCGACGAGGCGAAACTCGAGAAGGGTCGAGCGTTGGGCGCGGACTTTGGCATCAATCACTACAAGCAAAAAATTTCCGAGGAAGTCCGCAAGATTACGAACAAAGAAGGCGTCGACATTGTGGTTGAGCACGTGGGCGCGGCCACATGGGACGAGAGCGTTCGATCCCTGAAGAGCGGCGGCAAACTGGTAACCTGCGGCGCGACCACCGGCCCCAATGTTTCGCTCGATCTGCGCCATCTTTTCGCGCGCCAGCTGTCTCTACTCGGCTCCTACATGGGTGCGATGAGCGAACTGCAGGAGGTGTTGAACCATGTATTCGCGGGCCGCCTCAAGCCGGTGGTGGACCGTACCTTCCCCCTCATTGAAACTCGCGCGGCCCACGAATACCTGGAAAAGAGTCAAATGTTTGGCAAGGTCGTCTTGAGCTTGTAATGAACTGCTATCGCTTCTTTTTATGTGATCCGGGTTTTGGCGGTACTCCGCCGCCCGAGCCGCTGATCCCCGTGGCAACTGTTTTCTTCGTGAGATCGACCGTAAAGCTGTCTGCGACCTTCGCCGCTGGCGTTCCTCCAACAGAATACGGGGCCGACAAATAAGTTCCTACGATCTGCGTCTTGCTGATCTCGAGACGCAAGAATCCGAAGTTATCCTGATCGTACTGTTCAAGCGTCAGGCTGCTCGTGACTGCCAGCGGCGCCTTCGGGTAGGCGCCATTCACCAGTTGGAGCTTGCCTAGTTTCGTGTAGCCTCCGGCCCCAGCCACGACATAGGGAATCTGAAGAGGTCCTTTGGGCCCCTTCACAACATTTGTGAACCGCTGGTAGCTATGCACGTGCCCCGACAAAATCAGGTCGGGATAGCGTTTCACGGCTTGAAATGCTTTCATCAAGACCTGGTCGACTACGCTGCTGCCCGAGTGTTCCACGTCGCCGGAAAATGGCGGGTGATGCACAGTCACGATCAAGGCCTTGTTCGGATCGGCGGAGGTGAGTTCCTTCTGAAACCAGTCGATTTGATCCTGGTGAATCTCTCCCTCGGTTTCGCCCACGTTGGAAAACAATCCGATGATCGTCGCCAGCGGAGTGGTGAACGTCCAATAAACGTTGGGCAAGTCCAGCTGCGTGCGATTCGCTCCAGTCTTCAGCGAGCCGAGCTGTCCTGTGTTTTTGGACATGAAATTTTGTACCCACCCATCAAGCGGAACCTTGTTCGGGTCTACCGGCCCATCCTGCGGATCGTCGGGCTGGCAGTCGTGGTTTCCCGGAATCGCCACGATGAAACAGGGATAGTCTTTGTACGTTTGGTAGAAGTTGTCGCCGTACATGCTGATGTCGCCGGCAAAATAGACCACATCGCCAAGGTGATAATAGAACGCAGGTTTTCGTTCGGCGGGGAGACTTTGAGCGTCCTGGGTCATCATCTCGGCAACGAAATCCTGCTGCTGGCCGCGATGGTCGCCCGTATCTCCTACGGTGTGAAATACCATGGTGCCGTTGGCAATGGTGGCGATGTCTGCCGCAGGCAGCAACTGGGACAAGTCGAAGCGGTACGGCGGCGGACCGTTCGGCGTAGGAAGCGGCTGGAACGGATAGTGCGGAAGTTGAATACCAACCGCCTGCACTTGGAGCGTCGGGGCAGAAACCGGCGGCACGTGACTGATCCGTTTGCCCGTTCCTTTGCCCGTGGTGAAAAAGCGCATGGGACTCATAATCCTCTCCTCAAGCTTCGCTAAGGCGCCTCCGTCCGCTGCACACGGCGATCAGTGTGCAAAGGCGCAGCCACGAGTTGGACCGCACTCCGATGATTAGTTGCAACAGGGGCCGAAACGGATCGGCCGAGGGGAAGATTGGTTAGAGATTACTCCAGAGACGCGAGAGCCGCAAACCAGTGGCCAGTGATCAGTGATTAGTGCTCAGTAAGAACTTTCTGGCCGCTAGCCACTGACCACTGACCACTGCTTTCTGACCACTGATCGATTAGAATAAATCCATGTCCCGCGAACTGAACTTCGGACCTTACGTCGATATCGAGCACGGAAAAAAGACCGTCAAAGATTTAACCTACGGCAATCCCACGCCTGAGGGCGTGGTCCTGACCACTCTCGACTCCGCCGTCAACTGGATGCGCAAGAGTTCGATCTGGCCCATGACATTCGGATTAGCCTGTTGCGCAATCGAGATGATGTCGATGGGGGCAGCGCGTTTTGATATTGCCCGCTTTGGAGCTGAGGTATTCCGCCCGTCGCCGCGACAAAGCGATCTCATCATCATTGCCGGCCGCGTCTCGAACAAGATGGCGCCAGTTATTCGGCAATTATGGGAGCAGATGCCGGAGCCGAAGTGGGTCATTTCCATGGGAGCTTGCGCCACTTCCGGCGGAGTCTTCCAAAATTACGCGCTTGTCCAGAGCGTCAATCAGGTCATTCCCGTAGACATTTACGTGCCGGGATGTCCCCCCCGTCCTGAGCAGCTCATCTATGCGATCACGCTGTTACAGGACAAAATCCAGAAAGAGCGCGGCACCATCAAGAAAGCACTGAACCTGGTGTAGAGCGCTCCAGTCGGTTTTGTTGGTGTCCGGGGGTATAATGACGACAATCGGCCCTGGGGTGCTTTATGCAGCGGTTTCACGGTACGCTCTGCCTTCTTCTTCCTTGGCTACTCCCTGCGAATCTCGTAAGCGGACAGTCCAATCTGCCGGCAACGCCTCCAGTCAGCGTTCAATCGTCGCAATCGCAAGCGCCGGCCCCGCCGATTCCTTCCGATGCTCCTCGCATGTCGCGGCAGACGCGCCTTGAAATTATCCGGGACTTCGAAACGCAAATTCTTTATGCGCGCACCACTTTTCCGATGGGCACAAAAGGGCTGAAGCTGAAAAATGGAACAACCTCGCCCAGTGGCCCGGAACTTCAGCAGGCCATCGCTCTTTGGGGTCCGGCAATTAAGCCCGGCGACCCCGCTCATATTTCGTACGTGAAAATTCACGACGATCACATCCATTTCGACCTCAACGGCGGCCCAGTACATCGCAAGAAGTGGTATGAGCATGTGCAGATTTCCGGCGCAAACGGAACTCCGGTGCAGAGTTCGTCCAATGAATCGCAGCCTAACCCGCACGGAACTTACCTGGACATTTATTTCGACAAGTACGTACCGGAAATGAATGCCCGTCAGTTGCGTGACCTCCTCTATCCCGTACTCGATTTCAATGCGCGGAACAAAGAGGAAGCTTATCTCGACACCGTGCCTCTCAAGGTAAAACAGGCAATTCAAGCGCACACCGTGCTGGTGGGAATGAATACCGACATGGTGTTGCACGCCCGAGGCAAGGCTCCGAAGAAAGTGCGCGAAAAGGATGGCGACACCGACTACGAGGAATGGATCTACGGCGAACCTCCGCAGGATGTGGATTTTGTCCGCATCGTGGGCGACGAAGTCGTGCGCGTCGAGACCATGAAAGTCGGCGGCCAGAAGATTGTGCGCACCGAAAAAGAAGTGATCCTGGAAAAGCCTGATAAGGACACTGAAGCCAAACAGCAGGAAGACCGTCCCGCAAATGCTCCCAGCTTGCGCCGTCCGGGCGAGGATTCAGAAAATGCCCCGAAACCTTCCGACGGAGTGAACCCGCTTCCGCCCTCTGCGCCTCCGGATTTCCCGCAGCCATCAGGCAACCCTGGGCCGGGAAGCCTGGCGAGCAATCAGTAGCAGATCGTAACTGCAAGGTTCTCTCAGCTCCCACGCTCCGTCCATCCGCGCTCTTGGCGGTCGAAGGCTTTTTGTTGCGCCACTCATGAACCCGCCGTTAATTGCCTGAATTCTTATTTTTCTCGAAGCGAAGAAAAAGCATCCTAATTGCGTTCAAACGTCTTGATCTTCCTGGGAGGAGCGCAGCATGAGCACCGAGCAGTCGGAACAAATGATGGAACTCTTGAAAGAGTTAGCGATGCTCAAGAAGTTGGATGAGAAGGAAAATGGGAGGGGATCGGAGGGGGCTGCCGAACTTGAAGGCCGGGAGGCGCGGAGGCGGGAAATCACTGAACAGATCAAGGCTCTCGGTGACGCGGCAGCCTGATCACCGTCCCGAAACAGGGGAAAGCAAAATAAGAGCAGCCAGAGCAGCTGCTTTGTGGTCTTTCGTCCAAGGCGGGCCGATCGCCTTGCCCGCGGTTTCAAGTCTGCGCTGCACGAGGCCAGCCAAATTTCCATAGGCTGCCTTCGTTAGCTCTCCAACATCTCGCTCGCGCATGGCTTCGAGGGAAATGTTCAACCGTACGCACGCGTTTCGGATAGCCGTGCGAAAGAATTCACCCTCCGCGGTGTGAATCAGAGGATGGGCCCCCAGAATTTTCGCAAGCGGAGGCAACGGCTGTCCCGAAGCCAGCAACAACGCAGCTCCTGCGATCCGGCACTCGCGCAAATCCAATTCATGGATCACATGCTCAATCGCCGCCATAGCCATACGCTCCGAATGCGCTGCGCAGTTCTTAATGTGGCTTTCCGCCTCCTGAATTTCCAGATTCGCCGCGTGGTGATATGGCTGGATAGCTCCCGGTATTTTGGGATCAGTGACAACGATTCGCCTGCGCTCGACAATCTCCACCGAGTCGGGGCCTCCGGTTACGGCCACGAGCACGCCCCAACCCGAATGCATTCGAAAGCCGAGGGCTGCGCGTTTCATCATGCCACGTTCCCAGCAGGCGACCAGTGTACCAGCGCGGGCCAACGTCATTTCCTCGCAGACGCCGGCTTGCACACAGACGCCGGAACCACTCGATCATGCGATATTTGTAGCCAGGACATCCGGTAGAATCAGCCCATGCCCGCCGCCATCCAATGCCGCGATCTTCGCAAGACCTACGACGGCAAAGTCGAGGCAGTGCGCGGTCTGAACCTTGAAATTCAAAGCGGCGAGTGCTTCGGTCTGCTTGGGCCAAACGGAGCAGGGAAGACCACAACTATTGAAATTCTCGAAGGCCTGCTCGCCCCCACTTCGGGCGAGGTATCGATCCTCGGAAAAAGCTGGCGCGAGGATGAGCGCGAGATGCGCGAATGGCTCGGCATCTCCCTGCAAGAGACGCGGCTTTCAGAGAAACTCAGCGTGCGCGAGACCATCGAGCTGTTTGCCAGCTTTTACCGCGAGCCCCGCTCGTCCGACGAAGTGCTCGAGCAACTCCAGTTGACCGAGAAAGCCGATTCGTGGGTGGGGAAACTTTCCGGCGGGCAGCGGCAGCGATTGGCGGTCGCGACGGCGCTGGTCTGCAATCCCAAGATACTTTTTCTCGATGAACCCACAACCGGGCTCGACCCTCAGAGCCGCCGCCAACTCTGGGACATCATTCGCGCTTTTCAGCGCGACGGCGGCACCGTGCTGCTCACCACTCACTACATGGATGAGGCCGAGCGCCTGTGTGATCGCCTGGCGATCGTGGATCATGGGCAGATCATTGCTGAGGGTTCGCCGGCCGAATTGATCGAGCGGTTGGGCGGCCATCACGTGGTGGAGTTTTCCATCAGCGGCAATTCAGACGGTACGGCGTTACAAGCCTGGCGTGGTTTGCCCAGTGTCGAATCTGTCCGCGAGGACGACGGCATGATCGCTCTGAACGTGAAGCAGCCACACTTGGCGATCCCTGCGCTGCTCGAAGCGATCGACAAGCAGCGAAGCCGCTTGCAGCATCTGACTACGCGACAAGCAAGTCTTGAGGATGTCTTTGTGAGCTTGACGGGGCGTCATTTGCGGGAGCAGTGAATCCATATGAGTGTTGCCCAGGAAACTCCAGTCACGAATCCAGCGCCTCGGCAGCCCCCGCCTCGGCGGAACGGACGCTGGTCCGGCTACAGCCATCTGCTAGTGGCTCGCATGCTGGAGTTGAAACGCGAACCGGAAGTCGTCTTCTGGGTGTTCGTGTTCCCTCTACTGCTGGCGCTGGGCTTGGGCATTGCCTTCCGGAACAAGCCCGGCGATGCTGCTTCCGTCGCAATCGTCGTGGGGCCGGGCTCTCAGGATGCGCAAGCGCTTCTGGCGCATTCGCCCCAGCACGATCTTTTCAAGGTCCAAACCCTAACCGCCGAAGAGGCGCAAAAAGGATTTCGCCTCGGCAAGTTCGATGTGGTGATCGAGCCCGATGGCAGCGGCGGAGTCGAATACCGCTACGATCCCGCCCGCCCTGAAAGCGTGCTGGCGAAAACTGAAGTGAACGACGCCCTGCAGTCAGCTGCCGGCCGCAAGGATGTCGTGGCGACCAAGGCAGTTACATCGTCAGAGCCCGGCTCCCGCTACATTGATTTCCTGATTCCCGGCTTGCTGGGAATGAACCTGATGAACTCCGGCATGTGGGGCATTGGCTTCGCATTGGTGGACATGCGGCAGCGCAAGCTGTTGAAGCGCTTCGTCGCCACGCCCATGCGCCGCGGCGATTTCCTTCTCGCCATCATGAGTAGCCGACTGCTACTGATGGTGATCGAGATCGGACTCCTGCTCTTGTTTGGCGTACTCTTCTTCCACATGCGCGTGCTCGGCTCCCTATTTTCGATTGCATTGCTGGGCGGACTGGGATCGCTGACCTTCGGAGGCGTCGGACTGCTGACCGCCAGTCGCGCGCAGAAAATCGAGAGCATCAGCGGCCTCATCAACCTGGTAATGATGCCCATGTGGATCTTCTCGGGCGTCTTTTTTTCCTACGAGAGATTTCCGCAGGCGATCCATCCGTTGATCAAAGCCTTGCCCTTGACCGCACTCAACGATGCGCTGCGCGCCAGCATTCTGGAGGGCACGCCCCTCTTACATCAAGGGCCGCGCCTGCTCGTGCTGGGGCTGTGGGGCGGGATTTCGTTTCTGCTGGCCTTGAAGTGGTTCCGATGGACGTAGAGCGGAATTTCTGAGTTCAGGCTGGGGGAGCCCCGCTTAGGCCCCGTCCGCACGTCTTGATCGCTACGAACGAGGCTGTCTGCGGCGCTTGCGAAATAACTACGGCTACGATTTGACTAGCTTGGCGGCTTGCTTCCGCACTTTCGCCCAGCGTAGTCTTTGCGCTTCGGCTATGCGACGGCGGGCGTCTTTGCTCAAGGTACGTCCCGTCCTCTTGAGCGTCTTCCCACCAGCTTGGCCTAATGCGTCCAATGCCTTCCCCACTCTTCCCATCTCTTTTTCGAGACGGGAGTATTCGTTCCGCAGGGAAGAGACTACCTTATTCAGGTTGGTCATGCACTACCCCCTAATAGGTCAAGGTTAACATGGAGAAGTCAAAATCCTATGAAGATTAGAATCAAGAGTAGAACGTCTGCAATCTATTGCCGGCTACTAGTCACGCGTAGCATCCCTTGGACCTTGCTCCAGTCGTCCGTATCGCGATTAAACACGACTCTTCTACGTGAATCTGAGTAGCGTGTATCAAGGAGCTGAAGCTTGCGAATTGAATACTGAACCCCGCCATTCTCATCGTAGATTTCATCGTAGACGACGCCGTAACAGATATAGATGTGAGAATTCCATTGCAATAGCAGCGCACGTTGGTCGCGCAACGTACCGACCAACATGCCTGAATTGATCGCAGCGGGCTCAAAGTATTCCGCGGTCGCCATGATCGGTCGTCCGTCGCTTAATAGATGTCGGCCTTGCAGCTTCGTGGCAACATCCTTCAAGGAAGTGGGATCGGATTTTTCCGCGCTATCCGCGAGTGCAGAGTCCGGTCCGCAGCAGACTTTTGTCTTATGGATCACGATGTCGAGCGATGTGAGCAGTACATCCAACGGATCATGAGACCGCGCCATCAGGGGCTGTAAACCACTCACTTGAACTTCGTGATTTGGGTACCATTGGGCAGTGGCTCGAGGCACTAGGGCGAGATACGACGCCACGAAGAAGCTGACCGCTATCACGAACGCAGCGACGCGAGAGCGAGCGTCGGCCAAAGATAAACTCCATTGTGCCCGCATTGATCTATCTTATTCCAATGCGATGGACGTCAAGAACCGCGGTGCCTTCCGCGCCTTCGCCGCCTGCTCGAACGCATACGCCAACTTGATTAAAGTAGGTTCGCTCCAGGCCCGGCCAAAAAATGAAATACCCACCGGCAAGCCGGAGATAAAACCGGCAGTCACGTTGATGTTGGGATATCCTGCGACCGCCGCCGCGTTGGAACTGCCTCCCGCTGAGTGGTCGCCATTGATCAGGTCGGTGAGCCATGCCGGGCCGCCGGTTGGAGCCACGATCGCGTCCAGTTTGTACTTATCCATGAGCGCATCGATGCCTTCTGCACCCGCCAGTTGATGGTTCTTAGCGACCGCATCGACATACTCTGTCTCGCTAAGTGGGCCTTTGGACTGTGCTTTAACAAATAAATCCTGGCCGAAATAAGGCATTTCTTTCTGCCGGTTGCGGTCGTTGAACTCAATAATTTCCTGCAAGCTATGTACCGGAGCGCTAGGACCGAGCCGCGCCAGATAAGCATTGAGGTCTGCCTTCAGCTCATACATAAAGACCAGCAATTCGGTTTCGTCGAACTTGCCCAGGGTCGCAATGTCGGCAGGATCGACCAGCGTTGCTCCCTGCGCCTTGATCACGCCCAAAGCCTGCTCCATGAGAGCGTCCACCAAGTCACTGAAGCCGAAATACTTTCGGGCTACGCCGATGCGTGCGCTCTTCAGACCGTTAGCGTCGCAATACTGGGCATAGTCAGTCTGTGATTTGCCCGCGCTGGCCGACGTCGCGGCGTCGTCGGGATCGGCGCCGGTCAGAGCGCCCAGAAGAGTGGCCGCGTCGCGCACCGTGCGGCACATCGGGCCCGCACCATCCTGGCTATGCGAAATCGGAATAATACCGGCGCGGCTCACCAATCCTACAGTGGGCTTAATCCCCGCGAGGCCGTTCGACGACGACGGACACACGATCGATCCGTCGGTTTCGGTGCCGATCCCAGCCGCAGCGAAATTCGCCGAGATGCCTGCGCCTGTCCCTGAACTCGATCCGCAAGCATTGCGGTCGAGAGCAAAAGGATTCTTCGTCAGCCCGCCTCGCCCGCTCCATCCGCTCACCGAGTGGCTCGACCGAATGTTGGCCCATTCGCTGAGATTTGTTTTACCCAGGATGACGGCGCCTGCCGCCCGCAACTTTTGCGCCACAAAGGAATCCTTGGGGGGCTTGGACCCAACCAATGCCAGCGATCCGGCCGTGGTCATCATACGATCGGCAGTGTCAATGTTGTCTTTAATCAATACCGGGATACCGTGCAGCGGACCGCGCGGGCCTTTGGCTTTACGCTCCTGGTCGAGCGCCTCCGCAATGGATTCCGCCTCCGGATTCAGTTCGATGATCGCATTAACCGCCGGGCCGCGTTTGTCGAGTTCGTCAATCCGCTCGTGATATTTCTCCACCAGCGTCCGCGCGGTAAACTTGCCGGACTTCATTCCATCTTGCAGCTCCGCGATCGTGATCTCTTCCAGCTCAAACGGCTTGACTTGGGCTCGTTGTGGCAGGGCGGAGGGGATAATTGTTCTTGCGGCGCTCATCGCGGGCAAGAGCGCAGCGGCTCCACTCGCAGTCAGGGCGGATTGCAAAAAGGAACGGCGGCCGGACGGGCTGAGGGGTGTCTCTTTTCGTGGCATGTTTTGGAGGCGCTCGTGCGCGACGAACATACTAATGCAGCCCGAAAAAAATTGCAGGCGAGTAGTCGGCGCGTCAGCCTACTGCCGGCTTCGTTACTCTTGGCCGGCACACGGTTGTGGGCGCGTTGCGAGGATGATAAGCTAACCTCGTTCACCACCCCTGAGCGGGAGTAGTTCAGCGGTAGAACGCCAGCTTCCCAAGCTGGATGTCACGGGTTCGATCCCCGTCTCCCGCTCCATTTTTTCAATCGGAATTTCGCCGTCCGCGTCGAGATACGGTCCGCTCTATCTCCTTCAACGTGGCCAGGGAGTATGCTGCGGCTTCGCGCTCCTGAATGTCAGTCGCATGCTCCAGTAATTCACTCAGCCGTCCCATAACAACCTGTTTAGCTTCTTTGATCCGTTCGGCAAACTCGTCGGGAGCGATGTCTATGAGACCAGCTTCTGAGAGCGCTTTCCAGGTTCGTTCCTTCTCGGATTCTTTATCATTTCCAGTCACAGCCCAATACTCCAGTGTTATCGGTGGATCGAGTCCAACCCGTCCGGCTCGTCACTCAGAGTCGGGCCGTTTGTGTCCCGCTTCCTTAAACCTAAGATACGTATATGCCAGGTACTGGTTTAGCTCGGCCCAGAAAGGCTGCTCCCGGTCGCGAGGATCTAAACCTTCTTCCGCCATTGACACCAGCCGTCGTTCCCATGCCTCTCGTTCGTCCTGGGCAATTTCCTCGGGCTTGCGCCAGACTGGCGGCTCCGGATGATCCACAACCTTGTGCTCCGGTATTACCCGTCCATCGTCAAGAATGAAATCACGCCAAACCAGTCCCCATTTGACGTCTTTCACAATACCCTTGGTCAAACCGTTGACCGACTTGAAGGTGATGATTTGGCCTTCTTCCGGAGGCCAGTTCGCACCGGTGGTGGCTTGCTTTTCCGTGGCTCTCATCAGTTAACACCCGGGTGCAATTCAGGTTAGTTGCGTTCTTCACGTTCGGGTTTGCGGCCTATGATTTGGGGTCCGTTTACCGACGGTCTTGGCCACGAACTGCGCGACAAGACGCGATCCACCGCATGCTCCACCATGGAAAGAAAACCATCGTCTCCGGCTTGAACTGAGCCTGCCAAAGACTCATTCAGCGCGCTGAGTTGCGGAGTTGCGTCCATTCTCAGGATCGATTCGTTCTGACGCTTCAAATACAGGATCCAAAGCAGGGTCACGCCGTTGTAGGCGGCACTTTTCACCAAGCTGACGATCGCAACCGGAGCGTCACCAAAGTGCATCACGATACTCACCAGCACTAGCTCGATGCTTGCAAAGATTCCGAATCCCAGAGCGATTCCGAATACGTTTTGCCTCCAGCAGTTTCTCAAGAACCTGCAAAGAATCATTAAAAGGAAGAAAAGCCCACACTGCGTAACCCGCACAGTCCGGTCGAAAGCCAGCACTGCCGATACCACCCGGTCCGCGCTGGTCTGTTGGCTCGAGAAGGCGCTCACGATCGCGAGCAGGAGCAGCAATCCACAGGACCATCGGAACACAAGCGATGTCAGGGTCTGAATGCCGCCGTATTCTCGAAGAAGATTGCGCAATATTTCATCCATGACCGTTGCCGCGAGCAACACGCTTATGGCATTCCCCGTCCAGTAGGCGTCGAAGTAGTTTTCGTGAGAGTAGCGATAAATCACGAACAGGATGCCGGACTTAACAATCTGAAAGACGATATAGGAGAAGAATCGTGGAAAAATAACATGCAACTTGCGCTGCATCATGAAGATGAGAAGGGTCAGTTGCAGGGCCGGACCCACGATCCAACTCACGTACATTAGGCTGTTCATTGCTCGGTCCCCCAGAGCCCTGAAGCATACTTCTCCCTCGGCGGCCCTGCAAGCATTTTGTCGAGGCCGGCCTAGTTAGCTATTATCACTTCGTATTTCTTACCTGCAGACCTTCCCGCGGCACGTCGGCATAGGGTCGCTACCATCAGCGACCATCACCGTTTGCTCTGCTCCAATGAGTGATTTGTCAATGGGGGCCGAGTTCTTTGGAATTGCGCAATACATTCCGGCCAATGCCAAGGCGATTAACACGATTTCAGCAGTCTTATTCATGGGGGAGTTCTCCTCGTACAGAGTTCACGCGCGGGAAGTATATGCCTCTCATTCGTCACGTGCGCATCATTCCTGTGGATAACTAAAATTTTCGATTTCTCCTCGAGGCCGCGAAGCAGAGCGCCCACTCGGCGTGAAGAACTTCACTCCCTACGGCCCCATGCAGCGCTGATTCTTTTGTGGGTTTAAGACTCCTATAGCAGCCGCCGCCAAGCGCTGGTTCGCGGTCCTTCTACACCGTTGGAAGGCCAATCACATAAGCCAATCAACTTGACCAGCTCTACCGAACGGTTAGCAAACCTAAGTCAGCTGGAATCGCGAATTGGTCCGCATGATAGCTGCGCTATAATCACGCCGAAATGCCTCTGACTTCTGGCACCAGGCTCGGCCCCTACGAAATTCAATCCCCCCTGGGAGCCGGGGGAATGGGCGAGGTGTACCGCGCTCGCGATCCGCGCCTTGACCGCATCGTTGCCATCAAGATCCTGCCCTCGTCATTCTCCGCCGATCCCGACCGCCTGCAGCGCTTCGCTCAGGAATCCCGCGCCGCCGCGGCGCTCAACCATCCCAATATCCTTTCCATTTACGACATTGGCGAGGACGGCGGCGTGCCTTACGTGGTCTCCGAACTGCTGGAGGGCGAGACCCTTCGCGAACGCCTGCGCAACGGGGCACTCAGTTCGCGCAAGGCCATCGACTACGCGCAGCAGGTTGCTCGGGGCCTGGCCGCGGCCCACGAGAAGGGAATCGCCCACCGCGATCTGAAGCCGGAGAACCTTTTCGTCACTAACGACGGCCGTGTCAAAATCCTGGACTTTGGCTTGGCCAAGTTCACTCGTCCGGAAGCCGGCTCGTCCGACGAGGCGCCCACCATTCAAGTTGCCACCGAGGCGGGAATTGTTTTGGGCACCGCCGGTTATATGTCGCCAGAGCAGGTGCGGGGAAAAAACGCCGACTCACGCTCCGATATTTTTTCTTTCGGCGCGATTCTCTACGAAACGCTCTCCGGCAAACGCGCATTTCATGGCGACTCAGCGGCCGACACCATGAGCGCCATCCTGAAAGAAGAGCCACCCGATCTCGCCGAGACCAATCGCAACGTTTCCCCGGCGCTAGAGCGCATCGTCCGCCATTGCCTGGAAAAAAATCCTGCCGAACGTTTCCAGTCTGCCCGCGATGTCGCCTTCAATCTGGAGGCTCTCACCGATATCTCGACTGCTTCCCGCGGTGGATTGCGCGTTGTTCCAGAAGAAAAATTACCGCGCCGCTGGCTGCTACCGCTATTGGCTGGCTTGCTCGTGCTGGCTTCGTGGGTTGCTGTGTATCTCGTCGCGCGCAAGCGCAGCGTCACTGCCAATCCAACTTTCCACGAGATCACCTTTCGCAACGGCATCATTTGGGACGCCCGATTTGCTCCGGATGGGCAAACGATTATTTATGGCGCCGCCTGGGACGGCCTGCCGCAGGAAATCTTCTCTACCCGTTTCGATAGTTCCGATTCCCGCTCCCTCGGCCTGGCGCCCGCGCAGGTCATCTCCATTTCATCGAAAGGTGAGATGGCCGTGGCTTTGCACCCAATCAATTCTTCCGCCTTCTCCCAGGCGGGAACTCTGGCTCGCGTTCCGCTGGCCGGAGGCGCACCGCGAGAGATGTTTGAGAACGTGACGTGGGCTGACTGGACCCCGGACGGCCAGTCTCTGGCACTCATCCGCCCTAGTAAGCTGGCAGTCAGCCATCTCGAATTTCCCCCAGGCAATGTAATCTACGAGCCGAAAGGCTGGGTTAGCCACGTACGTTTTTCGCCAGGCGGGGAGTACTTGGCGGTTGCCGATCACGTTTTTGACGGCGACGACGGACGGGTTGTCATCCTTGACGTCCACGGTAATGTTAAGGCGAGCTCTTCTTTTTACTCGAGCGTCGAGGGCCTGGCCTGGTCTGCGAATGGCAAGGAAGTTTGGTTTTCCGCGGTTCCTTCGGGCTCAGCGCGGTCCCTTTATGGACTGGACTTTTCCGGCCGGGAGCGTCTCATCTATCGCGCCCCCGGTGGTCTGACGATCCACGATATTAGCCGTAGCGGCTTAGTCCTCCTGACCGCCGATAAAGCGCGACTTACCATCTCCGCACTACCCCCAGGTGAGACCCGCGAACGAAGCCTGTCCTGGTTCGACTGGTCTCTGGTGACCGATATATCTGGTGACGGTAAGACTATCGTCTTCTCTGAGAGCGGTGAAGCTGAAGGCTCCAACTACAGCATTTTTCTCCGTAAGACCAGCGGCGAGCCCGCGGTTCGGCTTGGTGAAGGTGGTTTTGGCGCGCTCTCCCCTGACGGGCAGTGGGTGCTCACAGGAGTAGGGTCGCCTGCCAAACTAATGCTTCTCCCGACCGGCGCTGGTGAGCCCAGGCAACTGACCGATAACAAGAGCGATCACTTTAATTATTTCTGGATGTCCGACGGCAAATCGATCGTCTACTCTTCCAACGATCCTGGCCACGGGCCGCGGACCTATCTGCTCGATGTCCAGGGCGGCAACCCGCGGGTTCTCACTCCCGAAGGCACAATCGGCGCCTTTGCCACTCCCGATGGCAAGGCGCTTCTTTGCATCGACGACCAACGCCAGCATTGGCTCTATCCCATCACCGGCGGACATCCGCAAAAACTAGACTTCGTCCTGAATCCAAATGAACGAGTGCTGGGGTTCTTCCCCGATGGCAAGAGCCTGCGAGTACGCACCTCCAGCGTTCCCGTTCAAATCGCCCGTGTGGATATTGCCACCGGGCGACGGGAGCCCTGGAAAGAGATTGCCCCTGCCGATCCGGCGGGTGTGGAAAGCGTCCCATCTATTCGATTCAGCTCCGACGGCAAATCGTATGCCTATTCTGTCGGACGCATTCTCTCTGATCTGTACGCGGTCGACGGGCTGCGGTAACCGCGAACACGAGTAAATGGAGTCCGGCAGTCCGAAAGGCGATATCGCTATTTTTCCCGAGGTCTCACCAATAATGACTTCCTAACCCCTTCAAGCTCGTCGAATTCACCCATGCCCTCCTCTCGCATCCTGGAAATCTGTGTGCAGTCGCTGGAACACGCTGTCGCGGCGGAACGCGCCGGGGCTGACCGTCTTGAACTATGCGCGGACCTGTCGTGCGGAGGAGTCACTCCCAGCGAATCACTAATGCGAGCCGCTCGCCATGCTGTTCGCATTCCCATCCACGTTCTCGTCCGGCCTCGGGCCGGCGATTTCTGCTATTCCGAGAATGACCTTGAACAAATGCGCGGGGCCATACGTGCCTCCAAACAGCTTGGCATAGACGGCGTTGTTCTCGGCATACTCCAGAAAAACGGCCGCGTCGATGTCGAGCGCACAACGGCATTTGTGGAACTCGCCCGCCCGTTGCCGGTAACCTTCCATCGCGCGTTCGATGTCTCGCCAGATCCGGAAGCGTCCATGGAAGACGTTATTCAAACCGGCGCATCTCGAATCCTCACGTCCGCAGGCCAAATCCACGCTACAGACGGGCTGGCGCTTCTAGCCCGGCTGGTGCGAGCAGCCACGAAGCGGATTTCGATCATGCCTTGTGGCGGCATTAATCCCGGCAATGTCGTGCAAATCGCTCGAGAAACTTCAGCTTCCGAGATACATAGTTCTGCCGGCACATCCAATCTCAACGCGACCGGAAGCGGGAAGGAGTTATCCCCGGCAAAGGCTGGTTCTGATTCCGACTCGGTGCTCGCAAGCTTTGAGCGCCAGGTTGCAAATATGGCTCGCCTGCTGCGCGACATGCCTCATGTGAAAGCCGCTCGCTAGAACAGTTGTCCCTGCAGGTTTCCAACACCTCTCGCCTCTGGTATCTTGCTTACCTATGCGTCTTCATCATTGCCTGGCGCTTCTGTTCCTCTTGTCTGTGTGTGCCCTCGCCCAAAACGTTCAATCGGTGGCTGACCGCGTCGCCGCGCAGAACGCCGTTTTCGACGAGCAGTACGAATCCGACTTGCGCAACTTTCCCGAGCGCGCCACCGCCTTCGGCGACTACCGCTACAACGACAAACTAGCCGAGCGTTCGCTCGCGGCCATCGCGGAATTCCACAAGACCGATCGGGCCTTCCTCGCGCGTCTGAAAGCCATTCCGACCACCGGCTTCGACGATCGCGATCAACTTTCCCACGATCTGATGGTTCGGGTGCTCGAGCAGCGCATCACCGACTACGATCTCAAAGAGTACGAGATGCCGATTAACCAGCAGAACGGCGTCCACACCAGCCTTGCCGATCTGCCGCTCTCGGTGCCGTTCGATTCGGTGAAGCACTACGAGGATTACATCGCGCGTCTTCATCAGATTCCGCGCGTGCTTAACCAGAGCACCGAAGTTTTGCGGGCCGGTATTAAAGACAAATTGATGCCGGTGCGCTTTCTTCTGGAAAAAATTCCGGCGCAGTGCGATGGGATCATTGAAGCCGATCCATTTCTGCGGCCCACGAAGAAGTATCCCGCCGACATCTCCCCCGAAGACCAGAAGCGCTTGACGCAGCAGATCACTGACGCGATCCAAACCGACGTCATCCCCGCCTACAAGGCTTTCGCCGCCTTTGTGCGCACAGAATATGCTCCCGCGGGCCGCACCACGCTCTCCATCACATCGCTGGCCGACGGCGAGAAGCGCTATCAGAACGACATTTACGCCCGGACCACCACTCACATGACGCCGGACGAGATTCATCAGTTGGGCCTGCGCGAAATCGATCGCATCCAGGCCGAGATGACGGCCATTGCCAAGAAAGAAGGTTTCGCGGATCTTGCCGCATTCCGCGCCTCGCTCAAGACCAACCCGAAATACATTCCGACGTCCGCCGAGCAGATCCTCGACGATTTCCGGAAATACATCGCGCAGATGGAGCCGAAACTTCCCCAACTTTTCACTCTGCTTCCGAAATCTCCGGTCACTGTCGAAGCCATTCCGGCATTTCAAGCAACCGCCGCTACGCATTACGTGACCGGCACGCCCGATGGCAAGCGCCCCGGCCGCGTCGTCGTCGCGACCTCTAACTTCGCGCAGCGCTCCACCATTGATGACGAGGCCGTCGCTTACCACGAAGGTATCCCCGGCCACCACATGCAGCTCTCTGTGCAGCAGCAACTGACTGGCCTGCCTAAGTTCCGTCTGCACGGCCTCGGCTTCAATGCCTACATCGAAGGCTGGGCTCTCTACTCGGAAGAACTCGGCAAAGAGGTAGGCTTTTACAACGATCCGGTTTCCGATTACGGCCGCCTTTCCTCCGAACTCTTCCGAGCCGTTCGCCTCGTCGTCGATACGGGCATCCACGCCAAAGGATGGTCTCGTGATCAGGTTGTCGATTTCATGCGCAAGTCCGGGGCAGTGGATGAGCCCACCATTCAATCGGAGACCGACCGGTACATCTCCTGGCCCGCGCAAGCCCTGAGCTACAAGCTGGGCCAGCTCAAAATTCGCGAACTCCGCGACCGCGCGCAGAAGGAATTAGGTTCGAAGTTTGACATTCGAACATTCCACGACGAAATGCTCGACGGTGGCACCTTGCCGCTGGATCTGCTCGAAGCTCGCACGGATCGGTGGATCGCCGAGCAGAAGGCTGGCTCTGGCGGATCGGGCGCTCACGCTGGTTCCAGGAATTAAGTGGATACGGCGGATTCCAAGCCGATTAGTCGACTCTGGTGGCTCGCGCTGGTCCCGCTGGTGCTGGGAGCGTCGCGAGCGCTGATTAAATATACGTGGTGGGCCGCCATGCACAGCTCGCTCTATGGCGTCCCCTCCGAAGCGCGAAGACTTCAGGAAGCGGACGCCAACGCCGACTTTAACTGGTGGATGCTGATGGGCTTGGCTGTAACCGCGAGCATTGTCGCCACGCTGCTAATTCCGCCGTTTAAGTCCCTGAGCCTTCCATCGAGCGTAAAGGGCATCAGCCGGTTTGTTCTCGCAGTCGTGCTGGTGATTGGGCTGATTCTGTTAGCCGCTGCCGGAATGTCGGCTACGGGATATTTCTTGCAATAGCGAGCGCTCTTTAGAAAAACGCCGGAACTGCCAACGCCCGATCTGATCCTCCATCGCCCGCTCTAAGTTGCTCCGGATGATCCCCAACTCGATATAAATCGGACGCATGACTCGCCGGGACTTCAACTGCGTCGTGAACCAAATCGATCCGGCGACGCAAAATGCTCCCGTCATCATTACGGCATGCGGCGCTCCGAAATGATGCGCCACACTGCCAGCCAGCAGGCTGCCGAAAGGCGCCATGCCCATGAATGCGATGGTGTTGAAACTCATGACCCGTCCGCGCTTGTCATCCGGCACCAATGTCTGAATAACCGTGTTGCCAACCTGTATTTGCGAACACGTAGCCCGGACGCATTCGTCCGGGGCCTAGCCGCGTTGAATTGTCGGCACGCCGGGGAATTCTTCCGCCGTAACGTGCGAATAAGTTCCAGATCCCAGGATCAAACTCCAGCTTGCAGCCTTTTGCTTCTTCTTCGCACCGCCTATGTCCTTCTGAGCAGTCCGGCCATGACGTTTGTGTTCCTAACATGTCCCGTTGTTACTTTCGTTTAGCCCGAAAACACAAAACCGTGATTGAGATCACCAAGAACCGTGATGAGGGCCATTTGCCCCTCCCGCTGCCCCGAGTGAATATGTCCTTGAGAAAAATGAAGATGTGGCCGATACGGCTTACATCGTCCGCGCGATACGGTGAGACCAGATCCGTGCGGGGACGGCAGGGAGGGTTCCCATGGCAACTATCGAGATCCACGAGCCAGAAGTCAAAGAAGTAAAGCCTGCTTTGCGAGGGTTAGCTGTGGTTCAGCCGCCCTCCGAATTGGTTTGGGGGCCGGAGCTGCCGCCACGAACGATGTTTTCAGACTGCCTGCTGGAATTTGGTCCGCAGCGGACGCGAAAGGTCTTCGCCACGACCACATCGTTCGTCATTAACATTCTGGCGATCATTGTGATGTTGCTCATTCCGCTGGCATTCACCGAGCAACTTCCCAGTGCCCAGCTGCTGACGTTCCTGGTGGCCCCTCCCCCTCCCCCCCCTCCCCCGCCGCCGGCGGCCGAGCAAGTACGACGGGTCGTACGGCAGATCGAGACCGACGTGCTCAGCAGCGGCGCACTGCGTACGCCGACGAAGATTCCGCAGAAGGTTCAGATGATTAAAGAAGACGAGGCGCCGCCGCCGATGCCGGCGAGTGGTGGCGTGGTTGGAGGCGTGCCCGGAGGCATTCCGGGTGGGCAAATGGGTGGAGTGATTGGCAGCGTGATTTCGGCCTCCTCGAGTCTGGCGGCCGTTCCGAAGTTTGTTCCCACCGCTCCGCAGCGCATTCGTATCTCCGCAGGCGTCACCAAGGGAATGCTGATCCAGCGCATTGAGCCGACTTATCCTACGCTCGCCCGATCGGCTCGCGTGCAGGGCGATGTCGTCCTCAGCGCAATTATTAACACGAATGGCCAAATTGAAAACCTGCAGTTGGTCAGCGGACATCCCATGCTGGTGCCCGCGGCAATCGCGGCGGTCAAACAATGGCATTACAAGCCATATCTTTTGAACGGGCAACCGGTAGAGGTTGAGACCACAATTACTGTGATCTTCACGCTCTCCTCTTGAGTGGGAGCGGCGCCGTTGGGAAGCGCCAGGAGTCATAACATGGCTGCAGAATATACCTATCGCGTTTCGGCCTGGTGGACCTCAGGCCGCACTGGACTGGCCAAGTGCGAGTCTTCGCCCAACACGATCCATTTTTCCGAGGCCGCCGAGTTGGGAGGGCTGCAGGGCCGTTGGACTCCGGAGCAATTGCTCCTCTGCGCTCTCGCAGGTTGCTTCACCACCACGTTCCACGAACTGGCGCGGGTGGCAAAGTTCGAGTTCACGGACCTGGAAGTGGAAATCGAAGGCAGCGTTCACCGCACCCGGGCGGCGGGGTGCAACTTTGACGAAATTCTGGTTCGTCCCAGGCTGACTGTGCAGTCCGAGGAGCAACGCGAAGCGGGCCTCAATTTGCTGCGCAAGACCAAAGCGGTTTGCATGATTTCACGCGCTATCACTGTCCCGCAGACTCTGGAACCCGCGGTCGAGACCGGGAAAGTTCCGGTTGAGGGCTGGAGCAACCAGGATGCTGCGCTGAAGATTGGGGTGTGATCGATTTGGGCTAGGCCCGGCCAAGGGCCAAGGGGGCGCCTATGATGTTTTCCTACAGGCTAGTGCGTTTGATCGAGTCCCACGCCGATGAATTGGCTGCCGGACTCGAGCGGAAAGTCCAGTCCAGCACACAAGTCACGCACTTTCGCGATATCTCAGCTCACGAATTGAAGGAGCGCGTCTACGAGATCTACCGCCATCTGGGTGAATGGCTGCTGGGCAAGAACGAACTCGACATCGAGCATCGCTACCGCGAGATCGGGGCGCGCCGGGCTCAGCAGAACGTTCCGCTTAGCGAGGTCATCCAGGCCATCGTGCTCACTAAGGAGAATCTCTGGGAGTTCCTGAAGAGCGAAGCGGTGATGGACCGGGCCGTGGAAATCATGGGCGAACTGGAATTGCTCCAGATGCTGGAAATGTTTTTCGACCGGGCAATTTACTTCGCCGCTGTGGGGTACGAAGGTGCAGTCGCCGGCGCGAAGCGCGAGCCGCTGGCACTGAGGGCTCGTTAGGGGAGCGGACGGATGTCTATGTCGTGGGAAATGGATTACAAGCGGCGGCTGAAGACCGCCGATGATGCGCTGCGCTGCGTGCGTTCGGGAATGCGCGTTTATATACAACCGGGCTGTGCCGAACCCGAGACACTGGTGGAAGCGCTGATGCGTCGCGCCCCGGAATTGCACGAGGTGGAAATCGTGCACATGATGACCATGGGGTGCGCTCCCTACGTGGCTCCGGAAATGGCAGGCCACTTCCGCCACAACGCGATGTTCATCGGCGCCAACGTGCGCGCCGCGATCAATGACGGCCGCGCCGATTACACGCCCATTTACCTGAGCGAGATCGAGGGCCTGTTCGAGAGCGGCGAGATGCCGATCGATGTGGCCCTGATCGCGGTCTCGCCGCCGGACTCCCACGGCTTCTGCAGCTTCGGCGTGGGCGTGGATACCACCCTCACCGCGGCGAAATGCGCGCGCTACGTGGTGGCGCAAATCAACGACAACATGCCGCGCACCTATGGCGACAGCTTCATCCACGTCAGCGACATTGATGCCCTGGTTGAGTCTTCCCGCCCCTTGTGCGCATTGCCCAAGCCGGTTGTAACCGACCTGCAGATTGCGATTGCAGGCAATGTCGCCGGCCTGATTGAAGACGGTTCGGTGCTGCAGACTGGCATAGGCGGTATCCCCGATGCGGTGCTGCCCATGCTCACCGATCGCAAGGATCTTGCGGTTCACAGCGAACTGGTCTCGGACGGCGTGATCCCGCTGATCGAAGCCGGGGTGATCACCGGAGCGCGCAAGAATTTCAAGCCGCGGAAAATCATCCTGGGCTTCGCCCTCGGTTCCAAGCGCCTGTTCGAGTTTGTGGATAACAATCCTATTTTTGAATTTCATCCCACGGCTTATACCAACGATCCTCTGCTCATTGCGCGCAACGACAACATGGTGGCGATCAATTCCGCGCTGCAGGTGGATCTGACCGGGCAGGTTTGTTCCGATTCGATTGGTAATCAGTTCTACAGCGGCATTGGCGGGCAGGTGGATTTTCTGCGGGGCGCGTCGCGCTCGAAGGGCGGCAAGCCGATCATTGCGATTTCGTCGACTGCCAAGCAGGGCGCAATTTCGCGAATCGTGCCTACGCTCGATCCCGGAGCAGGCGTCGTCACCTCGCGCGGGCTGATTCGCTACATCGTGACGGAATACGGGGTTGCGTATCTGCACGGCAAGTCCATTCGCGAGCGCGCCAAGGCCCTGATCGAGATCGCGCATCCTGATTTCCGCGGCGAGCTTTACGAATATTGTGAAAAGACCAAGTGGCTGCAGAATCCGCGCGCAGCCCACTCGGCAACCTCGAGGTGAAAAATATGGCAGGCGCGGCACGCGGCAACATCACGATCAACGTGGAAGAGTGCAAAGGGTGCGGGCTCTGTGTGGAATCCTGCCCGCCAAAGTGCCTGGAACTCGCGCCCGAGTTGAGTTCCTACGGTGTGCACCCCGCAAGCTATACCGGCCATGACTGCACCGGGTGCGGCATCTGTTTCTATTGCTGTCCCGAGCCGGGCGCGATCGTGGTTTATCGCCTCGCAGTCCAAAAATCAGCGTCCCAAGTTGCTTCCGGAGAACCCCATGCGGCAACTGTGTAAAGGAAACGTCGCGGTCATAAAAGGCGCAGTCCTGGCAGGCTGCCGGGCTTACTACGGCTATCCCATCACCCCGGCGAGCGAAGTGGCGGAAGCTGCGGCCTTGTACTTTCCCGAAGTTGGCGGAACCTTCGTGCAAGCCGAAAGTGAGACGGCTTCGATCAACATGGTGTATGGCGCGGCTTCCGCCGGAGTTCGCGTCATGACCGCGTCTTCCGGTCCCGGCCTCAGCCTGATGCAGGAAGGCATCTCCTATCTCGCCGGCGCAGAACTGCCCTGCGTCATTGTCGATGTGATGCGCGGCGGGCCCGGCCTGGGCAACATCGCTCCCGAGCAGAGCGACTATTTCGCCATGGTCAAAGGCGGCGGGCACGGCAACTATCGCAACCTGGTGGTCGCTCCGGCCTCGGTGCAGGAGATGGCGGACCTGACCATCCTCGCCTTCGAACTGGCCGACCGCTACCGCAATCCGGCCATTGTGCTGGCCGACGGATTCGTAGGCCAGATGATGGAACCGCTCGACCTTGAGTATCGCGAAATCCTGCCTCCTCAAAAGCCTTGGGCGGTGAAGGGAACCTCCGGCACGCGCAAGAACATGGTGAGTTCGATTTATCTCGAATGCGACGATCTGGAAGAACACCAGCGGCGCATGGAAGCAAAATACATTCGCGCGCAGCAGGTGGAAACGCGCTGGGAGGAGTACCGCACCCAAGATGCCGAGCTGATCCTTGTCGGCTACGGCATCGTTTCGCGGGTGCTGCGCTCCGCAGTGGACGAGGCGCGCCGCCAGGGAATGAAAGTTGGGTTATTCCGGCCCATCAGCCTGTGGCCTTTTCCCTCGAACGAACTGAAGGCGGCTGCTCTCCGCGCCGAGAAAGTTCTCGTGGTGGAGCTCAGCAACGGGCAGATGGTGGAAGACGTCCGGCTGGCTTTGGATGGAAAGCGGCCGGTGGAATTCTACGGTCGCGGCGGCGGCAATGTGCCGGCCGTAGAAGAACTGCTGGCGAAGGTAGAACAGAGTTTGCCGGCTGCAGTGAGCACGTAGCCCCGGACGCATTCGTCCGGGGAGGTGTGCAATTGAATTTCGGCAATCGAGCAGGCGGACGAATGCGTCCGCCGCTACGCGGACACCAATCATGGCGGAAAACAACGTGGACGTCCTTCAGCAGCAACCCAAGGCAGCGCCCGACCAATACG
Source organism: Candidatus Sulfotelmatobacter sp. (assembly GCA_035701745.1). Lineage (GTDB taxonomy): Bacteria > Acidobacteriota > Terriglobia > Terriglobales > Acidobacteriaceae > Sulfotelmatobacter. Next base: position 5,753 of record DASSRO010000213.1, on the reverse strand, counting down.
AAGTTGTGCACGCGAGGTCGGAGGTCTTTTATCCCGAGTTCGAGCGCAAGAGCGACCTCAAACACCAGACTCACTACTGTCCCGGATGCGGCCATGGAGTGGCCCACAAGCTCATTGCCGAGGCGCTGGAGGACCTGGGCTTGCAGGATCAGACCATCCTCGTCAGCCCGGTGGGATGCTCGGTTTTCGCCTACTACTATTTTGACGTGGGCAACGTGCAGGTGGCGCACGGCCGCGCTCCGGCGGCGGCCACGGGCCTGAAACGCGCCTGCCCTGACAAAATTGTAGTCGCCTACCAGGGTGATGGAGACCTGGCGGCCATCGGCACCGCCGAAATTGTGCACGCCGCCAATCGCGGGGAAAAAATCAGCGTCTTCTTCGTCAACAACGCGATCTACGGCATGACCGGCGGACAGATGGCGCCCACCACGCTGGTCGGGCAGCGCAGCACGACTTCTCCCTGGGGCCGGCGGCCGGTGAATGAAGGCTTCCCGCTGCATATGTGCGAGATGCTCGCCTCGCTGGAGGCTCCGGTTTATATCGAGCGGGTCGCGCTCTCCGATAATAAGAACATCATGAAGGCTCGGCGCGCGGTGCGCAAAGCGCTGGAGCTGCAGAAGGCGGGCGCCGGATTTACCTTCGTCGAGATTCTTTCGCCTTGCCCCACGATCTGGGGAAAAGACCCGGTCGAGGCGCGGAAGTGGGTTGGGGAGAAGATGATTCCGCAATTTCCGCTGAATGTCTTCCGCGACCGTGCAGTTGAGATTCCGAACAACAACATCCCGCCGCACAAAACCGTTGCCGAACTGGTGGAGGGAGAGCGCAAAACCTCGGGCGATTCGCCCGCGACAGGAAGACATCATCATTTCCGCGACCTCGGCCTTAAAATCGCAGGCTTCGGCGGACAAGGCGTGCTGCTGCTCGGCCAGCTTCTGGCGGAGATGGGAATGCGCGAGGGCCTGGAAGTCAGCTGGCTGCCTTCTTACGGCCCCGAAATGCGCTCCGGCAGCGCGCACTGCCACGTTTGCCTGTCGAAAGAACGCATCGGATCGCCGGTGTTGTCGCGTCCCCAGGTCCTGATTGCGATGACGGAAATCGCGCTGCGCAAGTTTGCCGCGCAGGTTGCGCCCGGCGGCACGATCCTCTATGGCCGCGAAAAACTCCCTGAAGATCTCGCCATTCCGCAGGCGCAAGTGGTCTGTATCCCGGCATCGGAAATTGCGGACAAACTGGGCTCCGCGAAAGTCGCGAATGTCGTCGTCCTCGGAGCCCTGCTCGAGGAGACTGAGTGCCTTTCTCCCGCGACTGCCCTGCAAGTGTTGGAAAACAAGGTAAAGAATCCGGCGCTGCTGGAACTCGACCGCAAGGCGCTCGATGCCGGAAGGCTCTACATCGACCACACGGTCGCCATGGGAGCGGTCACCCAGGCGGATGGCTTCGCGCAGTAGGATCATGCGGACTTTGACGTTTAGGGCAATTGATTCTGCTCTTCAAAGGAAGCTCCATCACGCAATCAACACCCCCGCCTGTCCCGCAAAAACCAGCCGTCCAGGCTGCGCACCCATCTGTGATCTAAATCACAAAATCAGGTGACAAGGGGCATATCGAAGGCAGGCCCCAGGTGTGATCCTCAAAATGGGTGTGGGAGGTGTCGAATGGCGCTCATCGAAGCGAAAGTTGAAGAAAAGAAAAGCGCAGGCCTCGAACGCCGGGGCTCGATCACCAGCGCGCTTTCCGTGAAGAACGTATTGTTTGCCACCGACTTCTCATCTTCGTCGGACGCCGCTCTCCCCTACGCTGCAGCCATTTGCCGCCACTTCGGAAGCGCCCTGCATATCGCGCATGTGCTCTCGGACACGAGTGTGCTGATGATGACCGGCGGGGTCGACTACGTCAGCCTGAGCACCATCTACGAGGATGCTCACGCCGAGGCCAAAGAAAAATTAGAGCGGATTTCCAGCCACGTAGAAGGACTACCTCACCACATCTATGTGCGTCATGGCCAGGTCTGGGAGAACCTTGCCGGACTGGTGGATGAGGAGAAGATCGATCTGATCGTGCTCGGCACCCACGGCCGCAGCGGCCTGGGCAAGCTGCTGCTGGGTTCGGTGGCGGAAAATATATTGCGTCACGCGGCCTGCCCTGTGCTGACGGTTGGACCAAAAGTTTCTGACGGCGCGAAATTACTCGCATTCGGAGACCGGTGCCGGGATTTGGCCCCCGTGGAACTGGAGTTGAAGCAGATTGTGTTCGCCACAAACTTCGCACAGAATTCTGCCTGCGTGGCGCAGGAGGCCGTATCGCTCGCCGAAGAATTTAGCTCGCGCCTGACGCTGCTGCACGTGATTGAGGACTACACGCAACTGGGCAGCCGTCCGGGCCCGATGGAAGACGGCGTTCGCCGCCTGCACGATTTGATTCCGGGAAACGCCGCTCTGCAGTATTCCCCGGAAATCCTGCTGGAGTTTGGGTCCGCATGGAAGAGCATCTTGAAGGCTGCGGCGGACCGCGCCGCTGACTTGATCGTGCTGGGTGCCCGTTCCAACCAAGCCGTGGGCACCACTCACCTCCCATCCACCGCGCAGCATGTACTTGCCCAGGCGCAATGCCCGGTGCTGACGATTCGCTGCTGAAGATTCGGAGACGGGCAACTGCAGGATTTGAGAGCGCAAGAGGCAGCGCGAAGTGGGAAAGTGGAAGTGTGCCGAGGCTGTGCGCCGAGATGAAGTCGTCCATCCAATCGCTTCTTCCGATGAGCCTGATTCGCCGGCAACAGTCCTACGTTGCTGTGGCCGTTGCGATCTATGCGGCCCTATGGGCTGCGGACCGCCCCGTCCCGATGGGCAGCACTCTGATCTATACCTTGTCGCTTTGCAATTTGATCGTGCTCATGCAGGATCACCTGGGGTTTCTCTACCGCCGCGAGCGCCTGTGGCATTCCTGGACGCTCTATTCGCCCCTCCTGCTGCTGGTTTCAATCTTAGGGGTGATGGTGGTTAACATCATTCAATTCCCGGTCCGGCGACTCCCCGGCCAGGCGCTGTGGCCATTTCTCGCGTCCGGCTGGAAGTTTCCCTTCATGGCCACGGTGATCGTGGGTGTGGTTTCGCAACTCTACCGCGATACCCGGGAGCGGCTGGAAGCGAAAAATCGTGAATTGCAGCAGACCATCGAACTGGAAGCGGCTGAACGCGAGTTGCAAGGGCAGGAGTTGCAGCAGGCCCGGGAGATCCAACAGTCGCTGCTCCCCAAAAACATTCCTCAAGTTGCAGGATTCGAGATTGTCGGCGCATGGGAGCCCGCCCGCGTCGTAGGCGGCGACTATTACGACGTGATCAAGCTGAGCGATATGAAACTCGGCGTTTGCATTGCCGACGTCGTCGGCAAGAGCGTGTCCGCCGCCCTGCTGATGGCGAATGTGCAGGCCACCGTACGGGCATTCGCCACCGAGTCGACTTCGCCGGCGGCATTGTGCAGCCGGATCAACTCGGTTCTGTGCGCCAACATCGCCCCGGGAAAGTTTGTAACCCTGTTTTACGCCGTGCTCGACGCCGAGCGCGGCCTTCTCCACTACACCAATGCAGGACACCTTCTGCCGATCCTGATTCGGTCCAACCGTGACGTCCGCGAACTGCACAATGGCGGCGCCGTGATCGGTGTATTCCCGGAATGGAACTACGAGGATTCCGTCGTGCAACTCCACCCCGGAGATCGGCTGCTGCTGTTCACTGACGGCATTACCGAGGCGGGATTGCCTGAAGGAGAGGAATTCGGAGAGCAACGTCTGATCGCGGGTGCGCGAGCCTACGCCCACAAATCCACGTCTGAACTGAAGTCGGGTCTGCTGGCTGCGGTGAAACAGTTCTGCGCTTCCCAATTGAGGGATGACGCCACCCTCATCGTGATCTCCGCGCTCGCCTCAAACGAAACTAAACCGTCAGGAGAGATCGAATCGTGCGCGGCGGTGGCGAAGGAATGGGACTAGAACCGAAATGAAACTAGCCTGCGAGATTTCTCGAAGCAGTATCGCTGCAAGCGCATTCGCCAGGATTACAATTGCTTTTCATTCACGAGTAACTGCGTTTTATAACGGATGTTTTGATTTTATCTGCGGCTGAGAACGGATATGGCCTCCTATGTTGCCAAACCCACTCCACCCAATCAGGACAAACGCTGGAAGTTAGTCGATGCCACCATACGGCGGCAAGGCCAACAGCAGCGCGGCTTGATTGAGACCCTGCACACAGTGCAGGAGGCTTTCGGATATTTAGACGTGCAAGCGCTGCGCTATGTGGCCATGTCGCTGCGGGTGCCGCTGAGCCGGGCTTACGGCGTCGCCACCTTCTATCATTTTTTTACGCTGAAGCCGGCAGGCGAGCACACCTGCGTCATCTGCATGGGCACGGCCTGCTACATCAAGGGAGCACCGCAATTACTGGAGGCGGTGCAGCGCGATCTGGGGATTGCTCCCGGGGAGACCACCGCCGATAAAAAAGTTTCGCTGCTCACCGCGCGCTGCCTGGGATCGTGCGGACTTGCTCCCGCGGTTGTATACGACCAGGAAGTTGCCGGCAAGGTGGCGACGCCGGCCATTCGCGAGCACTTGAAGAAATGGACACACGCATGACGCCGGAAGAGCTGGATGAGATCGCCGAAACCGAGCGTGCGGCCCAGAGCCGCTTCACCCAGCGCGTGAACGTTTGTGTCGCTGCCGGATGTCTTTCCTGCCAAAGCCAGGCGATAAAAGATGGGCTCGACCAGGAGGTCGAACGCCGCGGCGCCAAAGAGCGTTGCCAGGTGAAGGGCGTTGGCTGCATGGGTCTGTGCTCGGAGGGGCCGCTGGTCTCGACCAGCGCGGGCGTGCTTTACAAAAAGGTCGAAGCGGCCGATAGCGCCCCGATCCTCGACAGTCTCGAGAGCGGACCGGTGGAGCGCCTGCTCTGCCCCACCGACGTTCCATTTTTCAGCCGCCAGAAAAAAATCGTGCTGGAGAACTCTGGCGTAATCGATCCCGATCGGGTCGAAGACTACATTGCCGCCAACGGTTATTCCGCCTTGATCAAAGCGCTCACCGAAATGACCGCCCGCGAAGTCATCGAGCAAGTGACGAAAAGCGGGTTGCGCGGCCGCGGCGGCGCGGGCTATCCCACCGGCCTGAAGTGGAGCACGGTCTCGAAGGCGGTGGGAACGCAGAAATATGTAATCTGCAACGCCGACGAAGGCGATCCGGGCGCGTTCATGGATCGCAGCGTCCTCGAAAGCGATCCCCACCGCGTGCTCGAAGGCATGCTGATCGCCGCTTATGCCGTGGGCGCGTCGGAAAGCTACATCTATGTGCGCGCCGAATATCCGCTGGCCATTAAGCGGCTGAAGAACGCGATCCGCCAGGCCGAGCGAGTCGGCTTGCTTGGAGCCAACATCTGCGGCACGCGCTTCAGTTTCCGCGTGGATCTGCGTCTGGGCGCCGGAGCATTTGTGTGCGGGGAAGAGACCGCGCTGATCGCCTCGGTGGAAGGCAAGCGCGGCACGCCGCGGCCGCGCCCGCCTTATCCCGCCATGGAAGGATTGTTCGGCCAGCCGACCCTCATCAACAACGTTGAGACCTATGCCAACATTGCGCCCATCATTCGCAACGGCGGCGAGTGGTACGCGCAGATCGGCACCGAGAAAAGCAAAGGCACAAAAGTTTTTGCCCTCGCCGGGCGCGTGGAAAATACCGGCCTGGTCGAAGTTCCCATGGGGATCTCGCTGCG
>DASSRO010000212.1:0-6518 GCA_035701745.1 Candidatus Sulfotelmatobacter sp. | reverse complement strand
GGTATCAGCGTACTTCCTGCTGATTAGGGGCCACTGGCAGTGGTCCGGATTCAGAGCAACGGCGAACGGCCGAAGGTGAGAGCTCTCTTCGACCTGCAGAGGCATCATCTGTTCGAACAGAAGCTCGGCCGACCAGCCACGCACGCGATAAAGCCAGAATATAAACGGACGGTGCGCTACGACTTTTTGGATCCTCTGAGCTTCGATCCGCGCGCGTAAACTTAAGAAATGCGAATCGACGGGAGAAATCGCACCGTACAAAGAGATGTGGACGCCTGGCTTTCCAGCAATGCTCTAGATACAACCACTTCTCCGGATAGCGTTTTCCGGCCAAGTGGACTCAAGACCGTAAATGGCTGCTGCACATTAGCGGACTTTTCGTTACCTATCTGCATGTCCCCCGGTCTGGATTACTGTCGCGGTAGGGACGACCATCGCTGATCGCCCCCTGCACAGATCCGTACAAGCGCGTTCACGCATACGGCTCTTACCCTGGATGGGTGGCGGCGAGGAGCGTACATCGGGGTAGGGATGGAGAATGCGGGGTTGCGGAATCCATCGGGTCAAGAGAGGGGAGAGACGATCCCAGCGCACGTGCGCGCGTTGACTGCGGCGCACGAGGATGCTCCTCCACAGCCAAGCAACGCGACGTTGGAAGGTACGCAGGTCGAGTTACCCGGAACCGCATGGTATTGGTAGTATCCCAGCACAGCCTTCCGAAGCCAGGCACCGACCTCGCTCGTACGGCGATGCTTCCGGCGTTGAAGCTCAGCCTTGATTCCTTTGAGCTTCGCGACCATTCGTTTCTTCCAGCCGGGCCCACCGATACCGCTATCTACGCTTCAAGCGCCACCTCGCGGTACCGCCTGCAAGACTCGAGGCCAGGATGGATTCGCTGCTCTCCTTTCCTGTAGGGCTCTTTCATCCCCTACAACATGATGCCGGTTTATCCCGGCGCTCTCCGGTTTGCCGACAACACTCCAAGGAAATTCTTAGAATCTGCCGTTGTGAGTGTAATGGCGATTTATGGCCAATCGGACGGTACAATATTCAGCATGAAACGGATCATCGCGATGACGCTCACAGTCCTGGCAGTCCTTGGCTTATCCGGTTCATCAGCGCAGAAACAGTCGCTGGACGGGGCGTGGAGAAGCGAAGGATACGGCCTGGTGTTCGACATTCAGGGAGCGACGCTCCAGTCTTTCGAGGTGACCGCTACGACTTGTGTGCCTGGAGATGCGGCCCAGCGGGAGGACACCAGCATCGATGGCCGCGAGGCCACATTCAAGACCACAGACGGGGATGTGTTCTTTATCCGCAGCGGTGGCACGGCTGATCACAGGCTCCTCCACAACGTCTCCTCGGTCTCCGACGTGCGCATCGACCGCATCGCGAAGCTGCCAGCGGCCTGCGAGCATCCCACGCCGAACACGCCGCAGGGCAATTTCGAGGTCTTCACCCGCACCTGGGCCGAGAACTACATCCTGTTCGATCAGCAAAAGGCGGATTGGGACGCCACCGTTGCCGCCAATCGCGCCAAGATCACCGACAAGACCACGCCGGCGGAACTTTTCGACATTCTTGCGGGAATGATCGAGCCATTTCACAACCTCCATACCTACATCGATGCTCCCGATCTCAAGCGCGAATTCCACACGTACAGGCCGAGTACGGACCGTGTGGTCAAAGGTGACAGGCATGAATTCCACACTAAGACCATGCCGGCGCTGCTAGCAGTTACCGATCGCGCGTATCTCCGAACGCCATTGCGCAAGTGGTGCAACGACCAGCTTCAATACGCCCACGTCAATGAGACCACGGGATATCTGCGTATCCTCTCCTTCTCCGGCTATTCCAAGGAGCGGGGGTTTGCGAACGGATTGACAGCGCTGCAGACCGCCCTCGACGAGATCTTTTCCGATCCGAAGCTGAAGGCGCTCGCTATCGACGTCCGCATCAATTTCGGCGGCGACGATCCGTACGGCTTGGAGATCGCTTCCCGGCTCGCCACGGCCGACTACCTGGCCTACACGAAGGTCGCCCGCGCCGATCCTGTCGATCGCAATAAGTGGACTCCCGAAGATTCCAGCATGATCCATCCCAGCACGCGGCCGGGCTTTCGCGGCCCGGTGGTGGAACTCATCGGGCCCCTGACCATCAGCGCGGGCGAAACCTTCACCCAAGCGTTGATGGGCCATTCGCCGCACATCGTGCGCATCGGCGAGAACACCCAGGGCGTTTTTTCCGACGTACTCGGTCGCCAGCTCCCCAACCGCTGGCGCTTCGGCCTGCCGAACGAGATATATCGCACCGCCGACGGCACGATCTTTGATCTAGTGGGGATTCCACCCGATTTCGAAGTTTCTGTCTTTGCCGATGCCGACGTGTCCGCTGGAAAAGATCCGGCGATGGCCAGGGCGCTAGAGATACTCACCCAGCAAATGACCTCTCAATAGAATCCTGCCAGTTTTTCAGAACAGGCGATCACACTGAAAATGGGGACTGGCAGTGCGATTTTGGGCGTATCACGGACAACTCTGACATAACCCGATTAGGGAAGAGTTGCCGACCACTGTAACCTCGTTCTTCGTCTCATGCAGCAGCGACACACGCTGAAGACGCGCGGACGCGCGGACGCGCGGCCGACCTGTTGTGTTTCCAATGAGTGTGGAGTATGCTTCCTGTTGGAAACCAACAGGTCGGTGATTATGAAACGAAAAGCGGATGTTCCTCAGGGCACTTTGGCACTCATGATCCTCAAGACTCTCGATGTCCTTGGCCCGCTGCACGGCTATGGTATCGCCAGGCGAATCGAGCAGATCAGCCGGGACGTGCTCGCCGTGAATCAAGGAACTCTCTATCCGGTGCTGCTGAAACTCGAGCAGGAAGGCTCGATAGTTTCCGAGTACGGCCCCTCAGAGAATAATCGCCGGGCGCGCTTCTATCGTCTGACACGGGAGGGACGCAAGCAGTTGCAGGCCGAGCTCCGAGACTGGGAGCAAACCGCAGGGATCATCGGGCGATTCTTTGAATTGAAGGCGGAGGATCTGTCATGAAGGACCTGAGGCGGTTCCTCACAAGATTGAAGAACTTGGTGACGAGGCGGCGCGACGACGAGCGACTGGAAGAAGAAATTGAGGAACATATCGCCCTGCAGACGGCAGAGAATGTGAAAGCGGGACTGCCGCCCGCCGAGGCGCGGCGGCAAGCGATGCTGAAGTTTGGAGCAGTGGAGGCGATTAAGGAAGAGTACCGGGATCAAACAGGTTTGCCATTTGTAGAGAGCCTGCTGTACGACACGCGCTATGCGCTGCGTCGATTGCGAAAGTCACCGTCATTCACCGTCACCGTCGTCCTGACGCTGGCGCTGGGCATTGGCGCGACAACCTCTATTTTCACTCTGTTCTACGATGTTCTGCTGAAGTCGCTGACAGTGGCTAATCCCGGCGAATTGTACCGCCTGGGCAAAGAGGCACGCTGCTGCTATTGGGGCGGGTACAGTCAAGAGAACGAGTATTCCCTTGTCTCTTACGATCTGTACAAACATTTTCGGGACCACACCCAGGGTTTTGCGGAATTGGCGGCGTTCCAGGCCTCCGATCCGCTGTTTGGTGTGCAGCGTTCCGGCGGCACAGCGTCAGCACAAAGCTATCCTGGGGAGTTCGTTTCGGGCAATTACTTCGCCATGTTCGGCATCAGTGCATATGCCGGACGGCTGCTGACTTCCACCGACGATCAATCCGGCGCTCCGCCGGTAGCAGTGATGAGCTATCGACTATGGCAGCAATACGGATCGGATCCGTCTATCGTTGGTAGTGTCTTCCACATAGATAACACCCCATTTGCCATCGTGGGAATCGCTCCACCCAGTTTCTTTGGCGATACGCTTCGCAGCGATCCACCCGATCTCTTTCTGGCGCTTAACTCGGAAAGATTGATGCCCCAAGCGGATGCTGGCGATCTTAATCAGGCTGACCAGTATTGGTTGGATTTGATCGGACGCATCAGGCCCGGCGCTGAGTCCGCAGCAATAGAGGCTCAAATGCGGGTGGAACTGAAGCAGTGGCTGCTTTCTCACCAGAGCGAGATGAGCGCAAATGATCGCGCGAAGTTATCGGAGCAAACCCTGTTCCTGCGACCCGGGGGCTCGGGCATCACCAGCATGCGAGCGGAATATGAACACTGGCTTCAGATCCTGATGATGGTGTCGGCGTTTGTGTTGCTCATTGTCTGCGCCAATGTGGCCAATCTCATGTTCGTTCGCGGCATGCAGCGGCGACGAGAGACATCTTTGAGCGTAGCACTGGGCGCGCACACCTCGCGCCTTGTGAGGCAGGCTCTGACGGAGAGCATTTTGCTCTCACTTGCGGGGGGCATGGCAGGTCTGATCGTCGCATTTGCGGGTACGCATCTTATTCTGCTTTTTGCATTTCCATCGGCCCGGGGTGTGGGGGGTTTACCGATCCATGCGTCCCCTTCCATGCCGGTGTTGTTGTTTGCTTTCTGCGTTTCGTTGGTCGCGGCCGTGGCCTTCGGCGTCGCTCCCTCATGGATGACCACGCGGGTGGATCCGATTGAAGCCCTTCGGGGAGTGAGCCGTTCCACTGCTCGCACAGGTGCGCTTCCTCGCAAGATGCTGGTGGTGTTCCAGGCAGCTCTTTCCTTGGTTTTGTTGGCAGCATCCGGATTATTGACTACTGCTGTGCACCGCCTCGAGAATCAACGCTTTGGCTTCCTCCAGCAGCAACGCACGATCGTCAGGATTGATCCAGGTCTGGTCGACTACCAACCAAACCAGTTCACGATCCTATACGATCGCATTCGAGCTTCCTTATCCACTATTCCCGGCGTGGCTGCCGCGGCGATCTGCCAGTACTCCCCGTTGAGCGGAAATAATTGGGCTAGCAGCGTGTGGCTGGACGGGCGCCCAGCTCCCGGGCCGGACGCGGATAAAGTTGAAAACATGGTTTATTGGGATCGAGTGACGCCAACATACTTCAGCGCTATCGGAACTCAAATCATCGAAGGACGTGGCATCTCTGAGGAAGATACTGCGACTTCGCAGCACGTTGCGGTGATCAATGAGGCGTTCGCGAAGAAGTATTTCAACAATGAAAACCCCATTGGACAATACTTCGGACGCCCGGAACTGGGATCATCGCGGAACTACAAAATCGTGGGTGTAGTGCAAGACGCGTGCTACCTGGACTTCGATTTCGACAAGCCGATTGTTCCATTCTTTTTTCTGGCCGAAGCGCAGCACGATGTGGTGGCAAAGACTGGGGCAGATAGTAATCCCGGCTCACATCGCCTGCACGACATCATCCTGGTGGCGCGGCCTGGCGCCACTGTATCCGCTGCTGAAATTCGCCAGGCGATAATCTCGGTAGATCCTCGTCTTCCGATCGAGTCGATTGGAACTCTGGGTGAGCAAGTATCCAATCAGTTCCGGCAACAGCGCCTCATAGCAAAATTGTCATCCTTCTTTGGAATGCTTTCGCTTGTTCTTGCTTCCATCGGGCTCTATGGAGTTACTTCCTATAACGTGGGACAACGCACAACTGAGATTGGGGTGTGCTTTGCACTCGGCGCTACTCCCGCGCAGGTGGCAGTCCTTGTAATCCGAAGAGCGTTGGCCCTGGTAGCTGTCGGTCTGGCTCTTGGATTTCCGGTGGCTTTGGCAGCGGGCAAGTTTCTGGGCAGCCAACTATACGGATTAGATCCGTATGACCCCGCGGCGACTCTCCTGGCCATCCTGACACTCAGCTTTTCAACGCTTGTCGCAGCATTCATTCCCGCTCTGCGGGCAAGCAGGATATCTCCGTCGGAAGCGCTGCGCGCCGAATAAGAATAAATTGGCGTGCTTCAACGCTCCGCAAGAAAGCGTCCCAAGTTGATTCTACTGGACCGTCTGCTGTGGGCTTGGCTCTCCCGCGTTTGGAGCGACTGGCGTTCGGCGCTGGCCATCGTTCAACCCGAAACGGTGCTGGCCTGGCATCGCCGCGGCTTCGCTCTGTTCTGGGCGTGGAAGATTCGGCGGGGCCAGCCGGGAAGACCCACGCTTCCCCGCGACGTCCGTATCTGATCCGCAGAATGTGCCGCGAAAACGCCACTTGGGGGGCACCCCGCATCCATAGTGAATTGCTCAAGCTGGGCATCAACATTGCAGAGAGCAGCGTCAGCAAATACATGGTGCGCGGCCGCAAGCCGCCGTCGCAGACCTGGCGCACTTCCCTGGAGAATCATGCGAAGCAGTTGGTCTCCATCGATTTCTTTACCGTGCCTACCATTCGTTTCCAAGTGCTTTCCGTCTTTCTGGTGCTGGCTCATGACCGTCGACGCATTCTTCATTTCAATGTGACCGCCCATTCAACGGCGGAATGGACCGGACAGCAGCTGCGGGAGGCGTTTCCGTTTGAGCAGGTCCCGCGCTACCTGCTGCGCGATCGCGACGCCATCTTCGGGGAGGAATTCCAGCGGCAGGTTACAGACATGGGGATCCAAGAAGTTCTGTCCGC
>DASSRO010000211.1:0-19216 GCA_035701745.1 Candidatus Sulfotelmatobacter sp. | reverse complement strand
GGGTTTCTCCGGGTTCGAGTAATCATAGAATCCGCGGCCCGACTTCCGCCCGTACCAACCTGCCATTACCAACCGCTTCAGCAGCGGAGGCGAGGCAAACCGCCGTTCCTTGAACTCGTCATACATCACATGCGTGATGTAGTAAGTCGTATCAAGCCCGACAAAATCCAGCAGCGTAAACGGTCCCATCGGATAGCCGCAGCCCAGCTTCATCGCGTTGTCGATGTCTTCAATCGACCCGACTCCCTCTTCATAGGCGCGGATCGCATCGAGCAAATATGGCACCAGCAGCCGGTTTACGACGAATCCTGTCTTGTCTGACGTGCGCACCGGCACCTTGCCCAGTTTCTTGCCGAACTCGTATGCCGTGTCGTAAACGTCGTCCGCCGTTGCGATCGTCCGCACCACCTCCACCAACTTCATCAGCGGCACCGGATTGAAAAAGTGCAGGCCTATAAACCGCTCCGGCCGCTTCACCGCGGTCAAGAGCTCGGTCACCGAAATCGACGACGTATTCGAGGCAAAAATCGCCTCCTTCTTCACGATCGCATCAATCGAGGCGTACATTTTCTTTTTTTCTTCCACGCTTTCGATGATGGCCTCAATCACAATGTCGCAATCCGCCAGGTCGGCCTTGTTGGTCGTGCCCTTCAGTCGCTCGCGAATCCCGTCTCGCTGGGCCGCCGTGATCCCGCCCTTTTCCACCGGTCGCTCGGTAAACTTTGCCAAAGATTTTTCGATCCCGGCAAATCCTTTGTCGAGAAACTTCTGCTCGACTTCGAGCACAGTCACGTCGAAGCCGGCCGTAGCGCAGACCTGCGCAATGCCAGAACCCATCAAGCCACAACCGAGCACGCCAACTTTCTTAATTTCCATAATGACTCCCAAAGAAATGGCAGACACGGATTACACGGATTTTCGCGGATCAAAACAATCCAAGATCAAAGAATTCGCTTTTCATCCGTGCGAATCCGTGAAAACCCGTGGCTAAAAATTAAGTAACGTCTCCACGATCATCGCGATGCCCTGACCGCCGCCGATGCACGCCGTCGCCAGCCCGTATTTTTTCTTGCGCCGACGCAACTCGTACAGCAGTGTAATCACTAGCCTCGTTCCGGTCGCTCCCAGCGGATGTCCCAAAGCAATCGCCCCGCCGTTGACGTTCACTTTCTCGCGATCCAGGCCCAACTCTTTTTCGACTGCCAGGTATTGGGCCGCAAAGGCTTCGTTCACTTCGATCAAATCCATATACTCCAGCGACATCCCCGCCTTCTGCAGCGCGACTTTCGTCGCCGGCACTGGACCTCGCCCCATCAGCTTGGGCTCGACTCCGGCGATGCCCCAACTCACGATCCGTCCCAGTGGCATCAAATTGCGCTTGCGCGCCTCCTCCATCGACATCACCACAACGGCTGCGGCCCCGTCGACAATGCCGCTCGCGTTGCCGGCGGTCACGGTTCCATTCTTCCCAAACGCCGGACGCAGTTTTCCCAACCCTTCCATGGTGGTCTGCGGGCGCCGGTGATCATCCTCGGTGAGCGATTCGCCGGTCGGCTCGCCCTTATGATTACGCAGCGGCACCGGCACCAACTCTTCCTGAATTCTCCCCGCCTTGTACGCATCTTCGGCGCACTTCTGGGAGCGCAACGCGAATTCATCCTGCATCTGTCGCGTGATCCCCTGCTCCGACCCGTAGAGCTCGGCGGTGTTCGCCATATAAGAACCGCAATAGGAATCGAGCAACGCGACCATCAGCGAATCTTCCAATTTGCCGCCAGGCGCCAGCGTAAATCCGTCGCGCCCGCGGATCACAAACGGAGCCTGCGACATCGCCTCCATCCCCCCGGCAACGACGACTTTGGCTTCGTCTAATTGAACCAACTGCGCCGCGTTCACTATCGACTGCATCCCGGAACCGCACAGCCGGTTCACCGTCAGCGCCGGCACCTCAATCGGAATGCCCGCTCTCAATCCCACGTGACGCGCGCCATAAAGCGCGTCGCCGGAAGTCTGCTGCGCGTTGCCAAACACCACGTGATCGACGTCCTTGGGATCGACGGTCGCCCGCTCCATGGCCCCTTTGGCCGCAATCGCGCCCAACTCCTGCGCGGTGAAGTCCTTCAACTTGCCGCAATAACGGCCAAAGGGCGTCCGCGCCCCACTCACTATGGCAATGTCACCTGGCTTTAGCATGATTGTTCCCGCAGATCCTGCGCTAAGAGAGGATCAGAAATGAGAAGTTTGACTGGTTAGTTTAGCAGCGGCAAAGTAGATTTGACCACAAAGAGCGTCACTGAAGATCGTGAGAGGTTGAAGGAAGTTCAGCGGAACACCCATCATCCTGTCAACTGCAATGTCACCCTGGGATTACGCTACGGCACCCGCCGCCAGCGCCGGACCGAGCGCCACAACTTTTCCTGGCCCTTGCGACATGGCCTGTCCCAAGGCGTGCTCGGCGCGATTGATCACTTCCGTGACGACATCCACGGGATCGTATTCGGTCCTTATCACAGCCTCCGCCAGTCCTGCGGAAAACTGAGCCGCTGGCCCGGTGCTCGAATCGTCCTTCGCCGGAAAACGCACCTCAGCGATAATCTTGCGCAACTTTTCCACCGCGAGCAACGCCTCTTTCTCCGCCGTCTCGCCGAGCAGAATCGCGATCGTGGTCGTGTCGTAGCGAAATGCCAAATCGTTCGAGCGAATGTTCGCGGCGAACAACTGCCCCGCTCTTTCCATCACGGCTTGCACTTCGGCCTCGCCATATTCCTTGATCATCGACCCGCTCTTGCCGAACTGCAGCAACAGCACAGAAAGCGCTGACGCATTTTGAATTGCCCGCTTGCTCTCCGCGAGCAAGAGATCGATGTATGAGGCGCGCTTCAGCAGCCCCGACTTTTCGTCGGTCACCGAAAGGTTTTTCACCAGGCGCCGCAAGCCTGCATTGTTCAGCGCAATCACCATCTGCTCGGCCAAAGTCTTCAGCACAACCATGTCAGCCTGCTGCCAAGAACGCGCGCGATTATGCATCAGGACGAGCATGCCTACGATTTCTTCGCCATCGCTGAGCGGAATCGCCAGCACCGATGCCGCGCCCATATCGGTCACAACTTTCCGCACAGACTGCAAAACTTCGGCTTTCGGCGCGTTCTCAATCGCCAGCGGGTCGTGACCGTCTACCGCCTGATGCAGGCACGCAACCAACTCCGCAATCGCTGATGCTCCCGCCTTCTTGAAGCCTTCGGCGCACCACTCTTCTTGCGCTGTGGGAAACGACCCCGCCTTTCCCATGGCCGCGATGCAGCGGCTAGCTTCCCAATGTGTGCCGATTTCTCTCACCGCCGTGTTCAGGACCGCGGGTGCCGTGCCCTGGTGATACAGCTTGCGCGAAATTTCCGCCACGCGCGTGAAACTGCGCACATCCGTCGCGGGGTCGGGGGTGGGGGCCGTCGCTGTCGGGGCTGGGCCCGCAACCGCCGCAGCAGGAGGCAACGGCGCCGAACCCGCGTAGCGCGGAGTGACGCCCGCCGACAGATATAGCCGCTGCAGATCTTCGTTCTTTTCTTCCTCGCGCGGAAACAGTTCCTGAATGCGTTGGAGCCGCTCGACCGCTTTGTTGCGCATGCCGTACTGCACCAGAATTTCGGCCTGCAACATAAGATCTTGCAGGGTCGAAGCCCCCAGGTTCGATACTTCTGTGCGGGAAGGCTCTTCCACCACAGTGCCGACCGTGGAAAATCTCGCGGCAATCGCCCGAAAGCGCGGCTCCTCAATTTTTCCCTTGAGCAACTCCAGCCGCTTGGCATGGCCGGGCTCATAAGGATCGACGTCCGCCGCCCTATCCAGACACTCCGCCGCTTTTTCGATGTCGCCGGTGCTGCAATAAAGATCGAACAACTTCAACAGCGTCTGGCAGTAATCGCTTTCCCGATTGGCCGCGTTATACAGCTCGCTTAAGAACTCAAGAAGCTGAGGCGAAGATCGCCGCGCCGCTGTCAGGTCCTCCATGATGGCGATGAACTGCCGTCGTTCGCCCCGACGACGCTGGAATTGTTCCAGCTTGCGCGCCAGAGCCACCGCAGCATCGTGCTGCTCAGCGTCCAGCAAACTTCCGATCAGCCCGATCACCTGTTGCACGCGGGCTGGGTTCGCTTCAAACAGCTGCCAGACCAGGGGTTCGGCATCGGCAAAGCGCCCGGCCGCAATCAGCGCGTCGGTATAAGTCTCGCGCAGCGCGGGAGAGACTTCGCCCGACTTGGCTTGCGGCTCGAGAATGAAGATGGCCGCCCCCACCTGGCCTTGCGCCAGCAAGCTCTTCCCATAGGCCAACGCGATGCCCTGATCCGAAGCATCCTCCTGATAGGCGCGCTCGTACCACTGCGCGGTTTCACCGCCTTCGGACTCGGCCAGCAATGCGATCTTTTGATAAGCCGCCGCAGCGGCCTTGCGGTTTCCTAGTTCCGACGCGGTTTCCGCCGCGCGTAACAAGTTTGCCTGCGTCGGTTCCAGCGCGACGATGCGATCCAATACCTCGATCGCCTCTTTTTTCTTGCTGAGCTTGCCCAAATCGGACAGCGCTGCTTCGTAAGTGGTGACCGCCAACTTTTTGTTGGAACCCTCCAGCAGTTGTCCGAAGCGAAACTTCTGCTGCCACGTCGGACTGCCATGCCGAGCTAGTTTCTTGTAGGTAAGGCTGGCGCGGGTAGCGTCGCTCGCCGCCACTTGCCGTTCAAAAAGTTCACCCAGGAGCCGCACCGCATCGGCGTTCCGGTTCAGCGACAGGCACAAGTCCGCCGACAACTGGCGCACTACGTCGTTGTCCGGATCGTCGCGCAGCACCAGCAGATACTCTTCCAAAGCGTCGGCGGTCTTGCCTTTTTGCAAAAGCTTCTCCGCGCGCTCCACGCGCTTCCCCAGTTCGGCTCGGTCCAGTCGTCTCGTGATCTCAGGCATGCGGATTCAGGCGGAGTAAGTCCTGCTCCGATTCTAGGAGCCACTCCCAAGCGCAGCAATGCGGTACCGTCTATAGCCGATTACGAAGGTCACACGGGAATCGGCTCTTGACCGCACTCGTATTCCGTACGCAGACATGGTTAAAAAAACTAAGCCCAAATCTCGACCACCCGGGTGGCGCTTCGCGGGCATGATTATTTTGGCACTCGGGCAAACGATCCAAATCCGCAACGGAATCACCGTACTGCCTTTGCTGTAAGCAATTCTTGGCAGCAACCTCACCCCGGGTTCGGGAGTCCTAGTTATGCCACTGGTCTCTAATGGGAGGTTTTTTATGAAAAAAGTTCTTGTAACTTTGGGAGCCTTAGCTGCGCTGGGACTTCCAGCGGCGGCGCAGTCACAATACCCGCAGCAAGATCCCCAGCAGTACCCGCAGCAATATCCACAGGGGACTCAGCAGTATCCGCAGCAGGCTCCGCAGTACCCTGATCGCGATCGCGGCTACGCGCAGCAAGCGCCACCAACCATGTCGCCCGACGATCAGCGCGAGTTCAACAAGGAATATGACAAGTGGCAGCAGGCCAATTCGCGCAATGACCGCAGCGACATCGATAAACACGCCCGCCGGATGGAAGACATTATGGCGCGCTACAACATCCCCCCGAACACCCCGTTCAACGCAATTGCGACGAATGGATACTCCGAGCGGCATACCGACGTTCGCGACTTCCAGGGACGCTTTTCGCCGGACGATCAGAAGCGGTTCGACAAGGCATACGAGAAATGGCTGCACGACCGCCGCAAACACGATCGCGATGACATAGCCCGCGACGAGAATCACATGCAGGAGATCATGGCGCGTTACAACATTCCTCGTGACGTACCTTACGACGCCCTGTCCTCGGGTGGACGCGGCTACTAGGATCTCACCAGGGTCGGACCGAGCGCGGAAGTAGGCTTCCCAGGCTTCGGCGACGGATGCAGAATCGCATGCTGCATTCCGTCGCCGAATCTTTATTGTCAGTTTGGGGAACGACCCGCTCTCTGTTAATGTGCTCCATGCCCACGGAGTCCGCGCCGCCGCAAATTCACGAGGAAGGCCTGCGCCATCAGCTGTCTGCCGGCCAAATGGCCATGGTAGCCGTCGGCGGCTCCATCGGCACCGGCCTGCTGCTCGGCTCTGGCGCCGCCATGGAAATTGCCGGCCCGGCGGCCATACTCAGTTTTCTAATCGCCGCCTTTATCAACTTCACCGTAGCCATGGCTTTGGGCGAACTCGCTTGCGCCCATCCTGCCGCGGGAAGTTTCGGGGTCTACGGCGACATCTATCTCAACTCCTTCGCCGGGTTCATTGCCCGCGCGGGATACTGGATCGGCCTTGCCCTTGCGATCGGTGCCGAGATGGTCGCTGCCGCTACCTACATGTCTGCTTGGTTCCCCGGCGTGCATTCTTATCTTTGGATCGTGGTCTTCGCCACGGTGCTGCTCATGCTGAACCTGCGCAGCGTTGCTTCCTACGGACGCGTCGAGTTCTGGCTTTCGATGATCAAGCTCGCCACAATCATCGTTTTCATAGTTAGCGGCGCGGCCCTGCTGCTCGGCGGACGCGTCATACCTCAATACAACGCGCAAGGCGGATTCTTTCCCAAAGGCCTCTGGTCGCCGCTGGTTGCCATGACTTTTGCCGTCTACAGTTTTGGCGGGGTCGAAATGGTCGCGGTCACCACCGGCGAATCGCGATCGACTAAAGAAACTCCGCGCGCCGTCTGGCTGACTTTTCTGATTCTTACTTTCGTCTATGTCGGCGCCATCGTCATCCTGCTCGGCGTAATGCCTTGGAACCATGCAGGCGTGAGCGAAAGCCCGTTCGTCACCACCTTCCGGACAGTGAACATCCCTCATGCCTCGGGCGTGATGAACTTCGTCGTGCTGACTGCCGCACTCTCCGGTGCCAACGCCACGCTCTACGTCGCGGCGCGCATGATCTTCTCGCTAGCTCGTACCGGATGGGCCCCGGCTCGCCTCGGCCGACTCAATCCGCAAGGCTCGCCACAGTACGCTGTTTTGCTGTCATCATTCGGGATTCTGTTTGCCCTGGCATTGGTCCTCTGGGCTCCTGGAAACGCCTTCCGGTATATCGTGGGCGCCGCCTTCACCGGGATGATTCTCTCCTGGCTCGTCTCCCTCGCGGCTCACGTCAGTTTTCGCAGCCGCCGCACCCCTGCGGAACTGGCCGCGCTTCCGCTACGCTCCCCACTGGGGAAGTGGGGATCAATCGTGGGTTTCACGCTGGTCATCATCGCTCTGATCCAAACCTGGCTCTACCCGCTTATGAATTTGTGGAGCGCCTTGGCGTGCATGGGAGTGTTAATCGCGTCCTACGAAATAGCGAAGAGATTTCACCGCGAGCCCTTGTAGTCTGTGATAACCGCAGTCAAGTACTCTCGAAACGAATTGACGGAATCGAACATCCTTGTAACATCCCGTAATTTTCAGCGCACTGCACCTCTGTGATCTTCGTCATACCATATGGGTCAGGTGACTACTATCATTTCAGCTCATGCGAGCCGCAATCTACACCAAGACAAAATCCGGCAAGATCCTTGAAATTAAGGAAATCGACCAGCCAATTCCAAAGCACAACGAGGTCGTCTTACGGGTTCGCGCTAGCTCCGTCAATCCGCTGGACTGGCGCATGAAGAGCCATCGGCCCGGCGTGGACGTCGCTGGCGAGGTCCTATCGGTCGGGCAAGCAATAACGCAGTTCAAGCCGGGGGACGCAGTGTTCGGCGTTTGCAGAGGCGCCTTTACCGAATACGCCTCTGTCAGCGAATCTAAGTTAGTCGCGAAACCGGAGCACATCAGCTTCGACCAAGCCGCCTCCATTCCGGTCGCGGGGCTCACGGCATTGCAAGGGCTTCGCGATCACGGTCACCTTCAGTCCGGGCAAAAAGTCCTGATCAACGGCGCAGCAGGAGGCGTCGGCACCTTCGCCGTGCAGATCGCGAAAGCCTTTGGAGCTCGCGTAACCGGCGTGTGCAGCAACAAGAATGTTGAGTTGGTGCGGTCGCTCGGTGCCGATCGCGCCATTGATTATGCGCGGGAGGATTTCACCCAGGACACTCAGCGTTACGATTTGATCCTCGATAACGTGGGGAACCGCGCCTTGTCGGCGATGCGGCGCGTTATGGGTGAGAACGGAAGGTGTGTCATGGTCGGCGCGCCGAAAACCTTAGGGCCGGTTCTGGCTAGACTCGTCCAGGCGCTGACGTGGTCCCCGTTCATCAAGCACAAGTTCAGATTCTTCATTGCAAAAATCAAGCAGGACGACCTGCTCATGCTCTGCGAGCTTATTCAAGCTGGAAAGCTAACCCCGGTAATCGACCGGCGCTACCCGCTAGCCGACACCGCCAGCGCGCTCGCGTACGTGGAGCAAGGCCACGCTCCGGCGAAAGTCATTATCACGGTTGAATAGGCACGGTTGCCTCAAAAGCCTTGTGGGACAGGCATCTAGACGAACCTTTCACGAATGGCGAGCCAACCGTAACCGAGTTGGTAGCCTGCCCCTCGGGAACCTCCGAGCGCGCCTTACCGCAACATTGTCCTCTCCCTCAAGTTTTCCCTGTAGCAACGACTTTCGCGACCTCGCACCTAACTGTTCGTTATGACTACTGAAGCTAAACGCCGGTTTGAAGAGCTTTGCGAACGGATTGCGATCGAGCGCGACGTAGAAAATTTTTCTGCGCTCGTTGCGGAACTGAATCACCTTGACCCTACGCGGCACGAACCGGTGATTTGGAGACAATCGGCCCCCGCTCACTCTCTGCCAAATTAGCCGCCAATGCGGTCACGGTATTGGCAGCCGTCGAGGTGGTCGAGTTTTACATTCGCCCCGAAGGTGCTGCGTCCGAAGCCAACTCCACATCGAAGCGCAGGCGCGCGACTCTGAAGTACGCTGAATTTTCCGTGCGGCCGACTCGGACGACAACACGAGTCAAATAGCCAGTATGCACATGGGCGCTCTCTGCCGAGCATAGACGCGGTACTTCCCAAACCGCCCCGGCCAGGGTCGTGACCCACAGCACTAAAGCCAGCGCCTTCGCCGGCTTGCTGAAGTGCTCTTCCACCACGGCGGTTCCGGCGCACAGATCTCCCAGCCGCTGACGGCATGGCGAGCAGCCCGCAACGACAGCCCCCAGCAGGTAGATGCCTGCTCCGTCCAGAATGCGCATTGCATTGCGAATGGCCGCCGCCGCAATTGCGCTGCCCGAACCTGTCCGCACCACCCGGAGGCCGACCAGCAATTTTCCCAAGGTCGCGCCACAACTCGCCTCGAATAGCCATCCGTAGGCAAACAAGATCACACTATTGAAAATTCCAGCCAGCAGCAGCGGCGCCGCAGTGAGACTCAACTCCGTCCCTTCGACGATGCCCCATCGCATGAAAACCCAAGCGTCGGCCACGGCGAAGGCGCCGAAAAGCAGCATGGTGTCGAGAAAGAACGCGCTGAACCGTTTTCCCAGTTTCGCCACTCGGGGAGTAGCCGCGCTGCGCTGGGCAGGCATTTTCTTTCCGGCCGCAGTTGCCGCCGTCGCGAGCGAGGCCTCGATAATCCCCGCGTCCTCGAGCAAGTATTGTCCCGGCGGGATGTAGCCGCCGCAGGAGCCGCAGTTCTTGGCGTGCGCCTTAACCTCTCGGTAGCAGTGCGGGCATTGCATAACTTTGTCGCGAAGACGGCCTGAAAAATGTCCTAAGGATACGGCCAAATGGCCCGAATGCCGCATGACGGAAGGACAGCGCTGCGCATTGCTTCCGCGCAACGGTACGCGCAAATTGGCCACGACCATTTGCACTGGACCTTCGTAATCTCGGCTCTGCCGTTACCATGCGTTACCTTGGGCTGAGCCGCTTCCACGAATGTTTCCCAGACTCCT
Organism: Candidatus Sulfotelmatobacter sp.; assembly: GCA_035701745.1. Classification (GTDB taxonomy): domain Bacteria; phylum Acidobacteriota; class Terriglobia; order Terriglobales; family Acidobacteriaceae; genus Sulfotelmatobacter. The sequence continues at coordinate 9,332 of DASSRO010000211.1, read as the reverse complement.
CTCGAAACCTGATCGTCGCCGCCGCAAGCGCCAGATGTTCAATACTTCCGTCCGTGTTTTCACCGACCGGGGTTGCCTCGATGGACTTGGCATCAACGTGAGCGATGTTGGCATGTGTGTGTTCGCCATTGCGAATCTGACGGTGGGCTCGCAAGTCGATGTGGAATTTCTTCCGCCGGGCGGCGCTCGCAAAATCAGAATTCCAGCTCTAGTGCGCCATCGTGCTTTCTATCTATACGGTATTGAGTTTCAAGTGCCTATCGAAACGATTATGCGGAAGGAGTTGCGCTCATCGCTCAAGGCGAGCACTGCGGCGGATCCTGCTGCAGATGAGCCAGTAGCTGTTTCCCCTTCAGGTAATCGGGATTAAACTGCAACACGCGGTTCACAAACTTCGTCGCCACATCTTTCTGTTTTGCCGCACAAAATGCCATCGCCAGGTTCATTCCGACAGCGCTGCGATAAGGCGCCCGATTAAACGCTCCCTGCCAAAGTTCGACCGCTTGCCGCAAATTTCCCGACCGCGCTTCTAGAATCCCTAAGTCCGTGGCCGCCTGGCTGTTCAAGGGATCCAGCTTCAACGTCTTTTCATAAAACTCTCGCGCCTGCTTTTCGTTGCCGTGCTTCTGCTGAACGAAGCCCAAAGCCGCCAGCAGCACGGGATCCTCCGGCCGCTCCTTAACCGCCTCCCACAAATATTCTTCAGCCTTCTGCGCAGCGCCGTCGACGTTGCGCAGCGCCAGCGCTTCCCACGCCAGAGCGAAGTCCCGCGCGTTCGCCAACGCCGCATCGCTCTCCGGAAATGCCACCAGGGGCGCCCCCGGCTTGCCTCGTACTTGCAGGCGCGGCAGCGGCCGGTTGTTGGGAAAGCGCTGAATCCGGTGATCCGTCCCCTCTGTGTGCGTCACGTCCTTGTTTGACAAGGTCGGCATGTGGCACTTGGTGCAATCCGGCTTTTCGGGGTGATGCTGTGCCCCGAACGCCTCACCGTGGCAGGCCAGGCATTTGCCGCGATAGTATGCCGCCTTCTGCTCCGCGGCCGGCTCGGTATGCGGATCATGGCAACTGCCGCACCACATCCTGTCTCCAGACTGCCGCTTGCACTCGCTCAGCGACAAAGCTTCGAACTGGCTGAGAGCTTCCGGCTTCTGGGGATCATTCCCGCTGAGCAGGAAATAGTGGATGTAGTCGGAAAGCCGCTCTCCGGGCTGAAACTCATACATCTTCTTCCCCGGCTGTTGCACGGCAACGGTTCCTTCAAAGTGGCACTCGAGGCAAACCGCGTCGCGGCGATCCGGCGGCAACTTTGCCGGATTCACGATTGAGTCCTTGCCTTGCGGCGGATTGTCCGAAGTCGCATTCGATGAACTGGAAGAGTACGCAGCCACTGCTTCTCCGTGCCCCACGCCTGTACCGTGACATCGCTGGCAGGTAATTCCGCCATGCAAAAAAGGAGGCCCGGCGAATTCATTCTCTGTTCCCGCGACGGGCGCCTGCAGGCCGCTGCTATGACAATTCATGCAATCGGAGTAGGCCGGAAGATTGAGCGGAATCTCCTTGGCCTCTGCTAATGCCGGAATCATTCCCCACCGATTTTCTTGCGCGTACCAATTGATGGGCGCTTCAAACCAAAAGCCTTGCTCCGAAAACAGAAAGTTCCGCCCCTTCCTTCCCGAGCCGATGAAGTACTGAAGTTCGCGCTGTCCTTGAAACTTCTCGCTGGACCTCTCGTAGCTCATCCAGACCCGTTGGGATTGTTTGAAAACGCGGTAGCGCACACCCGACGTCTTGTGGTTAAAGTCCCCCGGAATCACGCCGTCGGCCACCGGCCCGCTGGCATTTGACATCCTCGTGTTGCTATATGACTTGTAAATTTCCGCATGGCATCGCGCGCAACCCTCGCTTCCCGCCGCAGTCTGCGCGCTTTGAGTTTGGGCTCGCGAAAAAGTCCCGGCGCCAATCACGGCAACCAGCGCCAACCCAGCCACTATCTTCCCCGTGCCCATGCGATGTGATTCTAAGACAACTCACACAGAGACATGGGCCTAAGCCGTCCCGCACCCTGTCTTCGAATTGATGGAATTTCCGTAGGACCGCAAGCCGCGCCAAGTCACACACTTGGACTCAAACTTTGGAAAAACCTTTGTTGATCACGTCGAGCGTATCTTCGGCAAGGCGCAGCGGGGGCAACTGTGCGCGCGTGAACCAGCGGACTTCGGCGGCGTCGCTGGCGGCCGACAGATCCCCCGCAACCCGGCGGCACAAGAAATCAATCAAAACGTAGTGATATTGCACGCGCTCTGCTGGGTCGCGCAGGATGCGGTCATAGACGCCGAGAAGTTCTCTGGGTTCGACGGTTAGTCCGGTCTCCTCGCGAGCCTCGCGGATCGCGGCTTCGCGAACCAGTTCCCCGACTTCGAGGACGCCTCCCGGAATCGACCATTCGGCCTGTAACGGCGGGTGCGCGCGCTTCACTAGCAGGACGCGGGAGTCCTCGATAATAATGGCGCCGACGCCCACTAAGGGGACTTCGGGAAATTCACGTTGCATGGTGCGAGGATTTTAAATCGAATCTTGCATAGCACACTGGGAAGGAGCCGAGTTTTGCTTGGGATGGACGGGCGAGCGCGGCCGCCCCCCCGCACTTTTATCCGCGCGCTGGGTGTCACATCCATCCACGACTTGGGGAGCTGTGGTTAAATAGGTTTTCTATGGCGCTCGAAGAATACAAGCGAAAACGGCGGTTTGAAGAGACGCCGGAGCCTCCGCCGAAAGTGGCAAAGAAAACCGGAAACCGGTTTGTGGTTCAGAAACACGACGCCACGCGGTTGCATTACGATTTTCGGCTGGAGATGGAAGGCGTGTTGAAGTCGTGGGCGGTGCCCAAGGGGCCGTCGCTCGATCCCGCCGACAAGCGACTGGCGATGCAGGTCGAAGATCATCCCGTTTCGTATTTCGATTTCGAGGGCAACATCCCGGAAAACAATTACGGCGCCGGGACGGTAATTGTATGGGATGTAGGTACGTGGCAGCCGCTGTCGCCGGTTCCGGTGAACGGAAAATATGTTCCGGGCACGGAGGCAGAAGCAGCATCGATGCTCGCCAAGGGCGACCTGAAGTTTCGTCTGAACGGAGAACGGCTGAAGGGGGACTTCGCTCTGATCAAGATGCGAGGGCGGCGCCCTGGAAGCAAGGGCACCGAGTGGCTGCTGATCAAGAAGCACGACGATCAAGCGGTCGAGGGATATGACATCGAGGAGTTTGATCAGTCGGTGCTGAGCGGGCGGAATCTCGACGAGGTCGCGGGCGACGCGGGCTCGCGCGAGTGGAAGAGCCGGCCGACGGGTCGTGGAAAATTGAAGGCGGCATGGCTGGCGGACGCGGTGGCCCGGCTTGATCGGAAAAAAGCGGCGGCAAGCGGAGTAAAAAAAAAGCAACAGCCAACCGCCGGGAACGCGAAGAAACGAACTCCGAGAACACTGAGAAAATCGAAGAAAAGCGCTTAGCACTTCCGAAAAACACGTCCTTCTCTGTTTCCACAAAAGTAAAGACTGAAGCAAAATCTTCCGCGGTTTCCTCTGTTTCCGCCGCGTCCTCCGCGGTTCAAACTTCTTCGGGAGCTCCGGTGAAGCGGGCCATGCCCACGACGATCCATCCCATGCTGGCCGAATCGATTGCCGAGCCGTTTGATGCGGACGACTGGCTGTTTGAGATTAAGTGGGACGGCTACCGCGCCATCGCATTCATCGAGAACGGGAAGGTGCGGCTGGTCTCGCGCAATCAGAACGATCTGACCGGCCGCTATCCGGAATTGAAAGACATGGCCGGGCTGGTCAGGGCAAAGACGGCAATCCTGGACGGCGAGGTGGTCGCACTCGACGATCAGGGGAAAGCCTCGTTCAGCCTGATGCAGCAGCGTACAGGATTTCGTCCCGGTGGGCGCCGGTCGGCGGGGAATGCGGACGTACCAGTACTGTATTACGCCTTTGATTTGCTTTATCTCGACGGCTACGACTGGCGGCGTGTACCGCTCGAAGAACGTAAGCGAAAGCTAGCGTCTATGCTGGAAACGGGCGACGGAGTGCGCTATTCCGATCATTATGAAGAGCACGGCAGGTCGTTGTTTGAAATCGCGCGCAGCAAGGGGCTGGAAGGAATTGTTGCGAAGAGACGCGGCAGTTGTTATGAAGAGCGCCGCAGCAGCGATTGGCTGAAGATCAAAATTCGGCACCGCATGGAAGCCGTCGTGGGCGGCTTCACTGAAACCAAGGGCAGCCGCACGCATTTTGGCTCGCTGGTGCTCGGTTTATACGACAATCAAGCGCGGCTGATTCACGTGGGCCAGGCTGGAAGCGGCTTCAATCAGAAATCGCTGGGCGAGATTGCAGGAGTACTGAAGAAGTTGGAAACCACGAAAAATCCGTTTTTCGGTGACGTTGACGCACTCCGCAAGGTGAGTTTTGTGAAGCCGGACTTGGTGGCTGAAATCGAGTACGCGGAGTGGACTGGCGGAACGAATACCGGCAGCGGCCCGAAGCTGCGCGCCCCGGTTTTCCTGGGATTGCGCGACGACAAGAGCCCAAAAGAGTGCACCCTTCAGCAAAACGGATTGCTGCTAACTGAGCATTGAAAAACTGCCCACTGTTATTTGATGTCCTTCATCGCCAACAGCGTGCCATAATCGCGGCCGGTTGGATCTACGGCGCGGGCCACAATGGCGGCAAATGCGTCGCGCACCTCGGGATACTTCGTGGCGACGGCCTTGATCACGTTAACGTTGCCTTGATAGGTGACGTTGCTATTGGAGATATCGGCAGCCTGATACTTCACGATCAGGTCAAGGTCGTTGCCCACAATTTGCGGAAACATGGAAATCAGTTTGTAGGTCGTGGTTCCCGCCTGAAGGTCCGCGGTTTTACCTACCGGAACGTCAGGGGGTTGCACACTGTGCGCCTCGTCGTAAAGCTTATCGGTGGCCAGCGTGCTCATGAAGGGCAAAGGACTGCTCAAAGTGCGGCCCTCCAGGAAATAAAACCAGGCATTGTGCAGTTGGCCCTTGGCTTTGTACTCGCGCGCCTTGTTTAAGAACCAGTCGCTGTCGTGTCCAGCGACTTGGCCGGGAAGCACGTAAAGTCCGCCCAGTTTCCAATCGGTTCCAACCTGCTGCAGAATCAAGGAAAACATGGTCTTCCCCTGCGGTGAATTCGCATCGAGGAGCACGACTCCATACTTGCCAGCTGGGAGATTGTCGAGATAAAACACTGCGCTATTTGAGGTTTGGCCGCTTTTCCCGAAGACTCCACAATAGAACTCGGCGTGCGGGCTGGGGGTGCTGCCGTCGAGCAAAAAAACTCCCTTTACCGTGGCTTGGGCGGCCGCGAGATCCTTCTCATGGTCCTTGATGGTGCCCTCAATCCCTCCAAAATCAGACGCCAGGCTAGGAATAGAGTTCTGGCGCAACGACGGGGCATCTCCTTTCGTGGCCATTGCGAAGAGACGCTGCCCTGCCGATGTGATGGCCGTTCGAGCAGCATCATCGAGGTCGCTGGCAGTCTGGCAACTTTGAGCGCCGGCGGTAATCGGCGACAACGCGAGGATTAAAAGGGCAATCGAGATGATTGAGGCGAGGCTGCGGGCCAGATTCATTTTGAACACCGCCTTTACTTTCATGAGGTTGAAAAGGCTGGGTTCCAGTTTACGCTGCTTCAGCCTTACGCAGTTAAGATTTAGCGTCCGCCGAAATGGTTGACTGCAATCGACTTGTAGAGGATCCAGGATTTTGCTTCCCATCATCCTGCAGGTGCAAGAGCACGAATTCGAACCGTTCTTTAAACCAGAAGCCGAGTGCCGCACAGTTTGCTAACTCTATTGTTGGCGAGCGGTGATAAAATTGCTCTAAAGAATCGGGGCTTAAGATGTCAGACCTAGCAAGTATGGGGAGGGCGCGCATGAGCGCGGGGCGAAAATTCCAAAACCTATCGCGAGTCCTGCTCCTTTGCTTCGCAGTTTTGTGGATTGGCGCGATTCAACCTAATGATGCTTCGGCTCAGCAGAGCCAGCCCGCCGTTAAGCCCAAACCCAAGAGACTTAAGAAGATGTCGAAAGTGCAGAAGCCCCAACTTTCGCCTCTTCCCTCGGGGCCGACGGGACCAGTACAGCAGGTTCCGCTGGATTCCATGGCTCCAGTGCCGCCACAGGTCAGCTATCAGAACTCGCAGCTAACCATCAACGCGCCGAACTCCACGTTGGGCGACATTTTGCGCGCGGTTCGCAAGCAGACAGGGGCGGAAATAGAGGTACCCGCCGCAAACGAGCGGGTGGTGACGCATCTGGGGCCAGGTCCGGCTCGCGAAGTCATGGCCGAGTTGTTGAATGGTTCGAGGTTCAACTACGTTTTGCTCGGATCCCCGGCAGACAACTCCGTATTGACGCGCATTGTGCTGGTGGCGAAAGCGGCCCCCGAATCGAATCCAACTCCCGGACAAATAGCGGGACAACAGCAACCAGGAATGGTTCAACGCCCTGGCAATCCGGGAGGAGTTGGACCCGAGTCTGAACAGAATGCCATGGCGGCGCCCGACGAAAGCCCCGAGGATGCCGCAGCCGACCAAGCCGCCGCTGAAGCTGAACAACCTACCCCGCCTCCCGATCAGACTGGCGTGAAGACGCCCCAGCAGATGCTGCAGGAAATGCAGCAGCGGCAAATGCAGATGCAGCAACAACAGCAGATGGGTCAGCCGCCAACAGGGCAGGGCGTGCCGCCGCCGCAGCCACCTCCGCAGCCACAACAATAATTCCGAGGGCACACGGTGTGCGCCGTCCCCTTTTCATTTATTCAAAATAGCTAGGGACGGGGTGGCGTTGTATTTTCGGAGCGACGCGCAAGGCTAACTCGGTCTGGCGAACCCCCTTCGGCCATGGTCTTCTGAAGTAGATCCCAATCTCGCGCTAGCTCAGTTTCAGTGAGGCCTTTCTGCGCTCCGTGCCGCAGTTCCGACTGCAGACGCGCTTCCAGAAATTCCCGCTCCATTTCAGGAGGAGCATTTTCGCTCAGGACATTGTCGGCGGTCGCGCCCATCCAAACCGCACCGTTACCGAGATGCATTTGCAGGATCGGCCGGCCTTCAAAGTCGACTCCGTAACTGGCCTTGGATTGTAGCTTGCCCCAAACTTTATCCATTTTTTTGCCCGGTTTATCCGGATAGGCTCCGGCCAGGAAATGCTTGAGTTGTAACTGGTATGCGCGACGATCTTCAGCGCCCAGGGGCCTCTCGGGCGCGCCGCCTACGACCCACACCATGGCGTCGCGTCCTGGTTCGAAGCGTCCGGCTCCCGTCGTCACATACACGGCGGCCACGGCTCCGGCGAAGATAGGACTCACCACGACGCTAGGCACGATGTACTTCTTAGCTTTGAAGAACGATTCGACGACGCCGTGGACGTTGGTGCTGCGCGGCATGCTGCCGGGAACCTGCGAAATGATGAGCCGCGAAAATTTCAGTTCAGGATGGCGCGAGCTGAATCGGGTGAGAGTCTTTGCGATCTGCTTTGGAGTGGTGATGCCGACATCGGCGACCAGGCTGCGATGCAGAGACTTCGGATAATAGAAATTCATCACACCCTTGGCGAAATCAGCGCAGTTATTCGTCGCCAGATGAAAATGCGAGCGGTTTGGCGAGGAATTGTACTTACGGATGAACGCATCGTCCTGTTCGGGCGTGGTTTCTATCTCGAAGCCGTAAATGGCCCGGTCGTAGGAGGAACCCACCAGTTGGTACCAATTGCCCTTCGGCGTTTCGCCGTTGTTAACATCCGGCGCAATTGCTTCGAGATATTTGCGGCGATAACGATCGCGGAGGAAGAGCGCCATCTTGGCATTGGCAAACAGGGGAACGTCCTCGGGACGTTCGACAGCGTAAAGATACGGGACCAAGGGGATGGCAACCCAATCGTATCCCCCGACCCCATCGTAGCGGCTAATTACAACTCCCGTTTCACCCGGGGAACAAGAGCGCAGAACAAGGGGGGTCTGGGCGCAGACGCCGGAAAGATAAACCGCAGCATGCCCGGTTGCGGTGAAAAAACCCATTCCGCCGTAGGGTTCCTCCAACAACAAAGTTGCTGACGCGCCTGCGAAGGAAACACAAGCCAAAATCATTACCGCTAAGCCGATGAAAACGCGCCGCATTGGCTGGATGTGGCGTAAAGACATGTTCCTCCCATGTGACTCATTCTAAGTCTTTTGATAAGAACCCCGTAAGGAGAGATTAGTTGCAGGTAATCAGAAAAACCAGTTACGGAAGTGCCAAATACTACCGGCAAACATGGAGGGTAATCTTGGGCGAATGTAAGGCGAACCTAGGCGCAGAATTCAGAGTTTTTCCTGGATCTATCGTTCCATGTGACGGGTTAGCCGACGTTTTGCCCACAGCGCCGTCTCGGCGACCGATTCGTCTTCATCGGCCGCCATTTCCTCGAGCAGAGGCACGAATTCGGGCTTGCCGCTGTTGCCCATCGCGATCACCGCATTGCGCCGCAAACCGGAACGCTTGGTTCGGCGGATGGGCGATTCCCGAAAAACGTCGCGAAATTCCTCCGCTGTCATTTCCGCGAGCCAAGCCAAGGCTGGATTAACCAGGCCCGGCCGCGCCTCAAATTCCGGGGCAGTCGAGCTTGGCGCTTTGCGATTCCACGGGCAAACATCCTGGCAGATATCGCACCCGAAGACGTGGTGACCGATCCCCGCGCGAAGATCCTCGGGAATCGACCCGCGTTTTTCGATTGTTAGATAGGAAATGCATTTGTTCGAATCCAGCTGATAAGGCGCGACAATGGCATCCGTCGGGCAAGCCTGAATGCACCGGGTACACGAACCGCAACGGTCCGGGGCCGGCATATCCGGCGCCAGTTCGAGCGAGGTAAGAATTACCCCCAGAAAAAGCCAGGAACCTTTTTTCTGGTTAATGATGCAAGTGTTCTTGGCGATCCATCCCACGCCGGCGTATTTCGCGAAGACTCGCTCTACGATCGGTCCGGTGTCGACGTAGGAGCGCGTGGTCAGAGCTGGCGGGCAGGAGTGCCCGCCCCACACTGGCCCGCCCCACATTTCTCCGTTGTCCACTTCCCCGCTGCACACTTTCTGGCGCAGGGCGGCTTCCACTTGCTTAAGACGTCGCAGCACGGCCTCGTGATAGTCTTCGCGGCTCCAGGCATAGCGCGAAATCCATCCCCGGCTTCGGTCTTGAACTTCCGTGGAGTACGGATTTCTTGTGTTGTAGTTGATGGCACAAACGATAACACTGCGAGCCCAAGGCGCAACGCGCGCCAGCGAA
>DASSRO010000210.1:0-4758 GCA_035701745.1 Candidatus Sulfotelmatobacter sp. | reverse complement strand
TGGGGCCATTGGACGACTGGATTCGATCTCCTCGTCAATCAGGACGGCGGGCGAGGAATAAACCTCAATGCACGGCCTTACACAGATCCCGAAAAAGACTTTGCACTCAACACTTTTTCATTCTGGCGGCCGGACGCCTTTGCCTCGTCGAGTCATCCTACTTGGAACTACAACGACGGTTCAGACACAACCCCTGTCTGCACGGCAACCGCTGCTTTCGATTGGCCCTATTCCAATCCATGGCAGAACGAAGTCATATGCTATGGCACGAATTCGAATCCCGATTGTTCGTCTACCGGTCACGGCTTGTGCCGCGAAGTCGTGAAAAGGTTCTTTTATACCTACAACCCCACGACCTGCGATCAAGATCTCGACTTTTCCGGAGGCTGGGGGATCGGCGCCTTGTCGCAGGATGGCAAGTTCTACGCATTTACTTCCAATTGGGGCGACACGCTTGGATCAAGGATCACGGGCGGGCATGGTCCTCGAAGTTGCAACGGGGCCTACAATTTTCAGCCCAATCACAAGTACGAAGTTGGCGACATGTTCGAGCCCGGACACCGCACCGGCAATGGTCATCCCAATCGCAATTTCAATGTATATAAAGTGACGGTTGCGGGACTATCCTCGTCGTATCCTCCAGGAACGTATCCCGCTGGTTCCTGGCCGCAGGCGTGGTCTCGGAAATGGGGAAATTACAACAACGGGGATACGATTCTTCCGCTGAATACGCCGAACAATCCCTGTAATCACGTGTTTCAAGTCACCGCTGGCGGTGGATCACCGAGCGGTTCTAATCCGCCCATTTGGAAGGACGTATATGGTTACAGCGGTTCGTGCACTTCCCTCAAGAACGGAGCCACTGTGCAAGACGGCGGCATTACATGGGCCGATCGGGGCGAATACGAACTGGGCTCGATGCATCTTGCCAACATGGGCCGCGACGATTGCCGCTCCGATGTGTTCATCGGGGCTCTGAACTAGATGCGCCCCTTAGTAGAGCTCTTTACTGATATTCGGGTGCTGTTGAGTGCGAGACAGAAACAAGTGAAACTTTGGCGGCGGCAGCTTGGTCAAGTCGCTCCCGTTCCAGGGCCGAACCTGCGTACCGCCGTGAACGAGCACCGAAACAGAGTAGGCGTCTAGATGAAGAAGTTCGATCACCTCTGCGACGCTTGAACCGTACCGCGCGACCCAGTCGACGTGCACTTCGATGGCGATCTTCGGACGCCGTTCGAGGATGCGTGATGCTCCTCTCAAAACGCCGGCCTCGAAACCCTCCACATCGATTTTGAGGAACTGCGGGAATCCATACTGCTCGGCCAAATCGTCGAGCCGCACCGCATCCACATCGATCGTCGGTAAAGTCTCGGTGTCGGAGGACTGTACGCCTCCCCAGTCGCTCTCGCACAACAGCGAAATTTTTCCTCGTGAGCCGCCAACCGCGGTCTGACGCACGGTCACGTTTTCCGCGTGATTCAGAGCGATGTTTTGGTTAAGCCTCGCCACGTTATAAGGATTCGGCTCTATGGCAATTACGCGGAGCGCCCGGCGCGCCATTACTAGGGAATAAAAGCCATGGTGGCTGCCAACGTCAAATACCAGATCTCCTGCTGAAACCATATCGCGAATGAAAATCACTTCTGGGTTGGTCGGATCATGCCAGCCGTACCATTGCCGCGCGGTCGCGTCCGCTACGTGAAACTGAAGCGAATCGTCCTCCACCGATTTGGTCAATGTGTATCCGCGAAACCGCAGCCGATTTTTCCAAAGTAAGGCCCGATGCAGCAGTCGTGCGACCGGGGAGGGGACGGCTCGGCGGAGCGAATCGGAAATCATCTTTCTAAAGTACAACGGCAAGCGTGTCTCCAATGCTGAATTGCGAACTTTTAACACGCCGTTCATCTCGCTATTACATAGTGGGACTAAGAGGCAGTTACCCTTCCGAGGAGCCGGTGGGCTGCCATTATTTACAGAATGACTCTTCAAAAAGAAATGCGGGTGCTGAAAAAACGAGCGGAGACGTTCGGCAGAGAGCTGGCATTCTTCTACCAGTTGGGCCTCCGCGGAATTCTCGCCGTCTTGGCCAATCGGCTCTGCGGATATCTCAAATGCCTCGTCTTGAATACCGGGGACGTTAAGCATCCGGTGTCATTCCGGTTGCGCACCTCTGACGCAGAGGTCTACAGCGAAGTCATTCTCGGGAAAGAGTACGACTGCCCAACCCTCTCTTTTGCTCGGACCATCATCGATGTCGGTGCCAATTGCGGCATGGCGAGCATCTTCTGCGCCAATCGTTGTCCGAACGCTACGGTCGTGGCGGCTGTGGAAGCTGAGGCATCCAATTATGCCGCGCTTGTCCGGAACACGCGATCGTATCCGAATATCGTCCCGATTCATGCTGCCCTGTGTCACAGCGACGGCCAAGTCGAAGTCTTCCCGCCGTGGCCGCGATGGAAAAGCTGGGGAAAGTGGGGATTCCGCGTCCGTGAAGGCAGTAGCTGCCGCGCACTTACCTTGCCGACTCTCATGCATGAGGTGGGGATCGAAGCTGTCGATATTTTGAAGATGGACGTCGAAGGAGCGGAGCGCGAAATCTTCTCAACCTGCAACTGGATGGACAAAGTGAAGTTACTGGCCATCGAACTCCATGATCGCGATTGCCCAGGATGCAGCGGGGCCATTGACGCGGCGACGCTCGATTTTGAAAAGTCCGAGCGCGGCTTGGTGACCCTCGACAATCGCCGGACTCAATATGCCGGCTAACCTGACTGGATAGATTTCTAGGTTATTGGGAATTCTGCTGCTGTTCACGAGTGTGGATCCGATAGACATACATGTCGTCAGTGATCCTAATCGGCCCGTTGCCGATTCGCTGCGCATACGCCTCGTACTGCGCGACCCGCTGGTTGGTGAACTGCGGTTCGCCACGGAAGCGGTCCTGAAACACGATGAGATCGGCGTTGTTCATCGCACCGAAGTCTTCCTCAACCGGCAGACGGTACATAGCCCCATACGCCAGGGTGCCGGCCAATACCGGTCTCGACGAAAACAAGGTTGCAAGCTCCATTAATTGGCTGTTCAGATTGGGACTGTCGGTGGCTAGTAGGATCTGGTGCGCATTCCATCGCTCCGCCGCGGCGAGCACTGCGTTGCATCGGCTGAGACTTCGCGCGTCTGGGCGATGCCGCATTGGTACGCTCGCTACCAGCAAGCCACAAAAAACCATGATTGCAGCCATTGCCGCAGTTCGGCGTGAAGTTGGACTTTGTTCACCTGACATAAGCAGCGCAGTCAAGAATGGCAGTGCGACAACAGCTGGAAACGCATATCGGATTTGCCTGTTCGTCGCGCTAAATACAATGATCGCGAAGCCGATCATAATCACGAGCGTACCAAGGTCGGCCCGCGACCTGGCGAGCCTTCTCCTAATCGCAAGATATAACAACGAGGTAGCGATCAGCAGGAAGGATACTGCCATGCCCGGTGTGTCCCGAGTGGTTGCCGCGAGGAAGGACAGCAGCGGCCGGTTATAGAATCCTGCGATCGATCCAAATGAAGAAGCTTTCAGATTCTCGAATGCGAGATGCCCATAGCGAATGAGGTAAATCGCCGACGGCGCCGAGCAGCAGGTGAAAGCGGCCATGGCCGCAAGGGCGTTGAGCGGTCCGTGGAGGCGAAATCTCAGGAACGCCAGCGCGGGCATGATGAGTGCGACGAAATAGAGGAAATTGAGTTTGGTCATCGCACCCAAAGATATAATCACTGCCCAGAGTGCGCCCCGCAGCACAGCATCAAGCGTCGTGGAACAGTTCGTCCGCGCTTCTAATGGAATCAGCAGCGCTGCGGCCAGTGCTGTCCACGCGAAGAACGTGTCCGCCAGAAACGCGGTGGCGCACGCGTGTGTCAACGATTGCGGCCATTGAAGTCCCATCGACAGCCATGTGCACAAACTTGCCGCGATAAGAAAAACCGGCCTCGGGCCGATGCGGAGCAGCAGGTACAACGACATCGCAACCATCAGCGCAATCGCAGCCGCCAGCGTAATAAAGCACTTGCTGGCCTCCTCCCAGGTCCTCAAGGGTCCCCAGGGAATACCCAGCAACGTCATCATTGGCGGCCGAATGCTTACCATCGCCGCTCCTAGGCCCCTCACATCCCTCGACCAAAATGCCCGGCTCGCGGCGATCGACCTTGCAAAGTAGTCCGATTCATCCCAGGCGAATCGATATGGCTGGTAACTAATGAAGGTCGGCGCAATGCAGAACGAGAACAGCGCCGCAATCACCAAGTAGTGCTGGGATTGTGAAAGGCGAACTCGGAGGATCGGCTGTGAAGCAGTCGAGTCAACGTTGGGCGCAATTTGAGTTTGGCTCATCAGGGTGACCCGCGTGGCAGGGTTCTTACGCTCTCCGCCGGATGGTGACTGCGAACCACTCGGCTCCGTCCGGCGAGGGTACAACGGTGACGTCGGCTATCCCCTTCACTGTCTCTGCCCCTACGTCAACGGGGTACATGCCCGGGCGATCGACCAGGAATCGGCCATCGTGGTGAAAAAGATTCCATTGATGGGGGCCACTATACTTATTGCGTCGCCCCTCTGAAATCCAATGGTTCAAGTAGACACAGCACCCAGGCTTGACGGCTCGAACCATTTCGCGAATCGCCTGGAGCGGGTCCTTGGAGTGATCGATACAGTTTCGAGCGTGCACCAGATCGAAAAATGAATGGGGCACGACGCTCCCCAAATCCTCTACA
>DASSRO010000209.1:0-9117 GCA_035701745.1 Candidatus Sulfotelmatobacter sp. | reverse complement strand
CTTGGTCACCGACAGGCCAGAAAGCGTCATGCGCCCCGTCTTCTCGAATGTGCCGGTCGTTGGAGTCGCCGCATGATCGAGCAGAAAGGTGTAGTCGCTTGCTGCCAACGGCGCCGGAGTTGCTTGCGACTCCGCCTGGCCTGCCATTAATTCCATTCCGCTCCCGCTATCGGTGCTCACTAAATAGAACTTGCTGGCCGAAACTACGTAATACACAAAGTCAACTGTAAAAGTTGAGGACAGGGCTACGCCGGCCGCAAAGGTGAGCGTCACGGTGCCGCGGCCCTGAGCGTCAGGCGCCGTTAAGGATGCTCCCGTCACTGGTTGTTCCGCCCAATTGTGGCCACCTCGGATATTGCCATCCGAAAAGCCTGAAACCGTCGAGCCACTCACCGTCAGCACACCTATCTCACCCATGTACTCAGGGCCCGCGCTATCGAGTTCGAGACCGGTAAGCCGAAATACCGAAATCCCGCTCGGCTGAGCAACACTCGTCTGTCTCTCGAAAGTTCCAGCCACGGTAGCTTTTCCGTCCGACTCAATCAGCTTTCCTCTGCTGCCATCGTGTGAAATCACAACGAGGAATGGGATCGTCGTACCGTTGTACGTCACTGACATCGTTCCTCGACCATCCATGCCAATGGTGTAAGTTCCTGACGAGATACTCCCATTGAATGGAGCGGCACCGGTCGACACCCCGCTTGCGGTGTTCAAGTCGACTTCGCCGCCGGTGATGTTTCCGCTTCCGTCGCTGATAATCGTGCCTGCTGCGTAGGCTGCGCCTACGCTATCAATTCCCCGTAACTGAAACGCGTAGGATCCGGCGCTCAGAGTTCCGTTGCCCAGATTTAAATCGGTCACGTTGATGACGGCGCTTCCGCTGGCCGTTCCTGACGTTGCCGTAATCGTGACCGCGCCTTTCGCGGCTGCGGTTGCGGTGCTGCCGCTCAAAGTTACGACTCCTGAGGGCGAAGCCGACCAAGCCGCGCTCGACGTTATATCTGCCTGCGTGCCGTCGCTGTAGTTCGCCTCAGCCTTGAAGCTTACCGATCCTGTGGTGGTGATTACATTGGTTGCCGGTGTTACGGTAATCGCGGTGACCGTAGGCGGTGGAGGTGGAGGCGTACTCTTCGAGCCTCCTCCGCAGCCCATCATCGCGGCGATCATTCCCAGAGTCACAACGAGCCCTAACTTCTTTACCTGCATTTGGTAGATCCCTCGACTTTATTCGGTAACGCCAGCCCGGAAATATTCCTGAACGGGTCGTAGGGGACAACTGCAACTTCAAAAACAACGAAGCCAAATCCAGTTGGGAGACGGGATTTTTCATGAGCACTCGCATTGCTAACTTTCTAATTTCGCTTGCAATCCTTGAATTGCGTGGCCAATTGCTGCATGTACGCCTTGGCCTCGGCAGGGGAAAGGGTCACGCGGGCATCGCTTCCTGCGACATACGGCATGTCGTACGATGGGGGCAGATTCTGTCCTGCTGTGCCGGCCATAAACTCATCGCTCTGGGACGGCAAAGCAGCCACTCCTGCGATGTGTTGACGCATGTCGCTGATGTTCAAGTCACGGATGACCTCTTCCACCAGGGGCAGATCAACTACTCTCTGGCCCAGCGCACAAGCCAGCGAGAGAACGTTGAAGCAGAAATTATTGATGTTGCGCGGAATCCCTTCCGTGAAGTCTGCGATCACGGGCAACGCTTCCGCCGAAAACGGCGAGGGCCCTGAGTGTCCTGCAACCCCCAGACGATATTCGATGTACTCGCGCGTCTCATCGACCGAAAGCGGCGTCAGCCGGCTGATCAGCGACACCCGCTGCCGCAGCTGCACCAGGTTGCGACCGGCTAATTTGTCCGCCAGTTCCGGCTGGCCCGACATGACAATCTGCAGCAGCTTTGCCTGCGGAGTCTCGAAGTCCGAAAGCAGCCGCACTGTTTCCATCACGCTCTCATCAAGATTTTGAGCCTCGTCGATCACCACGATGAAGCGCCGGCCGGCGCGCGCCTCTTGCAGCAGCAGGTTGTTAAACTCCTCGTGCATCTGCACGAAGTCCTGACTCTTTGTCGCGATTCCGAGTTCGGACAGAAGGAACCGCATGAACTCTCGAGAATTGCACTGCGTCTGGAACAGGAACACCGTGCGCGCACTGTGGCGAAACTTTTCCAGCAGGCGAAACAACAGTGTCGTCTTTCCCATCCCCGGCTTCGCGATCAACGCCATGAAGCCGCGTCCCGACTCAATTCCGTAGTACAGCGACGCCAGCGCCTCCCGATGTGCTGCGCTCAAATGCAGGAACCGCGGATCGGGCGTAACGCCGAAGGGCTGTTCGCGTAATCGAAAAAAGTCCAGAAACATTTCTAGTCTTTTCCTCGTCTCTTGCTGAAGACACTCATGGCCGAGGCGCCAGCTACGGGCTCTCAGCGATGCGAAAGCTGCTTCGCCGACCCGACTGCGCGCGTAATGTTATGCTGCCTGATCTTGTAGAGCAGGCTGCGATAGCTAATACTCAGCAGCTTCGCCGCTCGCCTGCGGTTCCATCCAGCTTGCTCCAGGGCGTAGTTGACCGCGCGGATCTCGGCTTCATTGCGAAAGCTGCGCAGCGTCAGGTTGCCGGCAGAATCCTCGCGGCCCGCCAACTCGGATTCTCGGCCCGTTTTTAAGACGTCCACTTCCCCATTCTTCTTGGCGTTATCGATGTCATTCACGTTCAATACCCCACCTATGGCAATTTGCGGACATTCGCTACCTGGGAGAAATTTTCTTTTGAGCAAAACGATCGGATTAAACCGGCTCCACGCGATATCCATCAATGCTGATCGACAATGAGCGGTGGATCGGCGCAACCGAGATGACCAGGGTGCGGCCATCCTTCGCGGCCAGCGTTCCCTCGATTCCATCCAGCGCCCCACCTCGTACTCGCACCCGCTGGCCCACTTGCAGAAAGGGAGTCTCAGTCATCGGAATCTCATTCGCCACGAGGGTTCGCAAGCTCTCGATCTGTCCTTCGGGAACCGGGATTCCGATGTCTCGGATTCCTACGAAACCCGCCACCCCGTGAGTCTGGAGCACGCGCAGACGGTCCGCGGAACGTAGCACTAGTCGCGCAAAGGTGTAACCCGCGAACAGCGGCAACTCCACTACTTTTTTCCGGTCGCTCCAGTTGTGAATTGTTTTGACCAGCGGGAGAAAGCTCTCAATGCTTTGGCGTCCCAGTTGATCCGCCACAATTTTTTCGTGGTGGGATCGAGTTCGAAGTGCGAACCACTGCGGCGTTTCCAGCAGCGATCCTCCTACCACCCCGAAGTCGATTGATACTGGCTGGCTGGCACTCATAGCTCCGCCCTCTGAGTCACATTTTCCAATTCCAAAAGCGCTCGCGGCGCCGTCAACGGCAACGCCTTTACCCTCAAAAATTTGACGGTCTCTTGAAATTGGGTATCTAAAGCGACGAAATCATTCAGTCACTCTTTAACAGGGGTTTGGGGGGGGACTACAAATCAGGAACCCGCAAAGTTGGTCGGAGATTATCCGACGGCGCAATTTCCTGCAAGAGGCAGAAAGTATAGAGAAGAAAGTCTCTTGAAGAATTCTTGCGAGCACTCGACACTCCCACAAATGTCACTGCGGAATTTCCGAACTTCACATGGGAGTGAAGCCTTCGGCGGTAGAAGGAAGGGCATGCAGAGGTAATGGCCCGAAAGTGCCATTGACCCCAGAGCCTAATTTCTCCTAACCTATGTCCCTCCGGCACCGGCGCCGCCCCCCCCTCTGGCAGACTGTTGTTTCCGTAAGTTGGCAGTAAGAAGCCCCCGACAATGACCCATCCAGGGTTCGCTCCAAACGCAATCCGCACTCGGGTACTAGCCGCTGATACGACGGCTATGGCCACTCAGCTCCTGGTAGAAGCTCTGCGCCGCGATGACCAGTTCGAGATGATCGAGGCGCCGCCCAATTCCAGCGATCTCCTGGCTTTGCTTCAACTGGAGAAGCCTCAAATCGCTTTGCTGAGCGCGAACCTGGGGGCACCCACGCTCGAAAACTTCGCCCTGGTTCGTAAAGTTCGCGAGGACTCGCCGGGAACGCGCGTGATCGTTCTGCTTGACAGTTCAGAACGAACTCCGGTCACTGAAGCATTTCGTGCCGGAGCCCAAGGCGTCTTCTGCCGCACGGAGCCTTTCCGATTGCTCGCGAAGTGCATTCAATGTGTTCAAAATGGCCAGATTTGGGCCAACAACGCCGAATTGCAGTTCCTGCTCGATACCTTGGCACAACCGACGACCGGCCCTTCCCTCAACCTGAAGGAAGGTTTGCTTTCGGGCCGCGAAATCGACGTCGTGCGCTGTGTAGTCGAAGGCTTGTCCAATCGAGAGATAGCTCAACGCCTCGCCCTGACCGAGCATACCGTCAAGAATTATCTGTTTCGCATTTTCGACAAACTCGGAGTTTCCAGCCGGGTGGAGATGGTTCTCTACGCCTTCCGCAACAGCAGCTCGTTGCACGGTCCCCCAACTCCCATTGCTCCCCGCAAACGCCGCAACTAAGAATCCTCCTCCTCGCGTAAATACAATTCCGAGGGCGTTTCCTCGAATCTCTACCTGATTACATGGCACTATCGTGCCGGAGTCTTTTGTTTCCTTTTCAAGGGAAACGCGTATGCCTTACAATCACCCCACTTTGGGAAGGCCTTGCTGCCGTCTCCCAACTGGCTGTAGATTTCCTCCCCGTTGAGCATCTTTAGAAACACCCAAAACTCAGACTCTATTTCACATTCCACCCCGGGAGACTCGAAACATGCGGATCGCTGTCATTGGTTCTGGATATGTAGGCTTGGTTGCGGGCGCTTGCTTTGCCGATCTTGGTCACGACGTGATTCTCGTCGACAACGACGAACGCAAATTAGCCGGACTGCAGAATGGGGAAGTTCCGATTCACGAAAAGTTCCTGCCCGAATTATTGAAACGTCATCGCGGCGAGCGTTTGCAATTTTCCGGCGACCTGCAACAGGCGGTGCGCGCCAGTTCCGCGATCTTCGTCGCTGTCGGCACTCCGCCAACCGATCGTGGCGACGCCGACCTTTCCTACGTTGAATCGGTTGCGCGTGAAATCAGCGGCGCCATCAACGGCTACAAAGTTGTCGTCGAGAAAAGTACCGTCCCGGTCTACACCAGCGAGTGGGTGCGGAAGATTATCCTGCGCAACGGCGCTGACCCCGGCGCTTTCGATGTGGCGTCGAATCCCGAGTTCCTGCGGGAAGGCACCGCCGTCACCGACTTTCTCTACCCCGACCGCATTCTCATCGGCTGCGACAGCCAGCGCTCTGCGGAACTTCTGCGCGAAGTCTACGCGCCCCTCATCGACGGAACATACTACGAACGCCCCGACGCCGTTCCTCAACCCGATCGCGCTTCCTTACCGGCTCCCATCATCGTGACCAGCACTAAGAGCGCCGAGTTGATCAAACATGCCTCCAATGCATTTCTCGCAATGAAAATTTCGTTCATCAACGCCGTCGCTTCCATCTGTGAGTCCGTGGGCGCAAACGTGAATCAGGTGTGCCATGGCGTTGGCACCGATGCGCGCATTGGCCCGCGGTTTCTCAATCCCGGCATCGGATATGGCGGCTCGTGCTTTCCCAAGGATGTGATGGCATTTCGCGCGGTGGCTCGCGAGTGCGGCTATGATTTCCGCCTGCTCGATGAAGTCATGCGCATCAACGAACACCAGCGCGAGCGTTTCCTGCGCAAAGTTCGTAGCGCACTTTGGACTCTGCGCGGCAAACACCTGGGTGTCCTCGGTCTCGCCTTCAAAGGCGGCACCGACGACATTCGCGAATCGCCTGCCCTCTTCCTGGTGCAAGCACTCTTGCAGGAAGGTTGCAAGATCACCGCCTACGATCCGGCAGCCATGAACCGCGCCCAGGAGTTGTTCAATTCGAGCGTGAAGTTTGCCGCGTCTCCCTACGAAGCTGCGACCGGCGCAGATGCGTTATTGATCCTCACCGAGTGGGAGGAGTTTGCCAACCTCGACCTGCTTCGCCTCAATCAGGAACTCAAATATCCGATCGTCATCGACGGCCGAAACCTTTACGACCCCGACGTGATGGCAGAACACGGCTTCAGCTACTACAGCGTGGGACGTTCGGCTTCGCATCCCGACGGGGTGCCCGCAGGGGTGTTGCGCAACGGCTCAGCCCGGGCATAGAGCGATACAGGCCGGCGCGCTCCCGCTCCCTGCAAAGCGCGCCGATTCTCCTCCGCAGCAGCCTGAATCGAGCACTCTCCGCTTATGGAGTTTGCCGTTGTTGCCCGCATCGCCCTCACCGTACAATGGTCGTCCCTGCGTCAACATGCGGGCTGAACAATAAACTGGTCCAAACACTAATTTATCGATCCCAATGAATGGCGCCGAGAGTCTGGTTCGCACGCTGGTTGCAGGAGGCCTGGAGACCTGCTTCGCCAACCCCGGCACTTCGGAAATTCACCTCGTTGCGGCGCTTGACCGCGTGCCGGAGATGCGGTGCGTCCTCGGGCTGTTCGAGGGTGTAGTCACAGGAGCCGCGGACGGCTATGCTCGCATGGCCGGAAAGCCGGCCTGCACTGTCTTGCATCTCGGTCCCGGTCTCGGCAACGGTCTCGCCAACCTGCACAACGCAAGCCGCGCCCACGTTCCTATCGTCAACCTTGTCGGGCAGCATGCGCGCGATCACTTGCGCTACGATACGCCGCTGCAATCCGACATTGAAGGGATTGCGCGCCCTTACTCCAAATGGTTGAGAACATCTTCTGCGGCAGCGCAAGTGGGACGCGACGCGGTCGACGCGATGGTCGCCGCCCGGACGGCGCCCGGCCAGATCGCCACCCTCATTGTCCCCGCCGATGTCGCTTGGAGTGATGGCGGCGCCGTCGCCACGCTTCCTGCGTTGCCGCAGCCGCCACTCCCCAAAGCGGCAAACATCGAGCGCGCCGCCGTCATGCTTCGTTCAGGTTTGCCAACGGCGCTTCTGATAGCCGGGAATGCGCTCTACGGCAAAGGATTACTTGCCGCCGGACGCATCGCTGCCGCCACCGGAGCAAAACTCCTTACCCCTTATCCCCTCACTCGTCTGCACCGTGGTGCCGGAATTCCAGCGGTCGATCGCGTGCAGTATGTTCTCGAACAGGGCATTGAGCAGTTTAAAGATTTTCGCCAGCTGATTCTCGTTGGCACTCAAGCCCCGGTCGCCTACTTCGCCTATCCAGGCAAGAACAGTGAGTTCATTTCGCCTGCCTGCACGATCCATACTCTCGCTGCGCTTGGTGAAGATTATGTCGGCGCGCTCGATCAACTCGTCTCCGCGTTATCGGCGCATTCGGTTGAGCCGCCCGCAGGACAGTTAGAACGCCCGCCGCTGCCCAGCGGAGAAATCACGTTGCCGGGACTCGCCGCTGCAATCGGAGCGCTCCTGCCCGAAAACACCATTGTCGTCGACGAGTCCATGACCTCGGGCCGAGGTCTGATGGCCGCCACCAAGGCGTCTCCGCCGCACGATTGGCTGGGAAACACTGGAGGCTCGATCGGCATCGCGTTGCCGCTCGCCGCCGGCGCCGCAGTAGCATCGCCCGATCGCCGGGTTTTGTGCCTGACCGCGGACGGAAGCGGCATGTATACCCTGCAGGCATTGTGGAGCATGGCACGCGAGGGTCTCAACGTGACGACGGTAGTTTTCGCGAACCGCGATTATGCAGTTCTCAAGCGCGAGTTTTCTTATCTGGGTGTCGGCACTCCCGGCCCACGCGCTCGCGAGATGTTCGAGATCGGCCGTCCCGATCTCGACTGGGTTCACTTGGCCAAGGGCATGGGAGTGCCCGCCACTCGCGTTAGTTCTCTCGACGAATTTGCGAAAGCGTTACGCGCAGGACTCGAGGGAGATGGCCCCACACTGATTGAAGTGCCGCTGTAACGCCAGGCGCTCACTCCACGAGAAGTCCGCACACAAAAAAGGCCCCGCAAGGTGCGGGGCCTCATTGCCTTTGGATTTGTTCGGAGTTGCGCAGAATCGGGTTAGTGCCGGCCTCCGCCGCCTCCGCCGTGACGTCCGCCGCCACCACCTCCGCCGCGACCGCCGCGACCACGGCCTCGGCCGCCCCCTCCGCCTCCGGGACGCCCGCCACGGCCACCGCGGTCTCCGCCACGATCTCCGCCGCGAGGACGATCAGCCGGGGCTCCAGCACTCACGTAAGGCGGACCATCGCGATTGAAATTCGGCTCGGAATCCGGCTCATCCGGAAAATCTCCACCGCCCTCGATCACCAGCGATCCCGTCAGTGCCGGCTCGCCATTGCCGGACGGTGCAGCCGCTGCGACCGGAGGCGCTTCCCCGCCGCCCATCTTCGCGCGCTGCTCTTTCAAAATCGCCTTGCGCGAAAGCCGGATGCGGTTGCCTTCCACCGCCAGGACTTTCACCAGCACCTGGTCGCCTTCTTTCAACTCGTCGCGAACATCGGCAATGCGATGCTCCGCCACTTCGCTGATATGGAGCAGCCCGTCGGTGCCTGGCAGAATCTCGACGAACGCGCCGAAGTCCGCCAGCCGCGTCACTTTCCCGAGATAAGTCTTCCCTACTTCCGCCGTCGCAGTGATGTCGCCGATAATCTGCAGCGCCTTCGCCGCCGACTGCTGATCGCTCGACGCCACCTTCACCAGCCCGGAATCTTCCACATCGATTTTCACTCCGGTCTGCTCAACGATCGAGCGAATCATCTTGCCGCCCGGCCCGATCAGATCGCGAATCTTGTCGACCGGAATCTGCACGGTGTAGAAGCGCGGAGCGAAATCGGAAATCTTTTCGCGCCCCGTCGGCATCACTTCTTCCATCTTGCCGAGAATGTGCAGCCGTCCGCGCTTGGCCTGCGCCAGCGCCTCGCGCATGATCTGCGACGTAATGCCGGCAACTTTAATATCCATCTGCAGCGCGGTGATGCCATCTTTCGTTCCGGCAACTTTGAAATCCATGTCGCCGTAGTGATCTTCTGCGCCCGCGATGTCGGTGAGGATGGCGTACTCTTCGCCTTCCTTCACCAGGCCCATTGCCACGCCGGCCACAGGAGCCTTCAGCGGAACGCCAGCATCC
>DASSRO010000208.1:0-5496 GCA_035701745.1 Candidatus Sulfotelmatobacter sp. | reverse complement strand
CCCAGCGAGTGTGGCGCGCGTTGGGCGAAGAGGAAGTATCGCTGGAATCGAAGGTCGTCTCTTCGTGAATCAGTTTGGGATCGCGGGCGAAATTTGAGCTGACGTAGTATCCGTCTTTCGTCCGCCACAGCGGCGTGTTCTTCAGCCCCAGCTCGAGATAAGCAATCTCGCCTGTCTTGCGGTCGCCGATCAGCCAATCGTTGGCATAGCCGCCATTGTTGCCCTCTTTGATGATCCGAACGTAGTCGTCAATGTTGTTGGCGTATTGCAGCGCTTTGCGCGAGCGCATGAACTCGGGCTTGCCCTTTGGATCCCAGCCTTCAAATTGCGTGATCGTGGTTTCGGTGATCATCATGCCGGCAGAGTTCACGCCGAAATCGTCGTCGCTGGTAATCACGCCGGGAAAGCCGTCCATGAGAATGCGGTTGCCATGCTCCGGCTGGATGTCGAAGATCACCACCCAGCGCTCGCCCGCCAGGTAGCTGGTCCAGTTATTGTGGGCGATCACGATCTGATGATCTTTGGTCATGCTGCCGGTGGCGATGAAGGCGCTGCAGTTTCCGGGGGCGGCCAGCTTCGGCGCCTTGGCGGACTTCTGCTGCCTGTTAAGCCAAGGCACATAGTAGTCGGGGACTTCCTCGAAGGCGTTGAGCGCGACAATGTCGTAGACGTCGAGGTCGACGCCGTGCGCCTTCACGCCGTCGGCGATGCCTTGCAGTTCCCGCTGATATTCAGGGTCGATGTGCGGCCACAGCATCTGGCGCGCAGTCGTGCGGAAGAATTCCCAGTCGCGCTGCGTGGAATGCATGTCAAACAATTTGATCGCGGCAAAGGCGTCGGCAATGTCGGGCGCGAGCAGGTAGCCGTGCTGGAAGCCGATCTCGGACGGCGAGCCTTCCAGGTGAACGTAGGTCCATCCGCCTTGCTGAAAGCGATACGCCTTCTGCAACCGCGCGTCGTCTTGGCCGGCGGCGGCAACCGCGGCGCAACTCAAGGCTAAGCAAAGACCGAGGGCACATCCACACAGCGACAGTTTCTTGAACATGGGTTCCCTTTCGAGACCGCCAAATCACGGGAGCTGCAACGACCGAACATTGTAGCTTGCCGCCTTAGATATCGGTGCGCTGGTCGGGATGCCGCGCCAGATACCAGCACGGCAGCCATCCCTCATGCGGAAACAGGGCGTGGACGCAGGTCTGGGCCTGGGGCGGATCGAAGATGAACTGCGTTTTACCGTTCTTCTGCAGAACGGCATAGTAATGGTTCACGGTTACCGAACCGTAGGCGGTTCGGCCGGCGCCGGCGCGAAGGCGGAAGACGGCGTAGTCCAGGCCGTAAGCGAGCGCGGCCGCCGCAATTGTGACGAGGACGGAGCCAACGAATATCCGCCACAGCCGCACTTTCAGGCTTGATGCCACGAGGCCAGATTATATGCCCTGGCTGGGAAGGGCCATCACCACGAAGGGCACGAAGGCTCATCAGGGAAGACGGAAAATCAGGCCTGGCGGCTGATCTCGGTGTCCTTCATGGTGCGTGGTTTGATCAGGCCGCAATTCCCCGCTCACATTGACAACGACCCCATCCGGCAGGCAAACTACCGCATTCGCTGGGAAGCGCTTCCGGCGAGCGCCTGCGGCGGCTGCGATGCACCGACAGCCATCCAGGCCGTATAATCGCTGTTCACTTCGTCCAATGGCCATGACCGAGCAACGGGTCTCGTACACGCTCGACTCCTCGTTGGAGACGATCGACAATGCGGAGGAGAAGGCCACCATCGTCGCCACAGAACTTGGCTTCGGCGAAGACGAAATCATGCAGATTTCCATGGCCGTGCGCGAAGGCGCGGTCAATGCCGTGTTGCACGGCAACGCCTATGCTCCTGACAAGAAAGTAACACTCGCCTTTGAACGCACCGGCGATGACCTGGTCATCACCATTCGTGACCAAGGCCCGGGAATGGATTTGAGCAAGATTCCCAATCCGCTGGCACCGGAAAATCTGCTCAAGACTTCAGGGCGCGGAATTTTTCTTATGCGCTCGTTTATGGATGTGGTCGAAATCCGGCCCTCACAAACGGGCACCGAACTCAAACTAATCAAGCGCGTCCGCGGGGCATCCGCGGGCGGCAAGGAGGCTTCCCAGTGAGCATGAAGGTTAGCAGTCGGCAGGTGGATGGAGTCACGATTATCGATTGCAGCGGCCGCATCACCCTCGGCGAGGGCAGCGTTGTGCTGCGCGACACGGTGCGCGATGCGCTGTCGAAGGGCAGCAAGAAGATTGTTCTGAACCTGCAGAACGTCAATTACATTGACAGCTCGGGCATCGGTGAACTGGTCAGCGCCTTCACCACCACCAAGAATCAGGGCGGCGAACTGAAACTTCTGAACCTGACGAAAAAGGTTAACGACCTGTTGCAGATTACCAAGCTGTACACGGTGTTCGACGTGAAAGACGACGAAGCCGCGGCGGTCAAGTCCTTCAAGTAAAGCTGCGTTGCCAGTGCGTATGAGGGCGTGATTCTGCGCGCTGGCCAAGGGTACCCCATTTCTCGCCGGCCGCGCGAGAAGTGGGGACTTCGCCCGGTTTCATTCCGGAACTATTCTCGATTTT
This sequence comes from Candidatus Sulfotelmatobacter sp., assembly GCA_035701745.1. Classification (GTDB taxonomy): domain Bacteria; phylum Acidobacteriota; class Terriglobia; order Terriglobales; family Acidobacteriaceae; genus Sulfotelmatobacter. Next base: position 2,886 of record DASSRO010000208.1, on the reverse strand, counting down.
TTCCCACCTCGTCACAGACTTCGCATCGCGTCATTCCTACAATCAAGGCATGTGGCGATACGTATTGCTTTTGGTCATTGTCTGCGCCCCCCGGCTTTCCGCCGCTGACTGCATCCCCATCCACGAGGCGGGCCAGCACGTCGGCGAAACTCGATGCGTGACGGGAAAGGTCATCAAGATACGAATCGGAGATAAAGGAGTCCACTTCCTCGACTTCTGCGAGGATGCACTGTCCTGTCCGTTTTACGTCGTCGTCTTCCCTTCCGGGCTGAAAGATGTGGGCGACGTGCGGCGCCTGGCGGGCCGCACCATCGAAATCCACGGAACGGTCAAACTCTACGATGGCCGCCCGGAGATTATCCTGAACCGCATCAGCCAGATTAGCGGCGGCGCCGCGATGATCCCTCCGCTGCCGAAAAATTACGATGTAGAAAATCGCGGCCACTTCAGCGCGGGACGATTACGCCCGACCAGAAAGCCGGCAAAGGTCAAGGCCGCGCCGAGCCCGACTGCCATCTATGGCAACGATGTGGAAGGCTCGGAACCGCAGTGAGCGATTACCGAGCGCAAGCCCAGCAAAAGCAACTTCGACGGCCTGCAAAGACATCCATTACGCGCATGGCGTGCGACATCCGCATCGGAACCTCCGGTTTTCATTACAAACACTGGAAAGGCCCGTTCTATCCACAAAAAATGCCCGCTGCCGCGATGCTTGAGTTTTACACGCTACACTTCGATACGCTCGAGCTGAATAACAGTTTTTATCGCCTGCCGACGGTCGAAGCCTTTGAGAGTTGGCGCGACGCCACTCCGGAGAATTTTGTCTTTGCAGTGAAGGCCAGCCGGTTCATTACCCACAACAAGAAGTTGAAAGATCCAGAAAATGCGGTCGACAACCTGCTGCCCCGGGCCGCACACCTGGGCGCGAAACTCGGACCAATGCTGTTTCAGCTGCCGCCTAAATGGCGTGTGAACGCGGAGCGCCTGCGAAGTCTTTTGCTGATCCTGCCACGCGAGGTCCGCTACGCGTTCGAGTTTCGCGAGCTTTCCTGGATCACTCCGGAAGTCGGCAGCATCCTGCGCGAATTCAATGCCGCATTCTGCATCTACGAACTCGCCGGCTATCAATCGCCGCACTCTGTAACGGCCGACTTCACCTACGTGCGCCTTCATGGGCCGGAAAGCGGCAAGTACCAGGGCAGCTACAGCGAACCGCAATTGTCAGAATGGGCGCGCCAGATTGAGCGATGGGCGAAGGATCTCAAAGCCATCTATTTTTATTTTGACAACGACCAGGCGGGATATGCAGCAGCAAATGCGCTGAGGCTAAGAGAAATGGTCTTTGGACGCCGGTTGGAACGCGCCAGCTAGAGGAGGCAGTTCTCAGTTCTCAGTTCTCAGTTCTCAGTTCTCAGTTGTCAGTTCTCGCCTGGCTCGCTTTCTCTGACCACTGACCACTGATCACTAGCCACTGCTCTTACACCATTCCTTTGCGCAACTCTGTCAGGGGATACTTCGTTCCCCGCCAAACGATCCCGTCGTTCCATAGCGTGAGGAACATCGAACGTAGAAGCGTGTAGATGAACAGCGTCGTGCTGACGGGGTGCAGCAAGAAGTAGTAGGGCGGCACTGCCGAGCGCCACGACATGCCGACGTAAATCGCGAACATTGAAGCCAGGGCGGCGGCATAAGGAGCGCGCGCCCATCCGTGCGCCAAGAAAATGCCCAGGAAGGGCCCGAGATTCAGGAATGCCAATCCGAATGCGGAGATCACCGTGCGCCACCACTGAAACGAAAGCACGGCAAAGAAATTCTTGGTCAGATTGTTAACGATGCCCATTGCGCCCTTGGCCCAGCGAATGGAAATCAGGTCGCCGCCAAAGACGTTGCGCTGGGCGAAGCCCGCCTGCTTCACAACCTTGCCCAATTTCATGTCGTCGAGCACTTCCATGCGCAAGGCCGCGTAGGTTCCGACTGCGTCATAAACCCGGCGCCGCACCAGGTTGAACGCGCCCACGCCCATGTGATCGTCGGTGCTGGGGTCGGCCACTTTCCACGGGCGATGACCGAACATGAACATGGTTTGAAAAAAAGCGATCATCATATACTCGCCGGGACGCTTCATGATCATCTGCGGGAATAAGACCACATGATCCGCTGGCACCGATTCCGCATAAGCCAGCGCTCGACGCAGTGACTCGGGCTTGAACAGTACGTCGGCGTCGGTGAATAGCAGCCAGTCCCCGGTTGCCTGGTTCGCCGCCGTCCACATGGCGTGCGTCTTTCCCAGCCACCCCGTGGGCAGTTCGGTGTGATGAACGACTTTTAGAACGGGGTGCCCCATCCTTGTCGCGCCTTTTGCGACAGGATGGGGGTTTTGACTTTGACTTTGATTTTCGCTCCTGGCAATCCTCTCCAGAATCTCACCCGTCGAATCCGTCGAGCGGTCATTGACGGCGATCACTTCATAGTTGTCGTAATCGAGCGCGAGCAAAGTCCTAAGCGCCGGCTCAATGGTCTCGGCTTCGTTGCGGGCAGGAACGATAATGGAAACGCGAGGATTGCCGGCGGGTGAAACGGGATTGCGATCCCACTCCGGGCGAGAAACATCGGCCACGCTCGGCATGCCCAGCGCGGCATCGACAATGCGGGAGAGCCACGCCAGAGCCAGAATTGTGCCCGCAATCCAATGAATGTAAATCAAACTTAAGTCTTCCCTGCTACGGCGGAGGCGCCGTCAATTGCCACTGCCGGCGCAAACTTCATTCCATAAAAGAGTATGGCAGAGGAAATTCCCATGGCAATCACCGGCAAAATAAATGCCGATTGCAGCGAGCGCTTATCCGCCACCCATCCCATCATGGTCGGTGAAGGCACGTCGCCGAG
>DASSRO010000207.1:0-11084 GCA_035701745.1 Candidatus Sulfotelmatobacter sp. | reverse complement strand
GAAAGAGCCCGCCCTGAGCGATCCCCTGCGCGGGTGCCCCACCCTTCCCGCGCCTTTTGCGGGAGGGTGGGGATTTTGACTTGCGATTTTCTGACGTGCGCGTATACCTCGTTCAAAGTGTTTTTGTGTGACAGGTGGCCCACTCAAGCCCTCCTTTGGCTTGAGTGGGGAAGTCCAAGTCTCCCCAATCCTGTCGTGAAGCGACCTGCTGTTTTCTTCGCCCGAGGGATCATCTAGCGTGCTTGAGGTATCTATGTGTAGTATACTGTGGTATGGATTCCACATATGCAAATCGTTCAAATCGTGATGGATAAAAGGCTGTTAAATGCCGCCGACCAAGCCGCAAAACGCACTCGCCAAAACCGTTCCGCTTTGGTGCGCGACGCCCTGCGGGAACATCTCCGCCGCCTGGAACTGCGAGCTCGTGAAGAGCGCGACCGCCAGGGCTACTCGCGGAATTCACAATCGGGCGTGGAAGCGCAGGTTTGGGAGTCGGAGGCCACGTGGCCGCAAGAATAACGCGAGGCCGGATAGCCCGAGGTGAAGTTCGGCTCTATGAGTTTGCCGCTCCCGACAAGAAACGGCCGGTGCTGGTGCTCACTCGCAACAGCGCCATCGCGTACCTATCCACAGTGACGGTTGCGCCTGTCACTTCCACGATTCGCGGCGTGCCCTCGGAAGTCTTTCTGAGTGAGGAAGACGGCATGAAATCCCCGTGCGCCGTGAACCTGCACAATGCAGTGACGGTGTTGCAACAGCGCCTGGGCAAACGTGTGGCCCAGCTAAGTCCCGCACGCATGAATGAAGTCTGTGCCGCCCTCCGCTTCTCACTTGGCTGCGATTCAAACTAGTTACCTGAACGGACCGTCTGTCTCCGAATTTCTTCCCCACGTCCAGAGTTATACTCGCACTGCCGGGTGCCCCACCCTTTCGCGCCTCATGTGATCTTGACTTTCATCTCCGTTTGCAATCACCCCGCACGATTTGTTTTCGCAGCTTTCCAGAAAAATCGGGCAGACCGGACGTATCCCTTCTTCTCCAGCTCCTGCGTAAACTCCCCAGCTACACCCTGACCCACGCACGAAATCCCCTCGCAGCATAGTAAGAATCCGCGCCGTTGTGATACAGAAAAACCGTGTCGTAGCGGCGATCACAAAACAGCGCGCCGCCGAGTTTCCGAATAGCAGACGGCGTCTTTACCCAGCTCGAAGTTTTCGTGTCGAACTTCCCAAGCTTCTGCAGCTCGCGATATTGTTCTTCCGTCAAAAGCTCAACGCCCATGGCCGCCGCCATTCCCATAGCACAATCTTTTGGTTTGTTTTCTTTCCTCGCGTCCAGCGCCTCACGGTCGTAGCAAATACTTCTGCGGCCTTTCGGACTCTCCGCCGCGCAATCATAAAAAATGTATTCGCCCGTCTTCTCGTCGTGACCAACAACGTCCGGCTCACCGCCGGTCGTTTCCATTTCGTTGAGCGACCGCAGCTTTCCCGCATCCGCCTCCAGCTTCGCCTGCACCTGATCCCACTCAACACCTGCATGCCGGTTCATGTTTTTCTCAAAGCGGGCTTTCAACTCTGTGAGCAAATCTTCTCTTTGCTTTTTTGAAAGGGTTACGTTTGCCATAATTTTATGCACCGCGGTGCCCCATCCTTTCGCGCGAGAGGGGTAAGGTTTCCGCGCTCCTGAAGTTATGTAATCTTGCCGTTCATCTCGGTTTGAGCGAGCCCACCTCGCAAAATTCGTTCCACAGCCTTCCACAGAAAGATTCTCAAATCCTGTGACGCACAACCTTGACTGAGGATACGAAAAGCGCAAACTGGGATCGTGCGCCAACCCATTCACCGATCGGCACAGCTCGCTGGACGAGTCGCCCAGCCTGTCCCCTGTCCCAGCTAACTCCTTATTCCGCAAGATTTTGCCTGCAAACCCTTGGGGCTCAAGATTTTGCCCGGATCAATTCCGATCTGTCGTGCCTAACTTGAACGGGATCATAGATTTAGCAAAGTCGTCTAAAAAAATGTGCCCCAGCCTCACCGCCCTCCCCACAAACTCGGGTTCCCCCCAAGATCTTGTGCTGGCCTTTTCCAAATCAGCCGGCGAACGACGTGGCCTTTCCACATCCACAATCCCGAAAGGAGCAATACCGGCAAGAAGATGTAGCGAATCGCAAAGGCGTAATTCGGGGTGTCCGAGGGCGAATCGTAAATGTAGCCCAGTATCGGAATGCCAAGGATGACGTGAATCCAGCGGAAAATCGATCGTTGCCTAGCATTACTGATCATGGTCTCCTCCGCGATGCTCGTTGCATTGTTTTGCGCCCTCAGATTCACGATTTCTGATCCGCCGCCGGCGGCCAGTTGATTGCTTCGATGCCGAACTGCTTGGCGTACTCCGCGTGCAGCCGTTGCCAGCCCGGGAAGTTCATGGCCGTGGGGCCGGCGATGCGACCGACGGGCGTTCCGCTGAGCAGGCGATCCAACACATCGAAGCAAACATGCCACCCCGCGGCGCCCATCGCGATGAAGCGATGACCGATGTTGGTCCACAGCGTCAGTCGCGTGCCGCCGCCAACGGCTTCGAGTTCCCACCGCATATCGAAGCCGCCCCACTTGTACTCAAGCGCATTGGGAGCGTCGGCGCGCGTCACGATAGTCTCGGTAACCCGCGGCGCGGGCGCTCCCACCGTGGTGAGCTTCACCGTAGCTCCAGCTGTAGCCAGGCTGCCGTCGGCGTCGAAGGGCGCCCACTCCCGCAGGTGCGCCGGGTCGGTTATCGCCTCCCACACTTTCTCAGGCGAGTGCCTCAACTCTCGAACCAGAACGAGCGTCCACTTCTCTTCACCGTTTTGTCCGCGGCCTTTTTGGATCCGCGCCCCGCTTGCCGGACCTGGCGTGTATTGCTGAAGATCGGTCATCTGTCTTCTCCCGTGTTGGCTGAGGCGCGCGTCTTACCAACGTTTCAGTTGGGTCAGCTGAATGATGTTGCCGCAGGTGTCTTTCAGCATGGCAATGGTCGAGCCCGTCACGTCAGTAGGCGTCATGGTGAACTCGGCGCCCCGCGACTTGATGCGCTCGTATTCGCCTTTGATGTCGTCGGTGAAGAACATGATCGCGGGCTGGTTCTGCTGAAAGATCGCCTGCTGATATGCCTTGGCTGCAGGGTTGTTGTTCAGCGCCAGCTGCAACTCAGTGCCGTCTGGATCCTCGGCCGGAACCACGGTCAGCCAGCGATACGGGCCTTGGCTGAAATCGGTCTTCTTGGTAAAGCCCAGTACTTCCGTATAGAAGCTCAGGGCGGTGTCCTGGTTGTCGACGTATAGGCTAGTGACTTTGATTTTCATTTCTTTTCTCCTTTGTCGCGTTTGCGCTTGGGCCGCCACGCTCTCTCCCGTGTCTTCTTTTTTATCGGTCCTAATTGATCCGTGCGATCGAGGTGGCGTTCCAGGGCATCAATGTGAACGGCCCAGAACCGGCGGAACTGTTCCAGCCACGCACTCACCTCCTGAAACGGTTCCGGTTTCAACCGATAGAGACGGCGCTGTGCGTCCACCGTCGATTCGACGAAGCCGGCCTCGCGCAACACGCGCAGGTGCTTGGACACGGTCGGCTGCGTCATGCGAAGCTGCCGTTCAATCTCTCCCACTGACTGTTCTGAGGCGACGAGCAGGCTCAGTATGGCGCGGCGGTTTGGCTCGGCGAGTATCTCGAAGGCGGATTCCACGCTCTATATATACGTCTTTTGGCATATACGTGTCAAGGTATATAACACTTTGAGATCCAATTGCTGGGATACGCGCAAGCTTGCAGAAATGACGCCAGCCGCTCACGGGCGTGTGAGTGGCCGGGGTTGATTGCAGGCTATGACCGCTCAGTCCGGCGTGCCGTAAGACTCCGCATGCCGTGGCTACGGTTAATTGATCCTGAAGATCCCAAACGCATCGGAGCTTGCCCCATAGCCATTTCCTGCGGCGATCGCTTGAATCGTTGTGGTCGTCGATATCGTGATCGGTCCTGTGTAGCGCATTGATCCGGTGGTCGGGGTCGAGCCGTCGGTGGTGTAGTAAATGGTCACGCCTGGCGAACTATCCGTGAGCGTGATGGACTGCGCGCCAGAGTAGGTCCCGGGATTCGGCGAGAACGTCGGCGTGGACGCCGTCAGCCGATAAATCCCGAAAGCATCGGCGCTGGCAGCGTAGCCGTTGCCGGCTGCGATTGCCTGGAGGGTAGTCGTCGACGAAACGGTAATCGGTCCTGTGTACCGGGTTGAGGAGGTTGTGGGTGTTGATCCGTCGGTGGTGTAGTAAATGGCCGCGCCCGGCGAAGCATCCGCCAACGTGACAGATTGCGGCGCGTAATAGGTTCCGGGATTCGGCGACATGGCCGGAGCCAAGGCAACGATTTTGTAAATTCCAAAGGCGGCAGAGCTTGCCGCAGATCCGTTGCCGGCAGCGATCGCTTGCAGTGTGGTGGTTGTCGACACTGCGATCGGCCCGGTGTAGCGCGTGGAAGCCGTTGTTGGCGTGGAGCCGTCGGTGGTGTAGTAGATGGTCACACCCGGCGTAACGTCCGACAAGGTGACGGATTGCGGCGCGTTATAGATCCCGGGATTCGGCGAGAAGGATGGTATCGCAGTGGTGATCCGGTAGGTGGCGGAGCCAACTGAGCTTACTCCATAACCATTGCCAGCGGCGATCGCTTGAATCGTAGTTGTTGTCGAAACCGAGATCGGCGCCGTGTACCGAGCGGATGCCGTGGTCGGCGTTGAACCGTCGGTGGTGTAGTAAATGGTCACGCCCGGCGAAGCATCCGAGAGAGTAACCGATTGCGGCGAGTTATACGTGCCAGACGCCGGTGAGAACGCCGGAGTCGCGGTCGTTAAGGTAATCGTGTAAATTCCACCAGCAACCGAGCTTGCCGAATAGCCATTGCCGGCGGCGATCGCCTGGAGCGTGGTCGGCGTCGATATCGTGATCGGCCCTGTGTACCGGGGTGACGCCGTTGTCGGAGTGCTGCCGTCGGTGGTGTAGTAGATCGTTGTTCCCGAGGAGGAATCCGCCAAGGTGACCGACTGTGATGTGGCATACGTTCCGGGATTCGGCGAAAGAGTCGGCGCCGCCGCAGGCGTCATGATCGTATAGATTCCGAATGTATCGGAGCTTGCAGAGTATCCATTCCCGGCGGCGATTGCCTGCAGTTTGGTTGTTGTCGACACCGTGATCGGTCCGGTGTATTGAGGGGATGCGGTCGTTGGGGTTGATCCGTCGGTGGTGTAGTAAATGGTCACGCCCGGCGAGGCGTCGGTCAGCGTGACCGATTGGGGAGCGTTGTAAGTCCCGGGATTGGGCGCCATCGTCGGGGCCAGCGCGTTGATCTTGTAAATCCCAAAGGTGGAGGAGCTCGCCGCATATCCGCTGCCAGCGGCGATCGCTTGCAGGGTCGTCGTCGTCGAGATGGTGATCGGGGTTGTGTAACGGGCTGAGGAGGTTGTGGGCGTCGACCCGTCGGTGGTGTAGTAAATGGCCACGCCCGGAGTTGCATCCGCCAAAGTCACCGCCTGCGGAGTGTTATAAATCCCAGGATTGGGCGACATAGTCGGCGCCAGGGCAGCAATCTTGTAGATCCCAAAAGCATCGGAGCTGGCCGCATAGCCATTGCCAGCCGCGATCGCTTGCAGCGTGGTCGTCGTCGATACTGTAATCGCTCCTGTGTACTGGGCGGAGGTTGTCGTCGGCGTGGAACCGTCGGTGGTGTAGTGAATGGTCACGCCTGGAGATGAGTCCGCCAAGGTGACCGATTGTGGCGTGTTATAGATCCCGGGATTCGGCGACATGGTCGGCATCGCCGCAGGTAGAGCGGTTGTTACAAGAATATTGCCGGATACACCGGTGAGCGCGCTGCTTGCCGTGTCGGTTGCAGAGATGGTCTGCGTTCCCGACGTCTTCAGGGCGGCGGTGAACGTGCCGGTACCATTGGATAGAGTCGTATTGCCAGGCAGCGCCGCCTGCGAGTCGGAACTGCTGAAGTGTACTGTACCTGCGTAGCTGGGTACCGTGTTATTCGATTGATCCTGGGCTGTAACGCTGAAGCTGAACGCGTTTCCGGCCGTCGCCGAAGCTGGCGCACTCACTGCGAAATGGGTTACCGCAGCAGCGACCGCGATTCCAGACGAAGTGCCGGTAATGGTGCTGGTCACAACATCGGTGGCGGCGATGGTCTGAGTTCCAGTTGTGTTAAGGGTCACGCTAAACGTGCCTACGCCGTTGGTCAGGGTGGCGTTGGCGGGTAGCAGCGCTTGCCCATCGGAACTCGTGAAGTGCACCGTGCCTCTGTAGCTCAGCGCTGTGCTGTTGGACTGATCCTGGGCCATCACTGTGATATTGAAACCGACACCGGTAGTAGCCGAGGCCGGCACTCCCAACGCAAAATGCGTAGCTGGACCTGAGGTCGCGATATCGGGCGAAGTGCCCGTGATTGTGCTTGTGACCGTATCGGTGGCTGTGATCGTCTGACTGCCGGAAGTACGCAGGGTGACGCTGAACGTTCCCGAACCATTGGTCAGCGTGGCATTAGCGGGTAGCACAGCCTGGGCATCGGAACTGGTGAAATGCACCGTGCCGCTATAAGACGTGTTGAGTGTGCCCGATTTGGTCAGCGCCGTTACCGTGATGGGGAACGGCGTGCCAGTCGTAGCGGTGGCTGGTACTGCGAGCGAAAAATAAGGGCCAGTGTGAGCATTCACCGTCACCGGTGCGGTGCCAACAAAGCCGCTCGATTCCGTATCGGTGACCGTCACGGTTTGCGAGCCGACAGTGTTTAGGGTGGAGAGATTCGTGAATGTGTGCGTATTTGCGTCGGCCGCGGTGAAGGTGTAGTTTCCGGGCAAGATGGCAGCGCTATCACTGCTCGTGAACTGAACGGTCCCGGTATAAGGCGGATTGAGAGCCGCTCCGGTGCTGCTCAGGACGCTCAGAGTCAAAGTGAAGGGAACGCCAGAGAACACACTCGCAGGCGCGGTCAAGGTGAACGTCGGCGGGGCGCTGACACAATCCTGCTGCAAGTCCGACCATATTTTCTGCACGGTGTAGCTGGTTCCGGGCAAGAGGGCCTGGTTGTTAGGATCGCCACTGGCGTTGCAGATATCGCCAATCTCGCCGTTTGCGGTGTCGTACCAGGCCAGTGGCGGCGCGTTGGATGTCGCTAAGCCAACCCCGGCATCGGTAATAGCCTCGGCCAATTCATGGGAAGAGACGGTCGTGAGATCGTCGAGTTCTGTGCCGCCAGCGCAACCGGTGTAGCAGCCAGTGCCCGGACCTAAGTCGGGCATAACGCCGTAAGGAACGTCGAGGGTGTCGCGCAGCACCGTGCCGTGGTACGCGCAAAATTGTACGCAACTTGCCGAGCCCTGCAGAGTAATTGTGACTCCGGGCGGGAAATAGATCATGTAGAGCGTAGTGACCTGGTTGCTGCTGTCGGTTGCGGGCGCGGGCAGGTGACCTCCATCGATCTGGGCCAGCAGTTCAGACTGGATCTGGGTGTCGTCTATGGAAGTTCCAGAATTTGCGGCGGACGGCGTGATCGTGTAGACGCCGCTCACCGAACCTCGCCCGATCGATTGGCTTCCCGGGGTACCACCGCCAACAGGACTTATGCCGTTGGTGCTGTACTCGGAAAGAGTGTCGGCCCAGGTGCTGTTTGTAATCGAAGTGAAGAAGTCGGGAATACCACTCGTGGCGACGTTGCTGACATTATTTCCCCAGTAAACTACGACGACTTGTACGTTGGATATTACGGGGCCGCCGTAGTACTGAAGATCAGGGCCCCCGGTGGTCGCGGTGGCGCCAGCGAGCGAGGTAGTGCCGGCAGCGTCAGGGTGCACTCCCCTGCCGCTCTTGCGGTTCTTTGGGCCCAATGGATAAATGCGCGTCAGTCGCTCGGTCGCGTTCCCGCCCTTGCCAGCGAATACCGCCGTATTGGGCGATGCTGGCGAGCTCTGTGCCAGAACAAGTGCCGGAGCCATCAGCCCTAGCACGAAGCACAAAGGCAGCAGGCAATACCGGCGTGGCCAGAGGGCAATGTTGTGCTTGAACGAGGGAGATGTAGCGGCACGGAACTCATCGCGCTTCAGCCGATTCATCGTGTTTGCCTTTCGCAACGGACACTCCGATAATTGAGGTCGACGACTGGCAACTATCGGATTGCCTGGTAGTTGCAGCCGGATGGTGGGTTTTGCTGTTTGCCTGATTCTTTGTGAGTATTGCGGCCAAGAAATTAAGAAATAGAAAAACGCTATCCGATGCAGACCTTGAGCCGATGTAAATGCGATCCCCAGGGCATCGAGAGGGGGTTTCCCGAAGCGTTGAGTCAGTATTGAGATTCCGAATAGCAGTGTCATCACCCGAATGGGTGAAAAAAGTATTGGCCCGAGACTGAAAAGCAGGTTTACCGTGAAGAGCGTAGCGCCGTTTGTGCCATCGACTGCCGCAACCGGCGAGGAGCTTATGCCGCGAAACTTGGATGTGCTCTCGCAAGTTTTGCAGGTCCTCTACGAAGCCCCTCTTAATCCGTCGTGCTGGGAAGAATTTCTGCAGTTGACCGCGCGGTCGATTGGCGCGGAGGCGGCGATGCTGCTGCTTTATGACTCGGGCGATGCACGGTCGCTGCTGGCGCGACAGTGGGAAATCGGCTCCAACAGCATTGCGCCTGAGGAAGAGCAGCATGTAGGTTTTGACACCCAGATCCAAGCCGCCGTCGAAATAGCAAGACGGATGGAAACGTCGGACCCGGTCGTTGCTTTTGCTGAACTCGAAAGGATAGAGGGCTTCGACGATCTGCAGGGCAGATTCAGAATGCCACATGGCATTTTTGCTGTGGTAGAACGCGGCGCGGCGCGCATAGCCACCCTCAGCGTCTGTCGCAGTGCGACACGCGGACCTTTTCACGAGCAAGACTTCGAGTTGATTCGCTTCCTATGCCCGCATATCCAGCGAGCCTATCGTTTGCATCTGCACTTTGCCGGATCGCGCATGCAGCGGGCGAGCTTGCAATCGGCGCTGGATTCGCTGTCGATGGGCGTCATCCTGCTGGCATCAAAGGGGCACGTGGTCACGATGAACCGCGCAGCCGAACGCCTGCTGGGCGACGGCAACAATCTGCGAGTGAGCCGCGAAGGACTTCGAGCCGAAAGCGCCGCGGAATCAGCTCAGCTCGATCACCTAATTATGGACGCAACGGCCAGCTCGGACGCAGGATTGAGATCCGCCGCAGTCCTGACTGTTTCGCGCAATGATCGCCCTCCGCTATTGCTCGTGGTCTCGGCAGTCCGCGGCTTCGAGGTCGACAAGGTTCATCCGGTACGCGCGATCGTATTTGTCAGTGATCCGGCACAAAGGGTACGTCCGACTTGCGACACGCTGCGTGCTCTGTACGGACTAACGCCGGCGGAATATCGCTTGGCCATGCTGCTGGCGGACGGCTACGAACCGGCCACCATTGCGGAATTGGTTGGAGTCAGCCGCAACACCCTTAAGACCCAACTCGCCAGCATCTATAGAAAGACCGATACTTCGCGCCAGGCGCAGTTGGTGCGGCTATTGTTGCAGCTGCCGGCAACCGGGCCGAGCATCGAGGCCTGAGTCGCGGAGCAGAGAGACGTCGGTTAGATAAACGCAATCACGCCGCGATTCAAACGAGCGATCCCAGTTCTTTTCGTCCCCGTGGTTTCAGGCCTTCGACGATCACCTTCCTCGCCGCTGACTCGGTCGTCCTGCTGTACAGGAGAATTCCGATTCCGATGTTGTCGCAGTTCCTCAATGACTGGAGACGGGCCGTCAAGCGTTTTCGCTCAGCCGAGAACTTGCACCCACGCGTTTGGCGGCTGTTGTCGAAGCACTTGTGACCCCGCTGCCTTGTGGCCAAGCGTCTCCCTCTTGCCTACCGTCCCAGCGAGGACGCAACTGGGACACAAAACTCATTGTTTGGAATCAGAAACTTGCGGAACCCGCGAGAATTGAGCCAACCGAATCAACTACATCGCGAGATATTGCGAAAGGGGTCCGACCCCGACTCTCATGCGCAATCTTGCTAGTAATGGTGTCGATTATCGAAACCACAGCCGGCAGCATTTGAGGGGTGTGTGAAGTGCACGGTTGACAGGTCGGCCGATTTGACATCCGATACCGGCCTGCCCCGCTTTCGCGCTTCCGTTCAGGGCTGAGAGTAATCGAACGAATTTCTATACAGTGCGAAATGAGGTTCTAGCTAGGAGGATGCGGAACAGTCCCCAACCACGCCCTTACTTCTCGCGGTTCCTAGGTTTCCTCAGCCGATGGTACGCGAGCGTAAATCTTGCTCTCCACCTCGTGAAGGAGGCTCCTAGAATGCGGGGTCATTGTGCGTGAGATCATTCGAGCGACTTGCGCGCTTGCGGCAATGCCTTCTAAGAGGCTGGAAATCAGGATCTCCTTAACTAATGGGTCGTTACTTTCCGCAAGCTCATCGATAAACAGCACGACGGGTTGAATGAACCCAGGATCGTCTGATCTCTCAATTACTATTCCGGCAAAGGAGTCATAGACGCGAGTTGGCTCCTCAAAACAGTATTCATCCGGACAGACGAGCCCGCGTAGGCTGGGGAACCTATTCAACAGCAGGCCAACCACCTCATGCGACGTCATCGTGCGCACCAGAGCGAAATCAACAGCGTTATCCTTATCTGAACTCATGCGAAATCCGCATCTCCCCTCAAGTAGCTACTATAGCTATATCGGAGGCCGCGTCGATAGAGCATCTTGTATGGCTATCAACAGGCCCCGAGTAATCACGCGATCGGACGAGCCCAATCTTCCGCTTCGGTAGATCCTCAAGCCAGATGATTTGGAGGGAATTGACCGCTACGAAATCGTCTACAGCGGTGTAGACAGAAAACCAGAAACGCAGTTTATGTGCTTGTGACCGACCCGACACATAGGTGACAGATCGTACCGGACACATAGGTTACACTTTCTTCCCTTTCGGGGAGGAAAGTGGATGCCGTGGAAGGAGTGTTCGGTCATGGATGAAAGAGTTCAGTTTGTGGCTCGGCGACTG
>DASSRO010000206.1:0-16583 GCA_035701745.1 Candidatus Sulfotelmatobacter sp. | reverse complement strand
TCCAGGTTGAGTGTCCGCAACTGCACCGGATCCGACACCGGCTGCTTAAAGATCCCGGTGTTGATGGTTGCGCCGTTGTACAGCGTCAGTCGAGGCAGCGCGACATTCAACGAAATCAGCTTCACACGCCCTCCAATCTCGGCACGCTCGCCGCTTGCCCGCCTTTGCTTTTAGAGTTCGATGCTGCCTGTTCACAAAGGACGCAGCATGGCCGTCCCGATCCGCACCATTTTGGAACGCCCGCGATCTGAAAACCTCGGTGACGTTTGCCCTCTTTCCCCGCCCTTCTATAGAATGAAAAGTTTGCTGCTTCCGTGCGATGCCGCAGGCGTGGTCCTTCTAGCTGACGAGTTTCTTTTATGAAAATCCACGAGTATCAGGCAAAGGCAATCCTTAAGAAATATGGTGTGAGCGTCCCCCGCGGTTCGATGGCTGCTTCGCAAGACGAAGCCGAGGCCGTCGCCCGGGAATTACTGAACTCAGGCGCCAGTGGAGTCGTGGTCAAAGCGCAGATCCACGCCGGCGGCCGCGGCAAAGGCGGAGGCGTAAAAATTGCCAAGTCGGTGAATGAGGCCGGCGAACTCGCCTCCAAAATGCTGGGCATGAAACTGGTCACGCACCAGACCGGCCCTGAAGGCCGCATCGTCCGCCGCCTTCTCATCGAAGAAACGCTTCCTATCGAAAAGGAACTCTACCTCGGCATTCTTGTCGACCGCGCCGAGGGCAAGCCGGTGTTTATGGCATCGGCCGCGGGAGGTATGGACATTGAGCAGGTTGCAGCGGAAAATCCGGACGCGATCCTGAAGCAGCACATCGATCCCGGCATGGGCCTCGAGGCTTTCCAGGCGCGGAAGATTGCCTTCAGACTCGGCCTGAAGGCGCAGCAGATCAATCCAGCCGTGCAGTTTCTGACCAGCCTCTACAAGGCTTTTCTCGATACTGACGCTTCCCTGCTTGAGATCAATCCTTTCATCACCACCACCGACGGCCGCCTGTTTGCGCTTGACGCGAAGATCAACTTCGACGATAACGCCCTGTTCCGCCACCCAGACCTGCGTGAATTGCGCGATATTACCGAAGAAGATCCACTCGAAGTCGAGGCCTCGAAATACAGTCTCAACTACATCAAGCTCGACGGCAACGTGGGCTGCATGGTCAATGGCGCTGGACTGGCCATGGCGACCATGGACATCATCAAATACGCCGGCGGCATGCCTGCCAACTTCCTCGACGTGGGCGGAGGCGCCAGCTCTGAACAAGTCGCGCACGCCTTCGAAATTTTGCTGAGCGACAAAAACGTCAAAGCCGTGCTGATCAACATTTTCGGCGGCATCCTGCGCGTCGATACGCTGGCCACCGGCGTGGTCGACGCCGCGCGCAAAACCAACATCAAGCTCCCCATCGTGCTGCGGCTGGAAGGCACCAACGTCGATGAGGGCAAGAAAATCCTGATGAATTCAGGATTCAATTTCGTCGTCACCGACACCATGAAAGACGCCGCCGACAAAGTAGTCGCAGCGGCCCGGGGCACGGCCGGCGTAACCGAATGGCGCTGATAATCCGTGGAAGAGGGTTTTCGTGGAGGAGCGGTCTTTAGGGCCGCGTCAGATTTTCGTGGAAGAGCGGCTTCAAGGCCGCGTCAGATTCGTGGAAGAGCGGCTCTTCAGTGCCGCCTCAGAGGTTTTGTATAAGAGGGTTTTGTGGAAGAGCGGCCCTTCAGGGCCGCGTCAGAAGCGCAGACGTGATACGGGCTTTAGCCCAGTGGTCCTAGAACCGAGGAGTTATGGCAATCTTAGTCGATAAAAATACGCGGGTCCTGGTTCAGGGCCTGACTGGCCGCGAAGGCACATTTCATGCGAAGGCCAGCGCCGCCTACGGCACGCAGATTGTTGGAGGCGTCACCCCCGGCAAAGGCGGCACCACACACGAAGGCTGGCCGATTTTCAATACCGTGCGCGAGGCCGCCGACAAGACGGGCGCCAACGCCACGGTCATTTTCGTTCCTCCGCCCTTCGCCGCCGACGCCATCATGGAAGCCGCCGACGCCGAAATCGACCTCATCGTCTGCATCACCGAGGGCATTCCCACGCTCGACATGGTCAAGGCCTGGGAATTTCTTCAGGACCGCCGCTCCCGCCTGATCGGGCCCAACTGCCCCGGCATCATTTCTCCAGGCAAGTGCAAGATCGGAATCATGCCCGCGTCGATTCACAAAGAAGGATCCATCGGCATCGTTTCGCGCTCGGGCACGCTCACCTACGAAGCGGTGCACCAACTCACGCAGCGCGGCATAGGACAGTCAACGGCCATCGGCATCGGCGGCGATCCGATTATCGGCACAAATTTCATCGATGCCCTCGACCTGTTCAATCGCGATCCCGAGACCGAGGCCGTCATCATGATCGGCGAGATCGGCGGCAATGCCGAAGAGTCCGCCGCGGAGTTCGTGAAGACTCACATGAAGAAGCCCGTAGTTGGCTTCATCGCCGGGCAGACCGCGCCTCCCGGACGCCGCATGGGCCATGCCGGAGCCATCATCTCCGGCGGCAAAGGCACCGCCGCCGAAAAAATGAAAGCTCTGGAAGCCGCCGGCATTCGCGTAGCCAAATCCCCAGCCGCGATCGGCGAAACGCTGGCCGCCGCGATTGGAGTAAGCGTCTAGAGGCAGCACAAATTCCACGCACCGTCCAGAAATGACAAAGTTAGGATAGCGACCGACGCAATCTACCGACTAACGCTCAACGACTCTCGACCAAACTCAAGGACCAACGACCGACCCTATGAAAACTCTGCAACGCACCTTCACCATCGTCAAGCCTGACGCGGTCCGCAAGAACGCCGTCGGCGACATCATCGAGCAGTTCGAAAAAAACCACTTCCGCATTCTTGCCATGAAGATGCTGGAAATTTCCAAGCATCAGGCCGAGCAGTTCTACGCCGTGCACGCCGCTCGCCCGTTCTTCAGCACGCTCACCGACTTCATGTCCAGCGGGCCGATCGTCGTTCTCGCGCTCGAAAAGGAAAACGCCATCGCCGACCTGCGCAAACTGATGGGCGCCACCAACCCGGCCCAGGCTGAGGAAGGCACCATCCGCAAAAAGTGGGCCACCAACATCGAGCACAACGCGATTCACGGATCCGACGCCGAAGACACAGCGCGCTTCGAACTAAGCTTTTTCTTTGCAGGATACGAGTTAGCAAAATAATTCTCAGTTCTCGGTTCTCAGTCGCTTGGGAGCGAGACCGATTTTCTGAGAACTGAGAACTGAGAACTGCCCCTTATGCCTCTAGTCCAAATCACCATGCTGCAAGGCCGCAGCGCCGATCAGAAGCGCAAGATCGCCAAGCGTATTACTGACGCGTTAGTAGAAGAGGCCGGCGCGCGTCGGGAGGGGATTATCGTCGCCTTCCACGAGGTCTCGAAAGAAAGTTACGCCTCCGGCGGCGAACTGATGATCGACAAGCAGAAATGACACTGCGCGGGCAGGAGTGCCCGCGCCACACTAGCCCAGCGGCTCGAACAAATTCCCTTCCACGCGTTCGGCAATCTTGGGCAAATCCTTTCGCGCGTGTTGCAGAAAATGCGGCGCTGCGCGGTGCGCCTCCAGCGCGGCATCATCTTTGTATTGCTCGTAAATGAAGAACCGCCGCGGCTCTGTCTTGTGCCGATGCACCTGGTACATGGCGCATCCCGGCTCTTTCCGGGACTGTTCGGTCAGCTTTTCAAAAAGTGCGGCCACCTCGGCTTCGTGCCCCACTTTCGCCATCCAGGTCACTGCCAATACCACCATCTTTTTCGCTCCTTGCCCGTTAACTGGTCGGTCGGGGAGGCGATTCTAAGCTTTTTTCGCGGCCGCCTTCAACTCCGAAACGAAATCTTCCACCAGGATCGTATGGCTGCGGTCCGGACCAGTCGAAATCATTCCCACCTTCGCTCCTGCCTCTTTCTCCACAAACGTTAAATACTCGCGCGCCGCTTTCGGTAGCTTCGCATATTCGGTAATCCCCTCCGTCGACGTCTGCCAACCCGGCAGCTTCTTGTAAATGCACTCGATCTTTTCGTAGCCGCTGGCCTGTGCGGGCGCCTCATCGGTGGTTTTTCCGTCGATCTTGTAACCCACGCACACCGGAATCTCCGACAGTTCATCCAGCACATCCAGCTTCGTCACCACCAGCCACGAAGTGCCGTTGATCATTCCCGAATAGCGTAGCAGCGGCAAATCGAGCCATCCCGTGCGTCGCGGCCGTCCGGTCACCGCGCCATATTCATTGCCGCGCTTGCGCAGCTTGTCGCCTTCGTCGGTCTTATCTTCGCTGGGAAATGGCCCCTCGCCCACACGCGTGCAATAGGCCTTGGTGATGCCGATAACCGAGTCAATCGCATTCGGTGCGACGCCGGTCCCAATCACCGCGCCTCCTGAAGTAGCACTCGACGACGTCACAAACGGATACGTTCCATGATCAATGTCGAGCATCGTGCCCTGCGCGCCCTCGAACAAGATCGACTCTCCATTTCGTAGCGCCTGGTTCAGCAGCACCGCCGTATCGCACACGAACGGCGCGATCTTCTCCGCCGCTTGCGCGTATTCGGTGTACATCTTGTCGGCGTCGAGCGGTTCGGTGTTGAACAGCGCGTGCGCAATCATGTTCTTCTCGCGCACCGCATTCTCGATGTGAGTTTTGAGCAACTGCAGATCCAGCAAATCCGCGACGCGCAATCCCCGCCGCCCCATCTTGTCTTCATAGGCAGGCCCAATGCCCCGCGACGTAGTCCCAATCTTCACTCGTCCCGGCGCATTCTCCGCCGCCAGTTCGATCATGCGGTGGTAGGGCAGAATCACATGCGCGCGGTTGGAAACGAATAGATGGCCGTCGATCTTCACTCCGGCGTCGCGCAACGCTCCCGCCTCCTTCAGAAAGGCCAGCGGATCGAGCACCACCCCGTTGCCAATTACGCTGCGGCATCCCGGCCGCAGCACGCCGCAGGGCACCAGTTGCAAAACAAATTTTTTGCCGTGAATAATGACGGTGTGACCGGCATTGTGCCCGCCAGCATAGCGGGCCACAACCGAGAAATTCTCCGACAACACGTCGACAATCTTTCCCTTGCCCTCATCGCCCCACTGGGCGCCCACAATCACCGCAGTCCTGCCTCTTTTCAATGCCAGCTCCATCATGAAAATTTACAGAAAAAATTCGCAGGCAGGTTCTGCCCTGCGCCCGGGGGTCGCACACTCTCTGCCCGCAGCGATGGCTTCACAAAAAATTACTGGAGTAAGTGCGGAGAAGACGTGTACGAATTATCTTAACGTGTCCCCAAGAAGAATAGCAACGCGCGGTCCACGTCGTCAGCCTGGACGCTGAAGTCTTTTGATGTGCCGTGCCCTTCGTGAACCTTCGTGTCCTTCGTGGTGATGGGCCGTTAGCAGGAAGCCACACCGCACATGATTAAGTCGGGTAAGATGACTTCAGAACCAGCGTCGCCCCGATGCCCAAATTCGAAAAACACATCTTCGTCTGCGGAAACCAGCGCCCGCCCGGCAATCCCCGCGGATGTTGCGATCCCACCGCCGAAGCCAAGCTGCAAAAGCTCTTCAAACAAAAACTGGCCGAGCGCGGCCTGAAAGGAAAAGTCCGCGCCAATCAATCCGGATGCCTCGACCAGTGCGAACACGGCCCCAACATCGTCGTCTACCCCGACGCCGTCTGGTACGGACACGTCACCGAAGCCGACGTCGACGAGATCATCGACTCGCACATCCTCGCCGGCAAGCCCGTAGACCGCCTCCGCCTCGCCGACTCCTGCCTGAACACTCCGACCTGCGAACACCGCAAGCCCAAGCCGTAGCGTTCGCAGCGGCCCACCAGGCACCGCCATTCCAAAATGTAGAGAAACTGGTAGGCGCGGCAGGAATCGAACCTGCAACCGCCGGATTAGAAATCCGATGCTCTATCCGTTTGAGCTACGCGCCCTCACGATCAGGAAATCATTTTAACAAGGACGCATTCCACCTGAAACGCACAACACTCAAAGCCCCCGCCCCCTCCGCGCACGACCCCGGCGTTCCGGCTGCAAGTTGACCCTATTTATCAGTTCTTACAGTGCTCGAAGTCGATTACTTCGCCTTTTTGAATCCCTCACTGACGTAACTTGTTGCGGTCCATCTTCCCAATTACCGTGCCTTGTGAGGATTCATCCTCCTGATAGGCGGTGCCGATGTCCGTCGCAATCTTGCCCAAGACACTTTCCCGGTTCGTCCGCACCTTCAGAAACGTTCATGCCCCGGAGGCCGCTCTCTTCGTCGTCGTGATTTTTGCTCTGGCGAGCCAACTAGCCGTCGCAGCCGATCAAAAACTCGCTCCCAACCCTTGCAAGCTCGAAGATGCAGAAATTGAAGGTTTAGATCACGACCTGAGCGTCGACGTACTGGCGACAAAAGAATACGCAAACACGATTGCGAACATGCTGCGGCGCGAACAGTTCGAGAAAATCGACTGCGTCGCCGATCAAGTGCGCTCGACGAAGGAACGATTTTCCGGCGGCACGTGGAAAATTCACGAACTGTATCGCGGATTGTTCGAGCCCGTCCAGTATCCAGCTACTCATGCGACGCAAGAGGACTGGAAACAGCTCTTCCGCCAGTTGGAGCTATGGCAGACCCAGCGGCCCAAGTCGATTACCGCCCGCGTCGCGCTGGCTCATGCCTATATCAATTACGCTTACGATGCGCGAGGCGACGGCTTCGCCCAAACTGTTAGCGACAGCGGCTGGAAACTATTCGAAGAGCGCATAGCGAAAGCCCGCTTGATTCTCGAGAAAGCTACGGCGCTGCCGGTTACTTGTCCCGAGTGGTACGTCGCCATGCTGCTGGTAGCTCAGAATCAAAGCTGGGAAATCGACCAGGCCCGCGCTCTCTACGACGAAGGCGAACGGCGCGAGCCCGGTTATTACTACGATGCGCGGGTATTTGCCGCATACCTGTTGCCCAAGTGGAGCGGGCGGGAAGGAGATACTCAGCACTTTATCGAAGAAGTTTCCGATCGTGTCGGAGGCGACCAGGGCGACATCCTCTATTTTCAAATTGCGGCCGTCGACTACGTCGTTTGCGGCTGCGAGGATAGTCCAAAGCTTTCGCGCGAGAGAATCGTGCGGGGGCTCGAGGCCTCCGAGAAGCGTTACGGCGTTTCGATGTGGAACCTGAATCGCGTCGCATATCTCGCGATTTATTATGGCCCGCCCGATGTCATCGTTGCTGACAAAGTCATGAGCCGCATCGGCGAGCAATGGGACCAGGAAACCTGGCAGGAGAAAGAAAAGTTCGACACAATGAAGGAATGGGCGGCCAAGTCGGCGCCGTACCAACTCAAGAAATTGCAAATGGAGGCGTCGGCCGACGCCAACAGCAAGACTCCTGATGGCATTCGCTACCACGCGTCCGTGGAAAAAACCTATCGCGGCATCCTGCAAGAGTGCGTCCGCACCGACAGCGCCGGCATCGAGACTTGGCAGGGCAAGTTTGAAGTCCTCCTCACCATCGGCGCACAGGGCACAATCGAGGACAATAAAATCTATGCCATGGGCCCGGTTGTAGTCTGCACCTACCACAAACTGCTCAACCTCAAAGAGCAGCAGGCAAAAGCCTTTGCTGCGCCACCCCAAGCCCCGTACCTGGTCCGGCTCGATCTCGACTGGGCCGACTTTGCTCCAGTCGCCAGCCGCTGATGGTCTTGCAATTTCAGGGATTGGAGCGGCCTGTCGCGACACCCGGAGCAGTTGAGAATTGGCGGTGAAGTGATTCCACCGCGAGCCTTAGTCTCTAAGCCAGCAACTGCTAACGTGTGCTGAGTCGATTGACTTGCCTTGTCGCGCCATCCCCGCTGCCATCTCCATGCGCACACGCAAAACCGTATAGCTCTGGTACCGGTTTAGCCTAATCGGAGATTTCGCCGTCGGGCTCAGTTTGTCCGCATCCCCACAGCTTTTCCGCGCATCTCCTCGTCCTTCCTGAAGCGCCGGTGAAATGAAGTCCATCTGCCGAGTGAATATTTCGACAGCGGTGTCCTTCTTTCGACAGGTCGGCCCGGCCAGTGGACTCGCGAACGCCGCATATCGCGTGCTTCAGCCCGGATTTCCTTTTCGACAACGCCGCACCGCCAGTCTCCGGCTGGCAAAAACTCCGACAGAGAACATTTACGTTGCGTCACCATGTTTGGAGGAAAACATGCACTGAAGTTGAATGGAGATTCACTGTGTCCACAACCGTAAGCAACATGGCAAAAGAAAAATCGATCTCAGGCGTGACCATTCCTGACAGCAAACTCGCTCGATTAGCCACGGAGTTGGTGCGGGACACGGAGTCTGCGTTGCTGTTTAACCACTCGACTCGTGTGTATTACTTCGCCTCGCTCGCTGGGAAAAGGCGTGAACTGAACTTCGATTCCGAACTGCTTTACATTGCCGCCATGTTCCACGACATGGGATTGACTCAGCGCTATAGCAGTAAATCGGACCGGTTCGAGGTCGACGGTGCCAACGCCGCGCAAGCGTTCCTGCGGCAGCACAATATTTCTCAGCTCGAGATCGACACCGTTTGGACGGCAATCGCTCTGCACACCACTCCGGGAATTCCGCAGTACATGCATCCAGTGGTTGCGCTGTTGACCAACGGTGTCGAGATGGACGTTCTGGGAATTGCCTATTCCGAATTTTCCGACGCCGACCGCGAAGCCGTCGTCGCTGCGTATCCGCGCACCCAGCGCTTTAAAGAGGACATCATTCAGGCTTTTTATGACGGCATCAAGCACAAGCCGGACACGACCTTCGGCAACGTAAAAGCGGACGTGCTGGCGGACAAGGATCCGAAGTTTCAGCGCACCAACTTCTGCACTGTCATCCGCGGCTCGCAATGGAAGGGCTGAAAAATCCCAGAGCGCGTGTGACAGATCCCACCGCATTAGCGCAGCTCGTCAATTTTGCAACACGAAATTCTGAAGTGAGGAATTCATATGTCAAGGCCCGAACGTTTTACCAATGCAACCGGTTCTCCTGTACCGGACAACACAAATATTCTGACCGCTGGCCGCCGCGGTCCGGCTCTGCTCCAGGACATCTGGCTGATCGAGAAACTGGCCCACTTCGATCGCGAAGTCATTCCCGAGCGCAGGATGCATGCCAAGGGCTGGGGGGCTTACGGCACTTTCACCGCGACTCACGACATCACAAAGTACACGAAGGCGGCCATTTTTTCGAAGGTTGGAAAGCAGACGCCCATGTTCGCGCGCTTCTCGACCGTCGCTGGGGAACGCGGGGCAGCCGATGCGGAGCGCGATATCCGAGGGTTTGCCCTCAAGTTCTATACCGAAGACGGTAATTGGGACATCGTCGGAAACAACACTCCAGTTTTTTTCTTCCGCGATCCTCTGCGCTTCTCTGACCTGAACCACGCCATCAAGCGCGACCCCCGCACCGGCCTTCGCAGCGCCCAGAATAACTGGGATTTCTGGACTCTTCTTCCCGAGGCGCTCCATCAGGTCACGATCGTTATGTCCGACCGCGGAATTCCAAAATCCTTTCGGCATATGCATGGCTTCGGAAGCCACACCTTCTCGATGGTCAACGCCGAGAACCAGCGCACCTGGGTGAAGTTCCACTTCCGCACACAACAGGGTATTCAAAATCTTACGGACGAAGCTGCCGCCGCGGTTGTGGCAAATGATCGCGAGAGCAATGGCCGGGATCTTTTCGACGCAATCGAACGGAGAGACTTCCCCCGTTGGACGCTCTTCATCCAGGCCATGACAGAGGAGCAGGCCGCGACACACAAGCACAATCCTTTTGATTTGACCAAAGTCTGGCCCAAGGCTGACTACCCTCTCATCGAAGTCGGCGTGATGGAGCTCAATCGTTATCCGGAAAACTACTTCGCTGAGGTGGAGCAATCCGCCTTCTCCCCGGCGAATGTGGTTCCCGGAATCGGCTTCTCTCCTGACAAGATGCTCCAGGGCCGCCTGTTCTCTTACGGAGATACGCAGCGATACCGCCTGGGCATCAACTTCAATCACATCCCTGTGAATGCTCCGCAATGTCCATTTCACTCCTATCACCGCGATGGCAAGATGCGCACCGATGGAAACCTGGGAGCGACGACCAGCTACAACCCCAACAGTCAGAGCTTGTGGGACAACCAACCGGAATACGCTGAACCCCCTCTCGCGCTCGAAGGCGACGCCAATCACTATGACCACCGCTTAGAGGAAGACCACTGGGAGCAGCCTGGCAACCTCTTCCGCAAAATGACCGCTGAGCAAAAGCAGTTGCTCTTCGCCAACACCGCGCGTGCCATTACCGGCGCAACTCAGGCAGTCCTGGAGCGCCACGTTGCCAACTGCAGAAAAGCCGATCCTGCCTATGGCGATGGCGTAGCACGGGCGTTGAAGCTGGATGTCTTGACCACCGCCTGATGGCGGATTCGTCGCGCACTCTCGCTCTGGCGCTTCGATTGCACCGTATCGCTCTGAAGGAAACATAACCATGACACTGGAAGAAGCACGCAAGATCATTGCAGCCGCCGAAAAGAAGGCGGTCGAAATCAAACAGCCGATGAATATCGCCGTCGTCGACGAAGGCGGCAATCTTGTTTCCCACGTCCGCATGGACGGCGCCTGGCTCGGCAGCATCGACATCTCGATCAACAAGGCATTCACCTCCCGCGCCTTCGATATTGCGACCAAAGATCTTGCCCAACATTCCCAATCGGGCGGGCAGTTTTTCGGTATTCATGCCTCCAATCATGGTCGCGTCATGATCTTTGCCGGAGGCATTCCGCTGAAGCGAGGCGGAAAAGTCGTCGGCGCCGTGGGTGTAAGCGGCGGCTCGGGAGAGCAAGACCACAGCGTGGCGCAAGCCGGCGCTGATGCATTCTAGGACGAACAAGTGTTGGGTCGAACAGAAGAAGGAGATCATATGGCAAGCAATCGTGGAGTTGTATACCTCGGGCCGGGCAAAGTGGAAGTCCAGTCCATCGACTTTCCAAAGCTATCGCTGGGATCGCGCAAGTGCGACCACGGCGTAATTCTCAAAGTAGTGAGCACCAATATTTGCGGTAGTGACCAGCACATGGTCCGCGGTCGAACGACTGCTCCTCCAGGCATGGTGCTGGGTCACGAGATCACCGGCGAAATCATCGAAAAGGGCCGGGACGTGGAGTTCCTTCAGGTCGGCGACCTGGTCTCGGTTCCTTTCAACATCGCCTGTGGCCGCTGCCGTAATTGCAGGGATGGAAAAACCGGCATCTGCCTGAACGTGAACGGCGATCGGGCGGGCGCCGCTTTCGGATACGTCGACATGGGCGGATGGATCGGCGGCCAGGCCGAATATGTGATGGCTCCCTACGCCGATTTCAATTTGCTCAAGTTTCCCGACAAGGAGCGCGCGCTGGAAAAGATCGAAGACCTTGCTCTGCTCACCGATATCTTTCCGACTGGCTACGACGGTGCCGTCAAAGCGGGAGTGACCACCGGATCGACCGTATACGTGGCCGGCGCCGGTCCCGTTGGCCTTGCCTGCGCGGCCGCCTGCCAGCTACTAGGCGCCGCCGTCGTTATTGTCGGCGATATGATTCCGGAACGCCTCGCCCAGGCCCGCAGCTTCGGATGTGAGACCGTCGACTTGCGCGAGAGGATTCCGCTGGGGGAGCGAATCGCGCAGATCCTCGGCATTCCGGAAGTGGATTCCGCGGTGGACTGCGTCGGTTTCGAGGCCAAGGGGCAGGGCGAGCAGGCCGGCACCGAGCAACCCGCTATTGTCCTGAACTCGTTAATGGAGGTGACTCGCGCCGGAGGCGCAATCGGCATCCCCGGCTTATATGTCACCGACGATCCTGGAGCCCAAGATGCGAATGCAAAGCATGGCGTTCTGGGTTTGCGGATCGGCCTCGGCTGGGCCAAGTCCCACAGCTTCGGTACGGGCCAATGTCCCGTTCTTCGCTATAACCGGCAGCTTATGATGGCCATCTTGCACGACCGGGTCGCCATCGCAAAAGCCGTGAATGCCACGGTCCTGACCCTTGACGACGCGCCCCAAGGCTACCGGGATTTTGATCACGGCGTGGCGAAGAAGTTTGTGCTGGATCCGCACGGGGTGGTGAAATCCAGGCGATCCAGCCACGCCGAGCTCGTCGGAAGTCGGCGCTGAACTGCTCGCTTTTGGGGCGGGCCGGCGGCCCGCCCTTTTTTGTTTCCCCTGGTTTCGACTCCTATCTCGACGAGCAGCCCGGGGATACCGAATCACCTTTCAGTTGCAGTCATTGGCTGCCCTTCGCGGGCGGTCGGCAAAGTAAAATGAAATGTTGCGCCCCGCCCGTTATTCGCCGTCGCCCATAATCGGCCTCCGTGCGATTCCACAATGGAGCGGCTGATTGATAGACCCATGCCGCTGCCTTGAGATTTGGTCGTAACGAACGCATCAAAGATCTGATCCATTTTTTCTTTCGGTAGCCCCACGCCGGTATCGCTGACCGAGATCAGCAGTTGACCATTCTCGTTCAGTTGCGTCTTGACTGTAAGAACGCCACCGGTTTCCTTCATCGCCTCGATGGCGTTGAGCATCAGGTTCATGAATACCTGCTGCAGTTGCACCCGATCTGCTCCCGCCTTTGGAAGACCGAGAGCCAGGTCAATGCGTATCGAGATCGCATACTGGTTGGCCTCAGCTCGCAGCAGGTCGACCATTTCGCGGATGATTTCATTCACCTGGACCAGCTCACGTTGTGGAACAGACTTCCTGTACAGCGAACGCAAGCGATTAATGATCTCGGTTGCGCGAGTCCCGTCATCCACGATTCTGCTTGTTGCGTTGCGCGCTTCATCCACATCCGGCTGGTCGCGCTCAAGCCATCGCATGCAGGTCTTCGCGTTGGTTATCGCCGCGGCGATCGGCTGTTTCAGCTCGTGGGACACTGAGGCCGCCAGCTCTCCCAACATGCTGACCCGGTTCACGTGCGCGAGGTCCGCCCTTAGTTGCTCGCGCTCTTGTTCAGCGCGCTTGCGATCGTCGATATCGGTGGAAACACCGTACCACTTGAGGATTTTCCCATGTTCATTTCGTAGCGGAACCGCACGAGACAAAAACCAACGGTATTGGCCGTCCGCTGCTCGCCGATAGCGAACTTCGTTTTCGAAAAGCTCCCCACTCGCCAGCGATGCGCACCATTTCTCCCAGTGTCGTTTCAGGTCTGTGGGGTGAACGGCGTCTTGCCAACCTTTGCCGACCGTACTCTCCTGCGTCATACCCGTATATTCCTGCCAGCGGCGATTCCCGAACTCATTCGATCCGTCGGTCCCGGCGATCCACACCATCGTAGGCATTGCTTCGATGACATCCCGAAGCTCTCGTTCACTCCGCCGCAGGTCCTCATAGAGGCTCTGCAGCTGCTGGGACGCATAATTAAAGGTCTTCCCCAGCACGGCCAGCTCATTATTTCCTCGCAAATGGACTTTGTGCTGAAATTCGCCTTGGGCGAGGGCCTCGGCGCACGCAGTAAGAACAGAAAGCGGACCGGTAATCGTCCGAGTGACGTACCACCCAAGCGCGGTGGCTGCGAGCAATGTCAGAAAAGCCGCAGTCGGCACGATTATGTAAAGGCGTCGGCGGGCCCTCTGTGCGTCTTCGATCGCTCTTGTTCGCTGCTGTTGTGCTTCTTCGTCGACTCTCTCCACCAGCGATGAACTGAACTGGATCAGGGCTGGGATCTCGATAGCCGCCCGCAGCTGAACGGCGTCCCATTCACCCGCGGTCGCCAGTTGGACTTCCGTATCGAGTTGCGAACGCAGTAACACTCGCAGGCTTTCCAGTGCCTCGGATATGTGTGCGTCCTGCTCAATGTCGGGGGTTGCCCTGAGCATCTGCTCGGTACGGTCGACGCGCTCCAGAAACGAGCGGCGGATCGCGGCCGCTTCGCTGAAAAATTCGCGGCTGTCATGACTGCTGGCCAGTGCAGCCATCCTATTCTGGAAGCTATAGACGTCGAGGTGAACGCGGGCAACGGCGTCAGATATCTGATCCGTCTTACTTACTCGCTGCGCTAAAGCCTCGATTTGCCAGAATTGCCATACCGCTACTCCATCCGCAGCAATAATGAAAAAAACGATCAATATGAAGCATGCGATCAGGCGCAAGCGAATGGTCACCGCTCTTGGGCGAAACAGGCTTCGCAACCCGCCGCGCGTTGCTTGGTGACCGTTGGTCGCGTCCGTTTCCATGTTGAAATTCGTATAGCGATCAGCTGTGACATCCGATCACTCTATCGGTGCGCGGCGGTCTTTTCGGATCCCGAACCGGCGCGAACGGCGGGTGCCTGTAGCATTTCTTCCAGTTCGTCTTGCAATTCGTGTGCCGCTTGGGGTGCGGTTTTTTCCCCGGTGAGAACCGCATGCACCGCTTCCCAGTAGGCGCGCGAGACCTCTGGATACATCTTTCCCGCCGCGGTGGACGGCCGCAACACTATCCCCTTACGAAATACCTCTAGAACCCGCGGAAACTGTGGATTGGTCGGCAGCAGCTCCGGGTCATTGTAGAGCTGCGTTATGGTTGGCGCGTCAGTCGTATTCCGGCATCTCGTGACCTGCTCCTCGCGGCCCGCCAGATAACGAACCAGCATCGCTGCCTCGCGTGGATGCAGCGAATACCGCGACACCCCGAATCCAGATCCTCCAAAAGTTGCCGCCCTCCTCGCCTCGCCCGGAAGGGGAGCGATGTCAAATCGCTCTCTTATTAAACAGGTCGGGCCGCGATCCGCGATATACTCACTGGCCCAGCTCCGCAGGAACGCCGCTTTTCCCGCTTGCCACATGTTCCCAGCATCCCATTCTTTAAATACCACCACTCCCGGCGGTGAAATGGACCCTACCCAACTCGCCGCTCTCTCCCACGCATGCACGCTCTTCGGGTTGTTTACCGTGACCTTGCCGCTCTCGTCGAGTATTGTCCCCCCGCCCTCCGACACCTGCCATTCCAGCGCGTTGCAAGTCAGCGCCTCGGAAGGGGCTCCCTCCCAAACGAAACCCCAAAAATCTTTGTTCCCGCTCGCCCGCTCGCCCCACTGAATCCGCCTCGCCATGACTTCGAGCTCTTCCCATGTCTTTGGCGGCGCTCGATACCCGTATTTTCGCAGCAGATCCACCCGGTAAAACAGCATCCCTTCGTTCAAGTTAGCCGGCAGGGCTACCAGCCGGCCGTTCACCGTGTTGGCCGCAATGAGCTCCGGAAAGTGCGCCTGGATTTCCTGCTCCGGAATATAAGCCCTCAGGTCGAGAAGATTGTCGGCGAGAATTCCAGGCCAGATCACATCGATGCCGTAAACATCTGGTACTTTTGCTCCGCTCCCCAGAAGTTTGCGATAGGTTGCCAGTTGCTCCGTGGTCGTCTCGGGTCCAGGAAGGAACTCCACCCGAATTCCAGTCTGCCGCGTGAACTGCGCTAGTTCTCCGTTAAGGCGCCGCTGGTAGTCCCTGCTCACCCATGTTTGATCCATGAGAGTAAGGGTTTTCACAGGTTCAGGCTGGCCAGTCTTGTGGCAGGCTTGCATCACAAAGAAGAGCAGGAGACAAACCCCACCGTGCGCTAAGCCAAGCACACGCCCCAGCCACGAGCCAGAATCTCTATCTTCGCGTATTCCACTTGGGTACGCCATTTGCCACCTCTCTTTGGCGAACACCCTGAATCACGATGATAGCCCACGGCGTTAAGATAGAAAAATACGCCCCCGTAAATGCAAGACAGGAATTCCGCGAGACGTTTTTTCTCCGGAGAATTTAGTCGCATGTCTCAAGCTGTTGAAGCCGGCGAGTCAATTCAGCGAGCAGGGATTTGCCGTTTGCGAGTTCCACCGCGGCTTGCCCTTTTCTATGCCGGCACGCGCGTGGCTGGTACGCGCGTTGGAAGTTCTCAAAACTGGCAGCCGGCACGCACGCATTCCGCAGACGTGACCTCGTGGCTGGACGACTCCAGTCGCAGTACAGCAGAAAATGATGCGGCTATCGCCACCATTCATATCGACTACGGCGATGCGGTCACGGATGGAATAAACGCGGCGAGCCTGGAGGTGGGCGAACTAGCTCTTCATGCTGACCGAGCGCAAACCAAAGCGCAATCCCGCCAACCCGCTGAAAAGATGGTGGGCGCTATAGGATTCGAAAGTAGCAACTACTTGCATTTTCAGGAAGTTACAATCTTTCGTGGATAGCTCCAGAACCGCATGGAAACAGGCGGGAACAATTATTGCTCCCTCGCTGCTCCCTCGTGTAAGCGCCGGAATCCGAAAACCAACTTTTCGCGAACGGATTGGCGACCGACGCTCCGAGTTCAGGGTGCCTAAGCGGAATGGCTCCCACCAGACTTTCGGTGCTGGTGCCGTTTCCCATCCGCACGGGTTATTCTGCTTCTTTGCACGATAGTTCACAGTGGCTTTCTGCCGACATCTATCCCCACGACGGTAGAGGTTCCGGCTTTTATACCTACTAGCCTGCCAGTGTTCTCTGGGGGCGAGACGTTTAGGAAAAGCACTTTGTTCAAGACCATTGCCGCA
>DASSRO010000205.1:0-25496 GCA_035701745.1 Candidatus Sulfotelmatobacter sp. | reverse complement strand
GCTTTCGAAATCTCAGCCGAGGCCTCGCGCAGCGGCGCGATGTCGTCGAGAATCCAGAACGAACGCCCGTGCGTGGCCACGATCAAATCGTTTTCATGGATCCATAAATCGCGCATGGAAGTGTGCGGCAGATTCAGCTGCAGAGACTGCCAGTGGTCGCCGTCATCGAACGAAACCCAAACCGAGTTTTCCGTTCCAGCGAACAGCAAGCCTTTGCGAACGGGGTCTTCGCGCACGGTGTCGACAGGACCGAAGTCCGGCAGCCCCACGGTAATCAAGCTCCAGCTTTTTCCTCCATCGTGGGTTCGATAGATGTAAGGATGATCATCGTTGATGCGGAACCGGCTCACTGAGGCGTACGCGGTGTTCTCGTCAAAGTGCGAGGCGGAGATTTGCGTCACCTTGCTCCACGCAGTCACTTCTCCAGGCGTGATGTTCGCCCAATTCTTTCCGCCATCACGCGTGATCCACAGCTGGCCGTCGTCGGTTCCGGCCCACAGAGTGCTCGTGGATTTGAAGGACGGCGCGAGCGCATAAATGACGCCGCGTGATTTGTCGGCGCCTTTGGGGACAAGCGTTCCCACGCTCCCAGGCACGCCCGGATTCTCCCGCGTCAAATCCGGGCTGATGGTTTGCCAGTTATTGCCGCCGTCGGTGGTTTTGAAAAGCACGTTGCTTGCGAAATAAAGAACGTGCGGATCCACCGGAGAAAAGATCAGCGGTTCGGTGCGATCGGTGCGGTACTTCGGGCTGCGCAGCGGGATGGGCGTAACATTTTGCACTTGCCCCGTCGAAAAATGGAATTTCGAAACCTCCGTCCTGCCACCGCCGTAAATCACGTCCGGGTCCAGCGGGTCGGGGGCAACGTAGCCGTACTCAATCACGCCCACTGGATGCCAGTCGCGAAACGTAATCGCTCCATCGTTGCCGCGGCTCAGCGTGCATGCCGATCCGCTCTCCTGTTGCCCTCCGCACACCTGGTACGGAAAAGTGTTCGTAGTAATTGCGTGGTAGAACTGCGCCGTGGGCTGGTTGTACCAGGAACTCCAACTCGCGCCCGCGTTCACCGTGATGATGGCGCCCTGATCGCTAACAATCAGAATAATGTTGCCGTTGTTGGGATTGATCCAAAGATTCTGGTAATCGTCGCCGCCGGGCGCGCCGCGAAATCCTGACCATGTCTTGCCGCCGTCGGCCGAGCGCATGGTCACCGTGCTGACCACGTAGAGAAGGTCAGGATTCTTGGGATCAACTTTTGGAATGGAGAGATCGCCGCCGCCGATGCGGCCCGACGGGCGCGGGTCGGTAGTGATCTGCGTCCAGGAATCGCCGGCATCGTCGGAGCGGTAGACGCCGAGTTTCCCCGAAGCAGTCGCAAGAGTCGCGTACAAACGGTGCGGATTGCTGGGAGCGATCGCTACGTAGATTTGCGACAAATCTTTCGGCAAGCCGTTAGTCAGCTGATGCCATGTGCCTCCGCCGTCAGTGGATTTGAACAGCCCGCCCCCGCTTCCATTGAATTCGTTGCCATCTTCCCATGGGCCTTCGCGCGCCTCCCACATCGAGGCATAAACCACATCGGGGTTTGCGGGATCGATCTCCACAGCGGAGCCCCCCGTATTTTCATCCTTCGAAATCACGCGTTGCCAGTTTTGACCGCCGTCGGTCGAGCGATAGATGCCGCGTTCTTCGCTTGGCCCGTAGGGATGGCCAAGAACTGCGGCAAACACTCGGTTCGGATCGCGAGGATCGATCGCGAGCGCGGGAATCTGCTGTCCGTCGCGCAGGCCTGCGAGATGGGTCCATGTTTGGCCCGCGTCGGTGGATTTGTACATGCCATTGCCCACCGACAAATCAGGCCGATGCAATCCCTCGCCGCTGCTGACGTAAATGATGTTGGGGTCGGAGGGCGCCACCGCGATCGCCCCGATCGATTGCGTCGATTCATGATCGAAGATTGGATTCCACGTGCGGCCGTAGTCGTCGGATTTCCATACACCGCCGTTAACCTGGCCGATATAAAAAACATTGGGCTGGCTGGGCACGCCCGCGGCGGCGCGTGTGCGACCGCCACGAAACGGCCCGATCATGCGCCAATGCAAATCCTGGTATGTATTCTCCGGAATCTGTGACCAGCTTGCGGTTGTGGCCAAAATCGCAGCAAAACACGCTGCCAGACGAAGGACTGCGTGCGTTCGGTTCACTTGCGCCCCCTCAGTTGAAACGGCAAACTACGTAGAATAAACCAAAACCGCAGTGACGGGGGCTCGTCCAAATAAGTTTTGCGCCTGCGCGCGACGCGTTTATTATGGCGAGGCTTTCACACACCATGCGCATTCCAGTTTCTTGCCGATCTCGCAGCTTCCTCACCTCCATGATTCGTCGCCTGAGTTTGCTCCTGAGTTTGTTCATGGTGATTGGCGCGACGGCGCAAGCGCAGTCCGCCGCGCCGCAGACGGCTTCTCCGGCTGCTCAGGGGCTGAAGCCGATTCTTACTTACATCGACTCCGCCTGGAGCACGCTGACTCGCTCCATGACAGAATGTGTGAGCGTGGTCGATCCCAAGATCAAAGTGGCGCCCGTGCTGTATCTGCCGGCGGAAGTCGCCGAGCCCGCCGCCGTTCACAAACTGGCCGCCGACTGCAACGTCCGCGTGGAACATTTGCCGCTCGAGATTCATCGCCTGGGTGAAATCGACACGGGAAAGATTCAGCCTCACGGGCTGCTTTATCTTCCCGACAAGTACGTTGTGCCCGGCGGGCGCTTCAACGAGATGTATGGCTGGGACAGCTATTTCATCATTCGTGGCTTGCTGCGCGCCGGACGCATAGAGCTAGCTCGGGGCATGGTCAACAATTTTTTCTTCGAGATCGAGCACTACGGCGCCATGCTCAACGCCAATCGCACCTATTATCTGACGCGGTCGCAGCCTCCATTCGTGAGTTCCATGTTTGTCGACGTCTATCGTGCAATGCAGCAAGCCAAAAAGAATAAATCTCCCGATGATCGCGCGGAAGATCGTGCGTGGCTGGAGCGCGCCTACGCCGACCTCGACAAAGACTACGGCATGTGGACCCGCGATCCCCACCTGGCCGGGGAGACCGGGCTGTCGCGTTATTACGATTTTGGCGATGGACCTCCAGCCGAAGCTGTGCAGGATGAAAGCGGTTTTTACCGCAAAGTCGCTCAGTATTTCTTTCTCCATCCGGTCGAGGCCGGCGACTACGTGGTCGAAACGAATTCGGGCTCGGCTCAGCCGGTTGCCGGTGCGCCCTACACGCTACAGGTGTGCGACGTCTCCATGACCATGGCCCGCGCGGGCTGCGAGAAAGCCAAAGAGTTCAAGCTGAGCGCAGATTATTACAAGGGCGACCGCTCCATGCGCGAATCCGGATTCGACGTGAGCTTCCGCTTCGGGCCCTTCGGCGCGGCCACGCATCACTATGCCCCCGTCTGCCTGAACAGCCTGCTCTACAAAACAGAAAAAGATCTGGAGCAGATCAGTTCGTGGCTGGGCCATGCCGACGACGCCAGGAAATGGAATCAGCGCGCCGAGGCGCGCAAGCAACTGATCTCGCGCTACCTGTGGAACCAGGAACAGGGACTGTTTTTCGATTACAACTTTCAGGCAGGCCGCATGTCGGATTATCGCTATGCTTCCACATTCTATCCGCTGTGGGCCGGGCTGGCGACGCCGGAACAGGCCAAGGCCGTTGCCGGCAACCTGAAAATCTTTGACCGCCCCGGAGGACTTCCCATGAGCACCTTCGAATCCGGCGCACAGTGGGACTTGCCCTACGGATGGGGAAACATTGAAATGCTGGCGATCGAGGGCCTGCGCCGCTATGGCTTCAACGCTGACGCCGATCATGTTTCGTACGAATTCCTCTCGACGGTCGCCGAAAATTTCCGCCGCGACGGCAACATCCGCGAGAAATACAACGTCGTGTCACGATCGTCAGAAGCCCACGTGGAACTCGGCTACGAAATGAATGTGGTCGGCTTCGGCTGGACTAACGCGGCTTTTCTGGAACTGCTGCACGGACTGCCCAAAGAAATGGTCGACCGCCTGGAGCATGAACAGAACCATTCCCTGCCGTCGAAGTAAACCGGGCAATTGCGACTTCAGTCAAGCCCACTTTGGTAGCTATTGGACGTACTCGAAAGTAGACATTTCTTCCACAGCCTAAGTCCCTGCATCTACAAGCGCGGACAATTCCGCTCCAGCAAAATCAATCACTTGCCGCTCGAAAAATAATGCTTTTGCACAGTGTTCCTGCAGGAACATTGCCCCATCACGCGTTGACGGCGTGGCCCCTCCCTACCTAAGATTGAACTCCGTTTCCCACCTTTGAATTGACGATGATCAATCAGACCATCTCGCATTACCGCATCACTGGCCAGTTGGGCAGCGGTGGCATGGGCATCGTGTACGAGGCGGAAGACTTGTCCCTCGGGCGCAAAGTTGCCTTGAAGTTCCTGCCGCCGCAATTGTCGCGCGATCAAAACGCGCTCGATCGATTTCTGCTGGAGGCGCGCACCGCATCGGCGCTGAACCACCCCAACATCTGCACCATCTACGCAGTCGAAAAAGGCGAAGGCGAAAACGCGCCATCGTTCATCGCGATGGAACTGCTCGAAGGGCAGAACCTCGATCAGAAGCTGCGCTCCGGCCCACTGCCTGTCGACCGCCTGCTTGACATCGCCATCCAACTTGCCGACGCGCTCGACGCCGCCCACGCTAAGGGCATCATCCATCGCGACATCAAGCCGGCCAATATTTTTCTTTCGCAGCGCGGCCAGGTGAAGGTGCTTGATTTCGGGCTGGCCAAACTGACCCGTCCCGAAGTACAGATGGAGACAATTGGAACGACGTTGGATTCGCCACCGCCGGCGCATCTCACTAGTCCGGGCGCAACCGTGGGCACCATCGCGTACATGTCCCCCGAGCAGGCTCGCGGCGAAGATCTCGACACGCGCTCCGATCTCTTCTCTCTGGGCACGGTCGTCTATCAGATGGCGACGGGCAAGTTGCCGTTTGCGGGAGCCACGTCGGCGGTTATATTTCACGCCATTCTTCAACTCGACCCGATTCCTGCGCTGCAGTTGAACTCGGCGCTGCCGCTCAAACTGCAAGAAATCATCGAGAAGCTTCTGGAAAAAGATCGTGACCTGCGCTACCAGTCCGCCGCCGATTTGCGCGGCGACCTGAAACGCCTGAAGCGCGATGTCGAGTCGGGAAAGAAAAGTGCAGCAGCGCCCACCAATCCTGCGGTGTCCGTTCAAGTTGCGGCAGCGTCCGCGTCGTCCACATCGGGCTCCTCCTCTGCGGTAGTCGCCGCCGCGGGGCGTCACAAAGTCGGCACCGGCGCGATGGTTCTACTAGGACTGGTCCTGCTGGCGGCCGCAATCTTTGGAATTTACTCACTGCTGGCGCGCCATGGTAGCCTGCCATTCCGCAATTTCTCGGTCAGCCGCGTCACTGAAGAAGGCAACGTGGTCTCTGCGGCGCTCTCGCCCGACGGCAAGTACATTTTGAGCCTGGTGCGCGACAACGGCCTGGCCAGCTTATCGCTGCGCAATGTCCCCACCAACAGCATCACGCAGGTGCAGCCTCCCGCCGATGTCTACTACGGCGGCCTGAGATTTTCTCCCGACGGCAATTATTTTTATTTTGTGCGCAGCGATCCCGGGAGCCCCGAACTGAAGTTCCTGTACCGCTCGGCGCTGCTGGGCGGCACGCCGCAGAAGTTGGCGGAGGACGTTGACAGCAACATCACGACCTCTCCGGATGGCCGCAAGGTTGCTTTCATGCGCTACGACAATCCGCAGGAAGGCAAGTACCAGTTGATCGTGCGCTCGCTCGACCAGAATGTGGAGACCGTGCTCACCAGCGGCGCCATGGGCCAGCGTCTGCTCGGCCCCGATTGGTCGCCCGATGGCAAGACGATTCTGTGTGCGGTGAATCAACCGGGGGACGCCCTCACGGGACTCGTCGCGGTCGACGCCAATACCGGGCAGCAGCGCCTGATCTTGAGTTCTTCCGACGCGTTAAATTTGCCCACGTGGATGCCCGATGGTAAGAGTTTGCTCGCTCTCGATAGTGACCGCTCCACAAACTACACCCGCTCTCAGATCGTGTCTGTCTCCTATCCCGATGGGAAAGTCAGCCGCGTCACGCGCGACACCAACAACTATTCCGATCTGAGCCTGGCCGCAAACGGTCAAGTGCTGGCCACGGTGCTGAGCGAAGGGCGATGGAATTTGTCGGTCATGTCGGCCACGAGCGCCACTGCTGACCTGCGGCCAGTCAGTTCGGTCGTGAACTTCACGAGTTTCACCTGGACCCACGATGGACGATTGATCGACGACACCGACAACAGTCTCCATTGGGTGAACCCAGACACCGGAGCTAAAGGAGCATTCGTTACCCAGGAGGATTCAATCACCGGCGATCCATGGGAGTGTTCCGATGGCCGTTATGTCGTTTTTCTTTCCGGCTTGATTGGAGGCAAAGGTGGTCAGAGCGTATGGCGCGCCGATGCAGGCGGAGGAAATCTCAGGCAACTGTCGAGCGGCAAGCAGGACAACTATCCCGTCTGTTCTCCCGATTCGCGCTGGGTCTACTACAGGGATAACAGCGCCGGCCGGATGATGAAGGTGCCGATCGACGGCGGCACGCCGCAGAAAGTTACTGACATGGATCTGTCCGGTCTCTTCGACATCTCTCCGGACGGCAGCACGATCGTATTTTCTACGATCGACCACGCCAACGGGCACGAAGAAAAACTCGTGCTGCTGGATTCGAGTACAGGTCAAGTTCGCAGGACCATGAGGTTTGAGCGCGAACGCATCGGCTACTTCGCCCGCTTCACGCGGGATGGCAAATCCGTTGTCTATCCGGTTCGCGAAAACGGCACCGACAACTTGTGGCAGCAGTCGCTCGAGGGTTCGGCCGGCAAGCGGCTGACGTCGTTCAAGGATGAGCACATTTGGGACTATCACTGGTCGCCGGATGGCGGCAGGCTGGCGCTGGTCCGCGGGCACACCGACTCCGATGTGGTGCTGCTGCGCGATATGCAACAGTAGCTTCGGTTCAAGAAAGCTTCTGAGAAGAGTTTTGCGGAAGGAAAAAATTGTTGCGGCAAAAACTAAGGGCGGCCATCACGAGCCGCCCTCATTGTCGAATTGTCGCGGGGAAGCGGAATTAGACGCCCTTGACGTTCTCAGCTTGCCAGCCCTTGGGGCCCTTGACCACGTCAAATTGTACTTGCTGACCTTCCTGCAGACTGCGGAAGCCACTAGCCTGAATGGCGGAGAAATGTACGAAGACATCCTCGCCATTCTGGCGGCTGATGAAACCGTAGCCCTTGGCGTCGTTAAACCACTTCACTGTTCCTGTTTCCATGATGTTGCAATTTCCTTTTTCTTTGATGTAGCGCTGAAACTTTTCGGGTCTTCTGCAGGCAGGTCACGCGCTGGGTTAAGCGGAGATGCTTGTACTGCGAAGGAACTCTAAAGTCAAACGCAAGCCGATTGTATTAAAAGTGCCCCAAAATAGCTACATGTTTTCGTGTAGGGGCTTTATAAACCATTGACAGGCAGGATGTTATGTTCGGGTCGAGCGGCGCCGCGACGGGATTACTTGCTACCTTTCCGCAAACCCATCATCATCTACATATGCGTTTTCGAGCTCTACTGGTTGGCCTTCTATTTACCGCGTCGGCGTGGGGCGGCATTGTCGATACGGTACGCTATGCCCTGGCGCAAAATAATTTCTCTGCCGCCGAATCAGCCCTTGATTCTTATCGCGGCCAGCGCGGAGCCGACGCCGAGTATGCTGAGGCGTACTCGTGGCTGGGGCGCGCCGCATTAGACCAAGGCCAATACGAGCAGGCGGCCGCGTACGCCAAGCAGACGAAGGCGCTGGTGCTGGAGCAACTGAAACAACGCTCTCTCGACGCCGATGCGCACTTGCCCATCGCGCTGGGGGCGGCGCTGGAAGTACAGTCGCAAGTGCTGGCCCAGCGCGGGCAGCGGACGCAGGCGGTCGCGCTGCTGCAAGCCGCGCTTCGAACCTATGGCAGCACTTCGATTCACGATCGTCTGCAGAAGAACCTGAACCTGCTGTCGTTTCAAGGAAGGCTCGCGCCAGCGTTGAAGTCCGACGAGTCTTTGGGCGCGAAGATGCCGGCGCCCGCGCAGCTAAAAGGTTCGCCGGTGCTGCTGTTCTTCTGGGCGCACTGGTGCGCTGACTGCAAGGCCGAGGCGCCCATCATCACGCAGCTGCGCTCGGAATTTTCCGGCAAGGGATTGCAGGTGATCGGGCCGACGCGCCTTTACGGTTACACGGCGCAGATCGAGCACGCTTCGCCGAGCGATGAACTGCGATATATCGATGCCGTGCGGCATCGCTTTTATTCCGGGCTGACGGACATGCCGGTGCCGATCAGCAAATACAACTTCGAGACTTACGGCGCGTCGACTACGCCCACGCTGGTGCTGCTGGACCGGGCCGGGAAGGTGGCCTGGTACCATCCGGGGGCAGTGCCGTATGCGGAGTTGCGCGGGGAGATTGAAAAGGTTGTAGCGAGATAGCCACCTGTGGAGCGGGCGCCCCCGCCCGCGCGAAAAGCCGGCATGCGGAACAGATGTCGCGTATATACTGATCACCCACTGCTAAGATTCCCAGATCATTCCTTTTCATTGCAAAGACGCGGGCGAGAGCGCCCGCGCCACACGAGTCATGCGACGGTCAGGGCTTGATTTCTGTGAGCCTTCCCGTCTTCACGTCGTAGACGAAGCCACGCACTGGAATGTGTTTCGGGATCCATGGGTGCGACTTCACCTTCCGTACCTGTTCGCGCACGTTGGCCTCTAGGTCATCGAAGGCGTAGAAGCGGGCAGGCTCGCTGGCCACGGTGCCCATCTTTTCGGCGAGCTTTGCCCTCAGTTCATACTCCTTCACCTTCAGCAAGCCG
Organism: Candidatus Sulfotelmatobacter sp.; assembly: GCA_035701745.1. Lineage (GTDB taxonomy): Bacteria > Acidobacteriota > Terriglobia > Terriglobales > Acidobacteriaceae > Sulfotelmatobacter. The sequence continues at coordinate 16,515 of DASSRO010000205.1, read as the reverse complement.
CAGTCGGTGTGGTTGATGATGATGAATTCCTGCGTGTCGAGCAGGTGATGGGAAACGATCAGCGAGCGGATGGCGTCTTCGGTGGCAATGCCGCCGGCGTTGCGGATCATGTGCGCGTCGCCGGGCCGGAGTCCGAGGCAATGCTCGAAGAGAATGCGCGAGTCCATGCAGGCGAGGACCGCGGCGTGACGGCGGGGTTGCACCTTCAGGTCCCCGAGATCGAAATTACGAGCGAAGACGGCGTTGGCGGCTAAGAGATCGTCGGCTACGGACAAGTTTGAATTCTCCTGAAAATTGGTTCGTCGTTCTTTGTCGATCGATTGCAGTTAGTCGTTCGTCGGTAGCGGGATGCCATCTCGGCCCCGCTAACGAACAGCGACCAACGACTGCCAACCAGTTTACCCGTTACAATCGGCGCGTGAACGCTGGTTTCAATCTCGATGACACAATCGTGGCGATTGCCACGCCTCCGGGACGTGGCGGGATCGGCGTGGTGCGGGTGGCTGGAGCTCGGGCGATAGAGATTGCGGGGCCGATGTTGCGGTTGAAGCACGAGCTCGAGCCGGGACGGGCTGTGTTCGGGGAGCTAGTGGAGCCGCGTGGAGCGGGCACTCCTGCCCGCTTGCCTCAGATCGGGATGACAGCCGCTGCTTCCGCAAATTCGCGGGCGGGAGCGCCCGCGCCACACGAGCGGCGCATCGACGAAGTTGTGGTCACTTACTTTTCCAAGCCGCACTCTTACACTACTGACGACATTGTTGAAATTTCGGCGCATGGATCGCCTGTTGTCCTGCGACATGTCGTCGAGCTCTGTGTGAGTGCTGGAGCGCGGCTGGCGGAGCCGGGTGAGTTCACCATGCGCGCGTTTCTCAACGGGCGCATCGACTTGACGCAGGCTGAAGCGGTGCGCGACCTGATCGACTCGCAGACTCTGTATCAGGCGAAGGTGGCGGCGCAGCAACTGGAAGGAGCGCTATCGCGCCGCTTACAGCCGATCAAGAAGAAATTGGTGGAGCTGATCGCGTTGCTCGAAGCGGGGATTGATTTCGCTGAAGACGACGTGTCGGTGATGCCTGACGCGACAATTCTCGCGCACATCGGCGCCGTGCGTGCTCCGCTCGAACAACTCAACGCCACGTTTGCTTACGGAAAGATTGTGCATGAAGGATTGACGCTGGCGATTGTAGGCCGGCCAAACGTAGGCAAGTCTAGCTTGTTTAACTGCCTGGTGGAGCGCGAGCGCGCGATTGTCACCGCGACTCCGGGTACCACGCGCGACCTGGTCAGCGAAACGGTAGCGATCGGCGGCATCCCGGTGAAGCTGGTCGATACGGCGGGCATTCGCGAGGCGTTCGACGAGGCGGAGTCGATTGGCGTCCGCAAATCGATGGAAGCGCTAGCCGATGCGGACCTGGTGCTGGTGGTGCTGGACGCGTCACGCGAGCCGACGCCCGAGGACGTGGGACTTCTCCGGCAGGCGGAGTACCGGCCGGTGATCGTGGTGGGAAACAAGTGCGATCTTGGGGGCAGTGGCCAGTGGTCAGTGGGCAGTGGCCAGCGCGTTCTTACTTCCGCGATTACCGGTGCGGGCATTCCTGAATTGCGAGCAGCCATTTTGCAACACATCGGCGGAGAAGCTGGAAGCCAGGCGGAGTCCGGCTTCCTGACTAACGTGCGGCATCAGGGATTGATCAACGATTCGCTGCTTGCGCTGGACGCGGCGAAGAATGCTGTCGCCGCAAGAGTTCCGCACGAGATGCTGCTGCTCGATCTCTACAACGGGCTGCGTCCCCTCGACGCCATCACCGGAGCGACCACTACCGACGATATTCTGAATCTGATTTTCAGCACGTTCTGTATTGGAAAATAGGCAGCAAAAGACTTCTACCACGAAGGGCACGAAGGAAGGCGATTTCTTATTTCGACAGCGCGGCCAGGCTGTCGCGGAACAAGGCATCGAACGAACCGCCCTTGCCATTCTTCGTCGCAGCGAGCAGAGCCTTTTCGGCAGCCGCCCGCTGATAGCCTAGATTCAGCAAGGCGGAGAGCACGTCTTCTTCGGTTGCGTTCATGCTGGGAACAGCTGGAACTGTAGCCGTGCTCGTCTGCGGCAGTTTGTCGCGCAGTTCGAGCACCATGCGTTCGGCAGTTTTTTTGCCGATACCGGGAATGCGCGTCAGGCGGGCGATGTCGTTGCCGCGAATCGCCCCTACCATTTCGTCGGCGGGCATGCCGCTCAGAATTGTGATGCCCAGCTTGGGACCGATACCGCTCACCGTGATCAGTTTTTCGAACAGCAGTTTCTCCGCAGGCCGCAAGAATCCGTAGAGTGCGATCTGGTCTTCGCGCACGTGGGTGTGAATGTGCAGCGCGATTTCAGCGCCGACCTCCGGCAGATCGGAAAATGTGGGAACGCTGATGGTCACGTCGTATCCGACGCCCGCCGTCTCGACAATGGCCTGGTTGGGATGCTTGGCCAGCAGTTTTCCGCGCAAATGGGCAATCATGTTCACGCCATTGTAGCGGCAAGGTGGCTGCGGCGCAGTTGGTTGTTGACGGTGATCGTAGCCCGCGGATTGTGCTCTAATCTTTTGATATGCGCCACAAGAAGGGATTCTTGTTAATGTCTCGGCTCACATTCCTTGCGGTGGTTCTTGGTGCCTTGTCTGCCTGGGGATTCGCGCAGCAGACTTCGCCGCCTGAGGCGCCGGGAGTGCAGTCGCCAGCTTCTTCCGGCTCGCCGTCGGATTTTGTGGAGGCGCGAAAGTTGATGCAACAGGGAAAATTCGATGAGGCGATCGCACAGTTACAGGCCGTTGAAACTCGCGATCCGAACGCAAAGGGGCTAGCCCTGGAGATGGGCGCCGCGTACTACAAAAAAAGCGATTTTGCCATGGCCGTCCAGTATCTGAAAAAAGCGATCGCGGCCGATCCGGGGAACAGCGAGGCGATCCAGCTGCTCGGCCTGTCCGATTATCTCAGCGGCCATCCGGCCGACGCGATTCCATTGCTGGAAAAAGTTCAGGGGTGGTATTCGCGGGCGAATGTGGACGCGGCCTACATTTTGGGCATCTGCTACATCCAGACGAAAAATTACGATCAGGCGCGCAGGGCGTTCGCGAAAATGTTCGACGTGCCCAACGACTCTGCCGCCAGTTATTTGTTCACGGCGCGAATGTTGCTGCGTCAGGACTACGATCCCATCGCGGAAGAATATGCGCAGAAGGCGGTGGCGATGGATCCCAGGCTGCCGCTCGCGCACTTTCTGCTGGGCGAGTTGTATCTCTTCAAGTCACGAATACCGGAGGCGATCGCAGAATTTCAAAAAGAGCTAGCCTTGAACCCGGCGAATGCGGCGACCTACTACAAGCTGGGTGATGCATATTCGCGGGTGCAAAGATATGAAGAGGCGGAGCAGGTGCTGCAGCGCTCCATCTGGCTCGACAAGACCTCGACCGGGCCGTACATCCTCATGGGGAAAGTGCTGGAGAAAAAAGGCGAGCTCGATTTGGCCGTGCGCGCGCTGCAAAGGGCCGCGGCCATGGACCCGAACAATCCCACTACGCATCACCTGCTTGGCCAAGCCTACCGCGAAATGGGAAAGAAGGACGACGCCGAAAGCGAACTGAAAATCGCGGAGCAACTGCAGACCAGGGAAGAAGCGGGCGAGCGGCCGCGGCCCTAGAGCGCGGCGGCCTGGTCGCGGCGGCGCGCCTGGATTTCAATGTAGACGTGCACCAGCGAAACTGCGGCGGGCGTTACGCCGGGAATGCGCGAGGCTTGGGCGATGGTGCGCGGGCGGACGTGCGTGAGTTTTTCCTGCATTTCGCGAGAGAGCCCGCTGACTGAGCGGTAGTCGAACCATTCGGGAATCGAGTGCTGTTCGGCCTTCTTCAGGCGCTCCATCGCGCGTTGTTGCTGGAGGAGGTAGCCTTCGTATTTGATCTCGGTCTCGACCGACTTGAGTTCGTTTCTGACTTCCGAAGAAATAAGGAGCGAAGGCTGCGACGAGTTTCTGGAGAAAAAATGCGGCGCCAATTCCTGCAGGACGGGAACGAGTTGCTCCACTGTGACTTCGGGACGCTTCATGAGTTGCGCCAGCGTTTGACCGAGGGCTGAAGAATAATTAGCGGCCGGCAAAACACAAGGTCCCTCGACTGCGTTCGGCTTCGCCTCACTTCGCTCGGGATGACAAGTGTTTTGGTTCGCCTTCGGCTCACTTCGCTCGGGATGACAATTGTGGAGCTCTGGCTTCGCCACACTTCGCTCGGGATGACAAGTTTTGGTTGCCGGGTCGATGGTTGCAGGGTCGACGGTTGCAGCATCAACTTTTTCCAAAATCTCTGGCGTGATCCGCGTGCGCTCCAGCAGCGCCTTTATGGCTTGCAGGCGCTGCTGCTTCGACTGGAAGTCTTGCCACGCAGAGTCGGAAATCAAGCCTACACGGCGGCCGTGGGGAGTGAGGCGGCGGTCGGCATTATCGATGCGCAGATGCAGGCGAAACTCCGCGCGTGACGTAAACATGCGGTAAGGCTCGTTCGTGCCCTTCGAAATCAGATCATCGATAAGGATCGCGGTGTAAGCTTCGGTGCGGTCCAGGATCAGCGGCGGCTGCCGCTTCACCTGCAGGGCAGCGTTGATGCCCGCCATCAAGCCCTGGCACGCGGCTTCCTCGTAGCCCGAGGTTCCGTTGATCTGGCCGCCGAGGAACAAGCCGGCAATTTTGCGGGTCTCGAGTGTGCGCTCCAGTTCCGTGGGATCGATGGAGTCGTATTCAATGGCATAGCCCGGGCGCAGCATGTCGGCAGTTTCAAGGCCGGGGATCGACTTCAAGATTGCCAGTTGCACGTCCACCGGCAGCGACGTGCTCATGCCATTGACGTAGATTTCGTGGGTGTTCAACCCCTCCGGCTCCAGGTAAAGCTGGTGCGTCTCCTTGTCGGGAAACTTAACGATCTTGTCTTCGATCGAGGGACAGTAGCGCGGGCCGATCGACTGGATCTGCCCGCTGTACATGGGCGAGCGGTGTACGTTCTCGCGAATGATGCGGTGGGTTTCCGGAGTGGTCCAGGCAATGTAGCAGGGCACTTGCGAATCGTGATGGGCTACGCGCCTGGTGCGAAAGCTGAACGGAGTGGGATCGATGTCGCCGGGCTGCTCTGGAAAGCGCGACCAGTCGATGGTGCGGCCGTCGAGGCGCGGCGGAGTGCCGGTCTTGAGGCGGCAGCCGCGAAGGCCGAGTTTCTTCAGCGCCTCGCCCAGCAGAACCGCGTTGGGTTCTCCGGAACGTCCCGCGGGATACTGCTGCTCGCCGCAGTGGATCAGGCCATTGAGAAACGTTCCGGTGGTGATGACGACAGCCTGTGCGCCCACGGTGCGGCCGTCGCGAAGGCGAATGCCGAGAACGCGGCGAAGGGAGTTCTCAGTTCTCAGTTCTCGGTTCTCAGTAAAATCAAAACCGTTCGACTCGATTTCCGGTTCGGTGCGACCCAAGTCGTGACCTTCTCGATCTTGCTGAGAACTGGGAACTGAGAGCTGAGAGCTTTCTACGATCAGATCCGCTACTTCCGCTTGCTTGATTTTGAGATTCGGCTGCGACTCAAGCACTTCGCGCATTTTAAGGCGGTAGGCCTGCTTGTCGCACTGAGCGCGTGGCGACCACACCGCGGGGCCGCGCGAAGTATTGAGCAGGCGAAACTGAATGCCGACCGCGTCGGTGATTTCGCCCATGATGCCGCCGAGCGCGTCCACCTCGCGCACGAGATGTCCCTTGGCGATGCCGCCGACCGCCGGGTTGCAGGACATCTGGGCGATCAAATCGACGTTCAGCGTATAAAGGGCCGTCTTCAAGCCCATGCGCGCGGAGGCCACTGCGGCTTCGCATCCGGCATGTCCGGCGCCGACCACGACTACATCGAACTGTTCGGTGAACTGCATTGGGTGCTGTTGGGATCCCCAGAAAATTTCTTGGACCTGTTCTTCTTTCATTCTAGCAACTTGGCGCACCTGGTGATCTCCATCACTTGCCGCTGGGCTGCCTCGCCCTTATATTGGGTTGTCCGACGAAACTCCCAGGGGGATTCATGAAGACCGCTGAATTTCTTTCGCAACTGGATGCGCGCATCGCAAAATATGACCTGCTTTGCCATCCGTTTTACAAGGCGTGGTCGGCAGGCACGTTGACGCGGCACGACCTGCGCGAATATGCACAGGATTATTTCCATCACGTGGAAGCGTTTCCTTCTTATCTAGCGGCGCTTGGGCTACGGCTGGAGGAAGGCGAACTGCGCAAGGCAGTGCTGGCTAACATGTGCGACGAGAAAGGCGTGGAAGGCCGGGCGGGGCGGGACGCGGTGCCGCACTCGGAACTCTGGCTCGACTTCGCCGAAGGAATGGGCTCGACTCGCAATCTGGAATGGCATACTCCGGTGCCGGAGGTTCGGCAACTGATCCATCATTTTCATCGGTTAGCGAGCGAAGGCTCGGTCGAGGACGCGCTTGCGGCCTTCTATACCTATGAGTCGCAGGTGCCGCGCATTGCGCGGGAAAAAGAACGGGGCCTGCGCGAGACTTATGGGGCCGATCACAAAACTTGCGGATACTTTACCCTGCACGCGACCGCCGATGTACACCACTCCAATGTGTGGCGCAAGCAACTGGAAAAGCGGATAGCGGCGCATCCGGAGAACGCGGATGCGGCTCTGAACGCTGCGGAGAATGCTGCCCGCCTGTTGTGGAAGGCGCTGGACGGGATCGAAGCGCGTCGCACCGCAGCAGCGGTTGCCTAGATGTGAGGCGGTTGAGGCCGCTCGCAGCACAAGTTTGAGCCAATGATTCGATAAAATCGTTGGCTCATTTCTTTTTGAGGCGATAGATGGCAAGAGAGATCCCGATTGGCGCGCGCGGCGATGCCGAGGAGACGGTCAAGTTTGAGCACACGCTCACCTCGCACCATCCGGAATTGCCGCCAGTGTACTCGACGCCGGACATGATCCGCCTGATGGAAACTGCCGCGTTCCGTGCCCTGCAGCCTTTTTGCGAAGGCGACGAGATCACGGTCGGAACTTCGATCAACATTGAACACCGCGCCGCCAGCGGTATCGGCGCCCGCATTCGGGCCGAAGCCGTGCTCGAATCGTTTGACGGACGCTTTTATCTGTTGCGCGTGACCGCGCGCGACGAGGTACAGGAGATCGGGCGCGGAACCGTAGGGCGAGCTGTGGTCAGTGTAGGGAAGTTTGAAGCGAAGATGAAAGGGAAGTAGAAATCGCGTCGGAAACTAGGACCTTGCGGCAAACGCCAAATCTGAGAACTGAGAACTCCATCGTAATCGGCGTCATCTCCGATACCCACGGCCTGCTTCGTCCGGAGGCGCTGGCCGCGCTGCAGGGCGCGCAGCACATTATTCACGCGGGAGACGTGGGCGCGGCTGAGATTCTCGCCGAGCTTGCAAACGTCGCACCGGTCGCTGCCATTCGCGGCAATGTTGACAAGGAGGCTTGGGCGCACCGATTGCTCGAGACCGAGATCGTCGAGATTGGGGGCGTCTCCATTTATGTGCTGCACGATTTGGCGCAACTCGATTTGAAACCGGAGGCGGCGGGATTCAATGTGGTGATCTCGGGACACAGCCACGTTCCGAAGCAGGAGACGCGCAACGGCGTGCTGTACTTCAATCCGGGCAGCGCCGGGCCGCGGCGGTTCAAGTTGCCGGTGACGGTTGGCCGCCTCGTGATCAGCGAGGGGAAGATCAAAGCCGAAATTCTCGTGCTTGCATCATGAGCCTTACGTAGCCCCGGACGCATTCGTCCGGGGGAACAGTCTCTTACGCTGCTCCCATCTCATTTGCCGGCTGGCGGACGAATGCGTCCGCCGCTACGTGAGCTTGCGGTTGCTACAATCGCAACGATGTCGCTGCAATTCCACATAGACAAAACGAACGGTAAAGCCCGCACCGCACGCCTGCTTACGCCGCACGCTGAGATTGAGACTCCGGTCTTTATGCCGGTGGGAACGGTGGCGTCGGTGAAGGCGGTTCCGCAGGAGACGCTGGAGGAACTGGGCGCGCAGATCATTCTCGGCAACACTTACCATCTTTATCTGCGGCCCGGGGTCGGCACCGTGCGGCGGATGGGAGGACTGCATGGATTCATGAGTTGGCGACGCGCCATCCTTACCGACTCAGGCGGGTTTCAGGTCTTCAGCCTCTCAGAATTGCGAAAGGTCACCGACGAGGGCGTGACTTTTCGGTCGCACCTCGATGGCTCGTCGCATTTTTTCAGCCCCGAAAGCGCGATGGAGGCGCAGATCGGGCTGGGCGCGGACATCATCATGGCGTTTGACGAGTGCACGGAGTTTCCCGCGGATCGGAATCGCGCCCGCGCCTCGATGGAGATGACGGCGCGGTGGGCGGCGCGCAGCAAGAAATATTTTGAAGACCACAAGCAGGAAGTGCCGTGGGGAAGCGATGCCCACGTAGGGACGGACGCATTCGTCCGTCCTGCAAACGACGGACGAACGGACCTACCTCGCGAAAACCTTGGACGGACGAATGCGCCCGTCCCTACGTATTCTGATTCGACGCAGGCTCTGTTTGGCATTGTGCAGGGGGCGATGGATCGCGAGTTGCGGAAAGAATCGGCCGAGCGGACTCTCGAGATCGGGTTTCCGGGCTATGCCATTGGCGGGCTCAGCGTTGGCGAGCCTCGCGAGCTCACGCGCGAGATCGTCGAATCGACGCTGGAACATCTTCCCCGGGATCGGCCGCGTTATCTCATGGGGGTGGGCACTCCGGAAGAGATTGTTGAGTACGCCAACCTGGGCGTGGACATGATGGACTGCGTTCTACCCACGCGAGCGGCGCGCCACGGGCTCTTGTTCACGTCGGAAGGAAAAATTTCCATCAAGCAGGCGCGCTACGCGCAGGATGCGGGACCGCTCGACGCCAACTGCAGTTGCCGCGTGTGCCAGCGGTACTCGCGGGCTTATCTCCGGCACTTGTATGCCTCCAACGAAGTGCTCGCGCAAGTCTTGAACACGATCCACAACCTGAGTTTCTACCTTGACACTATGCGGCGGGTGCGGCATTCTATTTCACTTGGGGAAGAGTCGCGTTCTCTTTCGAGTGTCTGGTCAAAACCAAGGCCTGAAACTCCATAGGAAAAGGTCCCCGGATCAAGCCTGAAGCCGAAGAATCCGGCCGATGTCGATCTAAACTCCGTGGTGAAATAAAAGCTTCCCGCGGCGCTGCTTGGGCGCGGGCGGTTTTTCGCGAATCCGTACGCTCATAATTTCATATGCATTGTTTCCTGGCGGTACAGCTCGGCGGCGGTGGAGGCGGTATGGGGTGGCTGGGTATGGCGCCGCTCATCTTCATTTTCGCCATTTTTTATTTTCTGTTGATTTTGCCCCAGCAGCGCCGCCAGAAAAAGTGGCAGGCCATGCTGGACCAGCTCAAAACCGGCGACCGGGTCACCACGACCGGGGGCCTGCGCGGCACGATTATGGCGCTCAAGGACGATTGCGTTCACCTGCGCGTTCCTCCGAACAATCTGCTGTTGGAAGTGACCAAGGCCTCGGTGCTGCAGGTGACCACCGGCGAGGACGAAGTGAAGACGAAATAGTGGGCAGTGTCCAGTGATCACCGTCAGTTCGTCAAACTGAAGATTGATTTACTGATCACGGACCACTAATCACTGACCACTGAATTTATTTATGAATAAGAATTTTCTCGTAAAACTCGGCGTCATCGTGGCCATTGTGCTGTTCTTCCTGTTCGGGATCTTTGGCATTCCGAAGAGTTTGTCGGGACACGGATTGCTCGAGGCGGTGAGCGATCACATCCACCTGGGCCTCGATTTAAGCGGCGGGACCCACCTGATCCTGCAGGTTCAGGTGAATGATGCGGTCAACGTGGTGGCGCAGAACGCGGTGGAAGTTCTCAAGGAACAGCTGCGCAATCGCAAGGTCGACTTCACTGATATCACGCAGCCCGACGAGCAGAATAATCCTGACCACATCGTAGTAAAGGGCGTACTGCCGGGCGCACGCGGCGACCTGGTCAGCATCGTGCAGGACCGGCTGCCCGAGTACGACGCCCCCGCGGGAGGTCCCAACAACACGTGGACTCTCGCCATGAAGCCTTCCGCGCTGACAGACCTGAAAACCAAGGCGGTCACGCAAGCGATCCAGACCATCCGCAATCGCATTGACGCTCTTGGCGTCAGCGAGCCCACGATCGAGGAACATGGACTTGGGCAATATCAGATTCTGGTACAACTTCCGGGCGTGGACGACTTCGGGCGCGTGAAGGACATCATGCAATCGACCGCCATGCTTGAGATCAAGCAGGCCCTTGGCGGCCCGTATTCGAGCGAGCAGGCCGCCATGCAGGACAAGGGCGGAGTGATTCCGTCGGATTCGGTGCTGCTTCAGGGACACAGCATGCCGGGCGCGGCGAGTGAAGGACAAGCGTGGTACCTGGTGTCGCGAATTTCAGCGGTCAGCGGCAAAGACCTGCGGGATGCGCAGGCTAGCACCGACCAGAACGGCCAGCCGAGCGTGAGTTTTTCGCTGACCGGCGAGGGCGGGCAGAGATTTTACAGTTTCACGTCGGCTCACGTGGGCGATAACCTGGCGGTCGTGCTCGATAACAAAGTCCAGGAAGTTGCGAGCATCAAGGAACCGATCCGCGACCAGGGCTCGATCAGCGGCGGGCACATGACCGACCAGCAGGCCAAAGATCTTTCCATGGTGCTGCGTTCGGGCGCGCTTCCGGCAAGCATTAAGTATCTACAAGAAGAAACTGTGGGGCCGTCGCTAGGCGCGGATTCGATTCGCTCGGGCGTGCGAGCCGCGGTCATTGGCATGATCGCCGTGCTGATCTTCATGCTGGTTTATTACCGCGGAGCGGGCATCAACGCCGATGTGGCGCTGATCATGAACCTGATCATTTTGCTTGGGTTCCTGGGCTGGTCGACAATTGCAGGCGTCAATGTCGCGCTGACGTTGCCTGGCATTGCGGGCGTGATCCTGACGGTCGGCATGGGCGTGGATTCCAATGTGCTGATTTTCGAGCGTATTCGCGAAGAGCTGCGCAACGGTAAAACGCCGCCATCGGCAGTGGATCAGGGCTTCAGCCATGCTTGGATCACGATCGTGGATACGCACGTGACCACCATCGTTTCGGCCGCGATTCTGTTCATCTTCGGCACCGGCCCGGTGAAGGGATTCGCCACGACGCTCACGTTCGGCTTGCTAGCGAACCTGTTTACGGCGGTGTTCGTGTCGCGCTTCATCTTCGATTGGGTGCTCAGCCGTAAGCAGCGTGGCGAAGCGCTCAGCATTTAGAGAATTGAGCAATTGAGCGATTTGGTGATTGTGTCATTTGAAAACCGCACTCGATAAGTTTTCAATCGCAAAATCGCCAATCGCACAATGGCTAAATCTCGCTAAGTCATAGATAGATAAGGGGCTAAATAAACCCGTGGAGTTCTTTCGCAATACCAACATCGATTTTCTGGGCAAGAAGTGGTACTTCCTCGCCTTTTCGCTGATCTTCAGCGTCGCCGGATTGTTTTCCATTTTGTTTTGGCACCACATTCCGTGGGGCGTGGACTTTCGCGGAGGAACGCTGGTCTATGTGAAGTTCTCGCATACGCCTGACGAAAACGCGATCCGCTCAGAACTCGATCACGCGGGGCTGAGGAACTTCAAGCTGCAGCGCTTGGGCGCGGCCGCAAACAATGAGGAGTTGATCGACCTGGATGTGCGCGAGACGAACGAGCAGGCACTCGACCAGGGCAAGCTGACGATCATCAAGGCGCTGGAAACCAGTGCTCCCACGGGCAAGAAGGACCTGAATAACGCGAGCTTTTTGGACATCAAGAACTACCTTTTGGATAAGGACCCGATGCGCGTGGGCGCCGACGATCAAACATATTCGGCACAGGCGCAGGCAATTTTGGATTATCGCGACAAGGTGCAGGGCGGGGTGCTGAACTCTCCGGACCAATTACAGAGCGCCCCCGGAGTGGATCGCGCCGTGGCGGCCGCGCTTGCCGACGGCTTCTTTGTATCCGACTTTGGCGTGCGGAATGTGGAGATCATTGGCCCGCAGGTCGGCTCGCAACTCCGCACACAAGCTGGACTTGCCACCCTCTATTCCCTCTTGGGGATGCTGGTGTACCTGGGCTTCCGCTTTGAATGGATATACGGCGTCGCAGCGGTGTTAACGGTATTTCACGACACGCTGATTACGGTGGGGTTCTTTTCCCTCAAGAATCAGGAGATTACGCTGACGGTGATCGCGGCCATTCTGACGCTGATTGGTTACTCTAATAACGACACGATCGTGGTATTTGACCGCATCCGGGAAAACATTAAACTCATGCGGCGCGAGAAGCTGGCCGACATCGTCAACCGCAGTATTAATCAAACTCTAAGCAGAACCATCTTGACAGCGGGCTTAACCTTCCTTACCGTACTCGCACTCTTTTTGTTCGGTGGCGAGGTGCTGCGTGGATTCAGCCTCGCGCTGGTAATCGGCATCGTAATCGGCACGTACTCGTCGATTGCGATTGCGGCTCCCATCCTGGTGGCCTATCAGGATTGGCGTATCGAAAAAGGCAAGCGGCCAGCCGCGATGGCAGGCCGTTCTAGGTAAGTTACCCGATGGCGCGCAGGTACTGATTGCGTTAGGCCTTGTTATGTATGAGTTAGTGGTATTGGCTGCAAACGGCTTTCGCGCTTTGGAAGTCCGGAGTAGCTGAGAGAAACTGGGAGCAAAAGGGAGTCGTCCGGTGTCAAAGTATACGTAGGGTCTGAAGAAGTAATGGGGAGAACTACCATGTTTGAAGACAGCCTTATCGAATCCGGCGGCAAACTCAAGACCAAACGCGGATGGACATCGATTGTCTCTTTCGCCATCCAGATCATGATCGTTGGCGTGATGGTTCTGATCCCGCTGATTTTCACCGAAGCGCTGCCGAAAGGCACGACTTTGTTTATGTTGGTGGCACCCCCACCGCCGCCGCCACCGCCGCCTCCAGCGGCCGCGCCAGTTCGCGTGGTCAAGCAGGTTCAGACCGACATCATCAACGGCGAACTGCGCACTCCGACCAAGATTCCGAAAAAAGTTGAGATGATCAAGGAAGACGAAGCGCCACCGCCGGCTATGGCTGCGACTGGCGTTGTAGGCGGAGTTCCGGGAGGCGTTCCGGGAGGTTCGATGGGCGGCGTCATTGGCAGCGTTCTCAGCTCTACGCCGGTCGCCGTGCCGAAGATCGCGACTCCGCAGCGCGTCCGCGTTTCTTCCGGCGTGTCGTCTGGACTTCTGATCCGCAAGGTCAGCCCGACTTATCCGCCGCTGGCCCGCCAGGCGCGCATTCAGGGTACGGTGGTTCTGCAGGCGCAAATCAGCAAAGACGGCAGCATCCAGAACCTGCAGTTGATCAGTGGGCACCCGATGCTGGCTCCGGCGGCAATCGAAGCCGTGAAGCAGTGGAAATACAAACCATACCTGTTGAACGGAGAACCGGTCGAGGTCGAGACCCAGGTTCAGGTCAACTTTACCCTCGCCGGGGGCTAGTCTCCCAGGTTGGCAGTTTCGTACTAACCGGCAAAAGTGTGCAGTACCCTCCCGTCCTTCCAGATTTTTGGTGGGCGGGAGGGGCTTCAAAAGTCCGGCACATTCGCTCACGGCGAATTTAGAGAGCCGGGTTCGTGCCATGCGGCGAAAGCCGCAATCGCTGGCGATTTAATTCTTGGAGCCAGCGCGCGATACCGCAAAGCGCATCAAAGTGTCCAAGTAAATGTCCAGAGTTCCGAGGAGGGAAAGCAACTCATGTTCGCAACTCATGTAGCAGGCGTCACTCTCAGTCACGTTATGGCCGCAGCCACCTGGGTCGTCCAGGAAGGCGGCGGGACCTTGGCCACCGATCCATTGGGCTTGTGGAAGGCAATGGGCTGGGTCGCCAGAACCGTCGTCATTATTCTCTTCATCATGTCGGGTTGGTCGATCGGCGTCATGATCGATCGCTGGATGGCCTATAGCGCAGCCCGCAAGCAGTCCCGCGCGTTTGCCCCGGCCGTAGCCGGCGCCCTGCGCGATGGCCGCATCGATGAAGCAATCAAAGTTGCCGAGCGCAACAAGAAGAGCCATCTGGCCAAGGTTGTTACCGCTGGCCTGATGGAGTTCAAGGCTCACCAGGATTCCCCGGGCGCAATCCCTGGCGAAACCATTGAAGCCTCCAAGCGCGCTCTGGAACGCACCGAAGCCATCGTCCACGCAGAATTGAAGCGCGGATTGGGCGGCCTCGCCACCATCGGCTCGACCGCTCCCTTCGTGGGGCTGTTTGGCACGGTGATGGGCATTCTGAACGCCTTCATCGGCATCAACAACTCCAAGGCCACCGGTCTGGCAGCAGTCGCCGGCGGTATTGCGGAAGCGCTGGTAACGACGGCCATCGGGCTGCTCGTCGCCATCCCGGCCGTTATGATGTTCAACTACCTTACCGGACGCGTGGAAGCCTTCGACGTCGAAATGGACAACTCGTCCAGCGAATTGATCGACTACTTCCTGAAGAAGCGCGGCGATATCCGCCGGTAAGTGGTTCGCGGCAGGTAGGGCTCGGTCTGGTTTCGTGCGAGTTGCTTTGTCCGGCGCTGGAGATTCCGGCGCCGGGCCTTCCCAACTGAAGCGCGGAGCGCTCTCCGACCGCGGCGAAAGCACGGGAGATACTAGCTATGGCATTAGCGAAACGCAACGAAGGAGCAAACGTCAGCTCAGATATCAACGTCACGCCCATGGTGGACGTGATGCTGGTTCTGCTGATCATCTTCATGGTGGCCGCACCTCTATCGACGGTCGACCTGCCGATCGACCTGCCGACCTCGACCGCGACTCCGCAGAAGAAGCCGGACAAGCCGACTTATGTCAGCATCAAGCCCGATCTTTCAGTGGCAATCGGCGAAACCCAGCTCAAGCGCTCCGAACTGGTGCGCCGACTTGACGCGGATTCCGATGGTGGCAAGGATCGTTTCATTTTCCTGCGTGCCGATCGCGCGGTACCTTATGGCGAGCTGATGGATGTGCTCGAAATCTTGCGCACCGGCGGCTACACCAGGATCAAGCTGGTGGCGCTGGAGGGCGTTGCGGAACAGCCTTCGGCAACCGACAACCAGAAACCTTGAAGTTCGGACGGTCCTCTATCGCAATGACCGACCTCGATGCTGAACCAGGACCTTCGTGGCGGCTGTGGTTTTCCGCAGGCCTGGCCGCGCTCGCGCTTCATGTCGGGGGTGCGGCGCTCGCGGTAGCGCATCTGCGTATGGTCGAACCCGACGATTCTCTCGGCGCTCCGGCGATCGAGATCGGGCTCGAATTGACTTCCCCGCATCTTGAACCGACCGACCTGCCACCGGGGCCCGATGCTGAAGCCTCGGTTGCCTCACCTGCGCTCGTCGAGCAGCAGGCAGAGGTCAAGCAAACCGATCTTCCAAAGGACGTCCCGATCGAAAGCGACAATCCCGACCGCGTGGTGACGCCGAACAGCGACAACAAGCCCAGGGAGGAAGATACCAAAATCGCCGCCGTGCAAACTACCGCCTCGATCGAGTCGGCCGCGGCCGAAGCAACCGCGAGGCCGAGCACGGAAGCGATACCGCAAGCGACGCGTTCGGTTGCGCCCGCGCAAGGCACCGGCGAAAGCGCGCAGCGCCTGCGTGCGACCTGGCAGAAGCAGTTGATCGCCCATCTGGATCGGCACAAGCGTTACCCGGCCGAGCGGGTGCAGAAGAGCGCCGAGATCGTAGTGGGTTTTGTGCTGGACCGGCTCGGCCACGTTCTTTCGACGAGCATCGTGAAGGGATCGGGCGATGCGGCCTTCGACGAAGCGGCACTCGCCATGATCAGGCGGTCCGATCCGGTACCGCAGCCTCCGCCGGCGGTCGCCGACGAGGGATTGAATTTCACACTGCCGGTGATCTTCCGCCTCAAGGGACGAAGCTGAAGGCCGGATCGTCAACTCGGCCGATGAAAATGCCCAGCACTCCTGCCGGGCACTGATTGCTCAACTTTTTCGTTCAGCTCTTCTTGTTGACCATCGGACAGACGCTCTTCTCGAGCGGCAGGAAGGCTTCGTCTGCCGGAATGGTGGCAACGAGCTTGTAGTAGTCCCAAGGGTATTTCGATTCCGAAGGCTGCTTCACCTCGAACAGGTAAGCCGGGTGAACCTTGCGGCCGTCGGCGCGGATCGAACCTTTGCCGAAAAGGGGATCGTCGGTCGGCAATTCCTTCATCTTGTTCACGACCTTGACGCCGTCGTGCGGATTGCCGCCGAGCGCTTCGAGCGCCTTGAAGTAATGGATCAGCGAGGAATACACGCCGGCCTGAACCATGGTGGGCGGGCTCTTCTTGAAGCGTTCGTTAAAGCGCCTGGTGAACGCTCGGGTCTGGTCGTTCATGTCCCAGTAGAACGTCTCGGTAAAATTCAGCCCCTGCGCAACCTTGAGCCC
>DASSRO010000204.1:0-28180 GCA_035701745.1 Candidatus Sulfotelmatobacter sp. | reverse complement strand
GTGCGGATGCGAGCCTTCCCCTCCGGCACGGTGGGAAACGCAATGCCCGTGCCGAGCACGCCTTCCTTGAACAGCTCACGCGAAAAGTCCATGGTGAGTTTGCCGTCGCCGATGATGATGGGCGTGATCGGCGTTTCGCTCGGAGGCGTGGCCCGCCCGCCGATGTCGAAACCAAGCAGGCCGAGTTCTTTCTTCCAGAAGCGGGTGTTTTCCCACAACTTCTCCATTCGTTCTGGCTCGTTCTCTAAAACATCAAACGCCGCAATGCACGTGGCGGCCACCGACGGCGGATGCGAGGTCGAGAACAAAAACGGCCGCGCCCGGTGATAGAGAAAATCAATCAGATCGCGAGTCCCGCAGACATATCCGCCCAGGGCGCCGATTGCCTTTGAAAGCGTCCCGACCTGAATGTCGACGCGGCCGTGCATGCCGAAATGGTCGATGGTGCCGCGACCATTGCGCCCAAGCACGCCAGAGGCGTGCGCGTCGTCGACCATCATGATGGCGCCGTATTTTTCGGCCAGATCGCACAGCGCAGGAAGCGGACCAATATCGCCGTCCATGGAGAAAACGCCGTCGGTGATCAGCAGCTTTTTGCCGGGCTCGCCCTTCACGCTGGCTAATTGCTCCTCCGCATGCGCCATGTCCTTGTGGCGGAACACAAGAATTTTCGCCTTCGAGAGCCGTGCCCCGTCGATGATGGACGCGTGGTTCAGCGCGTCGGAGATGATGAAATCGTCTTTGCCCAGCACTGCCGACACGGTCCCGGCATTCGCCGCGAAGCCCGACTGGAAGACCACGCAAGCCTCCACGTTCTTGAAGCGGGCGATCTTTTCTTCCAGTTCCATGTGGATTTTCATTGTGCCGGCGATCGTGCGCACCGCGCCCGATCCCACGCCATACTTGCGCGTGGCCTCCAGCGCCGCCTCGCGCAGCTTGGGATGTGTGGTGAGGCCTAAGTAATTGTTTGACGCCAGATTGATGACCTTCTTCCCGTCGAATGTGCAGACCGGCGCCTGCTCGTCGTCGAGAACGCGCAGCTTGAAGTGCGTCCCCTTGGCCTTGAGTTCGTTCAGTTGGTCGGTGAGATAAGAGAGCGGATTGGTACGCGTCGTCATAAAAACCTCGCCACGGATATTACGGATTCACACGGATCACAACACAGAGGAATTCATGGACTCGAATCTGACCTGCCATGAACGATTCTCTGCTGCCAAACACGGCGATGTGACGCACAAATCGGTCACCGCACTCCGTTGGGATACACCAGGATCTTGCTCGCTTCGCCGGTTTTCAGGCGCTCCATCGCTTTTGCGAAATCCTTCATCGCAATGCGATCGGTAATCACAGGATGCAGGTTGAGCTTGCCGCTCTTCAGCAGCGCGGTCATCTGATACCAGGTCTGGTACATGCGCCGCCCGTTGATGCCCTGCACGGTGATCCCCTTAAAAATAATGTCTTCGGAAAAGTTCAGTGAGATGGGCTTGGAAGTCAGGCCGAGCAGCGAGATTCTTCCGCCGCGCCGGACGATATCAAAAGCGGTGCGGATCGAGTCGGGATGTCCAGCCATTTCCAGCACCACGTCGACGCCCAGGCCGCCAGTCTTCTCCATGATGATCGCGTTCACGTCTTCTTTTGCGGGATTGAGCACGTAGTCAGCTTTCATCTCGCGTGCGATGCGGGCCCGGTGTTCGTTCACTTCAATCGCGAATACGGAAGTCGCGCCCACCGCCTGAGCCACGGCAATCGAAAAAAGTCCGATCGGCCCGCAGCCTGTGATGGCTACACTTTTCGCCGCAATTTCTCCCGCCAGCACGGTATGCACGGCATTTCCCAGCGGATCGAGAATCGACGCGTACTCCTGCGGAATGGCAGGATCGAGTTTCCAGATATTCGACTCCGGAATTACGACATACTCGGCGAACGCCCCGTCGGCATCGACGCCAATGATCTTCACATTCTGGCAAATGTGACCCTCGCCCGTGCGGCACTGAAGGCACTTGCCGCACGCCACGTGCATCTCGGCGGAGACGAAATCGCCTTCCTTGACGCTGGTGACTTCATCGCCAAATGCCGCCACTTCGCCGCAGAACTCATGTCCCGGAATCAGCGGCGGGTGAATGCGGTTCTGCGCCCAACGGTCCCAGTTGTAAATGTGGAGATCGGTGCCGCAAATCGACGCGACTTTTACCTTCACCAGCACGTCGTTGCGCCCGAAGGAAGGAATCCTCACCTGGCGAACTTCCGCGCCCGGCGCTGCTTCTGGCTTGACCACCGCCAGCATTGTTGAAGCCATCATTGCCACCTATGAGTACTGTTTCGGACGGAAACTGTCACAAACACAAAACGTATGATTTTAGCACCGCGCGCGTGGTAGGCAGGCCATGGATGCCGCAGTAGTATGGACGTCGCAAGCGCGCAAACCGTAAACCCGCCAATCGCATCGAAGGATCGGCCCTTTTCCCGGCGGAGGTGGAATTTTTGCGCGCTCGCTCTCTCGCGATTCTGCTGATCTCACTTATTATTTTCTGTGCCTCAACCGTCTTTGCATCACCTGTAGAGGTGCGTTACAAAGAAGGCTTGCTGCACGGTTTTCTCGTACTCAGCACGCTCGACGGAACTCCGCTTGCGGAAGGCGATCTCACCCAGGTGCTTCACCGAGATCGGATCACCAGCCACCTGATCTTCCGCTTCAAGGACGGCTCGCGGCAAGAGGAGACAGTCATTTTCTCTCAACGCCGCTTCTTCCGCCTCGTCAGCTATCATCTCGTGCAAAAGGGTCCGGCATTTCCGCATCCCACGGAAATTACGATCGCGCCGTCTAGCGGCCAGGTGACTGTCAATTACACCGATGATGACGGCAAGGAAAAGTCGGTGAGCGAACGCATGAAGCTGCCGCCAGATCTTGCGAACGGCATCGTACTCGTGTTGCTGAAGAACCTTTTGCCGGACCCGCCGCCGCTCGAGGTATCGATGGTCGTACCTACGCCGAAACCGCGCCTGGTAAAACTTTCCGTAAGCAGTCCTGGTAAGGAGTCGTTCAGCCTGGCCGGAGCGGCCCGTGAAGCCCGGCACTTTGTCATCAAGGTTCAAATTGGCGGCATTGCCGGACTGGTCGCGCCACTGCTTGGAAAGCAGCCACCCGATTCGCACATCTGGGTTGAGGGCGGCGAGTCGCCAACATTCGTCAAATCGGAAACCATTGCGTACCTGGGCGGCCCGATGTGGCGGGTGGAGTTAGTGGCGCCAGTCTTCCCCAAATCTGCGGCGTCAGAGTCGGGGAACGGACGGGCTGAGAAACATTGAGGACCGTAGCATGACGAGCCTGCTCCGTTGTAATGCTTACGCAAACCCAGCAGCGTCGGCGAGGGTCACGCTCTCGACTTCGGAGTTACATTCTTGAATTCTTCCGATTTTCCTCGCGGAATGCTCAGCGTTTTCCAGTCGCTCGAGCGCAGATGCTTGGCCAGAAATACGATCTGCCCAATGTGCGCCGCATAGTGCGCAATCTGCCGATTCATGGCTTGCAGTGCGGTGTGCGGTTCTCCCCGAATGGTTACCGTGCGCATCACATCTTCAGGCTTGAGAGCGTCAATGGCGCCCATCACGCAGGCCCAGCCCTCTTCCCACCAGCGCATCACGTCCGATCGCGTGGTGGCGCCGCTCACCTCAAACTCGCGATCGCGAAAGCGGTCGGGCTTTTCGCCGTCGCTGGTCAGGAAGTCGGTGAAGCGCGAGCGCATGTTGCCCGCCAGATGCTTCACCAGAATCGCAATCGAGTTCGACTCCGGATCGAGCGTCAGGAAAAAGTCATCATCGCGAAGCTGCGCCAAAGCGCCTTCGCCCATGCGCTTGTAGCCGCGCATCTGGCGGCGTGCCTCCTCGAGATAGTGAGCAGCGAGATCGGTCGCCATCGTGCCTCCTGAATCTTTATACCCTTCCCCAACCTCCGCCACCGGGAGTCTCAATTGTTATGCGTTCGCCCTTGCGCAGACGAGTGCTGAACTTCCCGGGCATAGCCTCGATCGGGCCGTCGTGACGCGTGATGAAAGTTTTTCCCGGCGCGCCATCCGCTGCTCCCGCCAGGCCCCACGGTCCGCGCGTCCGGCGATCGGCCAATAGTGTCACTTCACAGTCGGTGAGTACCTCGATTTCGCGAACAATGCCGTCGCCGCCGCGGAACCTTCCCTCGCCGCCGCTCCCGGGACGCAGCGAATACTTCCTCACTCGCAACGGATAGGCGTACTCCAGCGCCTCCCCCGGAGTGTTGAGCGAATTCGTCATGTGCGTGTGCGTGCCCGACACCCCGGCTTTGACGGGCCGAGCGCCCATTCCTCCGGCCACCGTTTCGTAATAGGCAAACGGCTCGCCCGTGCGCGGATCGATGCCGCCGATGGTCAGGTTGTTCATGGTACCTGAAGCCGCGGCTGGGATGCGGTCAGGAATGGCCTGCGCCAGAGCCCGGAGTATCACGTCGACGATGCGCTGCGACGTTTCCACATTTCCCCCCGCAACCGCCGCGGGAGGGCGGGCGTTCACGATTGTTCCCGCGGGTGCGATCACTTGAATCGGCCGCATGAGGCCCGCGGCAGCGGGAACGTCCTCCGCGAGCAGGCAGCGAAACACGTAGAAGCACGCTGAATAGGTAATCGCCGCGACCGCATTCACACTGCCCTCAACCTGCGGATCGCTTCCGGTAAAGTCGACGGTGACGATATGGCGCGGGCGCCCCCGCCCGCTGGCGGCGGCAGCTCCACCCACGGTCGCAACGCCATCGGCTCGTCGCTTCTGGTCAAGGTCGTGAACTGTAATCTCAACCGCAATCCGGATCGCGCGCTCGCTAATCCCGTCCCCATCAAGATAGTCTTCGGCCCGATATTTCCCGGGCGGTACGCGCTGCAAGAATGCGCGCATCAGTTCTTCGGAGTAATCCAGCAGATCGCTAGCCGCCCGTTTCGCGCGTCCCACGCCATAACGCGAGCACGCGTCGATTATGCGCTCGGCACCGGTATGGCAGGCCGCGATCTGTGCGCCCAGATCGCCTTCGCGTTCTTCGGGCGTGCGGACGTTATTGAGCAGCATCGCCAGCACATCCGCATCTGTCGCGCCCCGCCGCATCAGTTTGACGGGAGGAATGCGCACGCCTTCCTGATAAATTTCCCGGCAGAGTCCCATCGACCCGGGATAAGCTCCGCCCACGTCGGCATGATGAGCCCGCGACGCCACATAAAAATCCGGCTTGGTGTGGCGCGGACCTGCCCTGAGCGGTAGTCGAAGGGGCCCTCGACCGCGTTGCTTTGCAGTTTGGCCACCCTCCACATATACCGGCGCCACCAGCGTGATGTCGGGCAGATGCGTCCCGCCACGAAACGGATCGTTCAGCATGACCACATCGCCCGGATCCAGCGCGCCCGCATCGATGGCCGCCCGCACCGACATGGGCATCGATCCAAGATGCACCGGCATATGATCGCCCATCGCGATTACTTCACCCTCGCCATCGAAAACCGCGCAGGAGTAATCTCGTCGCTCTTTGATATTCGGGGAGAATGCGGTGCGCCGCAGCGCGGCTCCCATCTCTTCCGCAATGGAGTGATACAGGTTCTTGAAAATTTCCAGTTCGACCGGATCGCGCCGCATGAGGCGCCAGTGTACTACCACACGTCGTCCGTTTGTCTCTGGTCGTTTGTCGTTCATCGTTCGCGAAACGCCAGCTTGCGGCCGCGGTTCTGAACGGTGACGAAGCCGTACCGACTTTGCGTTCAACAACCGCTGTTAAGAAATCTGCGTACTTTTGCAGAATTGTGTTGACACTTCTTTAACACTGCCTCAATATCTTGGGATATGTGATCGTCCCCTACTACAAGTAGGGTCGATCTTCCAAGTACAAGGGCCCGTAGTCGAGAAACCTTTGCAAGGGAAAATCGTTCACGGAGGAACCTTCATGGCAACGAAGAAGAAGGCAAAAAAGAAGAAACATTAACCGTTGGCGAGGTGATACCTCGCATACGCCGAATTCCACTGGCCTCTTAAGGGAAGCACCTCTTAAGAGGCTTTTCCTTTTGCGTGCTTCGGTCCGCTGGATTAGGTTGGCCGGGCCTCAGCCCCCGCCGACACGAAATTCTTAGAACCCTCGCCTTACGTGTGTCACAATAGGCAGACGACGCGGTGTTTGGGCGTCAACGAAGAAAATGGCGGACCGCAAGAAAAACTCGGCGAAGCACAAAGCGGATGAAATCCTGATCCCGGACAAACTTTATTTTCGCATCGGCGAAGTGGCCAGCCTGTGCCATCTGCCCGCTTATGTTCTGCGTTTCTGGGAGTCGGAGTTTCCGCAGCTGAAGCCAGTGAAGAGCAGCACCGGCCAGCGCATGTATCGCAGGCGCGACGTCGAAGGCGTGCTGCGCATCAAGCAACTGCTTTACGAGCAGGGATTCACCATCTCTGGCGCGCGACAGCAGCTGCGGTCCGAGACCAAGACCGACAAAACCCAATCCGCGATTCCGTTCCCCACCACTTCCGCGCCCGAAATCCAACACATCCGCCAGGGCTTGCGCGAAATTTTGAATCTGCTCTCCGTTCGCCGTACCGGATAGCTGCGGGACAGAACCTGCGTCTCGTTGTGCGTCCTAATAACTGCACTTACGCTTCGACCCAGTTGCTTCGTTCCAGAATCGTCGGCGGCTCATAGGTTTTGCCGCGGGCCAGCCTTCTCTCTTCTCGCCTCGTCGTCCACAGAAGCACCGGACCCAGAAACGCCGGAAGCATCTTCGAGAGGGCTCCAGATTCTTGCCTGAAGTCGCTCCGCAGGGCACGAATTTTTTCGCTGACTTCACGATCCACTTTCCTGAACTGCCGTTCCATTGCCCAGAGCGCCGAACCGTACACTCCGCTGAGCCGTCCCATTTCGCGAGCGAACCTCATCCGCACCCGCGCGTCCGGCGAGTCTTTGTAGCGCTTCCAGCCGGCCATCAAGGTCTGCGATATCCGGTACAGGCTCGGCCCGTTGCTCTGGAAGTCGCGCCAGAAGGCCCAATCGAGAAAGCGCTTCGAATCATCGCGCGAAATCGCCGCATGCTTGAAGTTGAATTTGAACTGCCCGTGAACGTCGGCAAAGTCCACATCGTTCAGCATTCTGCCCTCTTCCGCCATCTGCTTGTAGAGCGGAGTTCCGGGCACCGGCGTGTACAACATGAACTGGTGGAAGTCAGTGTCGTGCGAGACCGCGTGCTCGATCTCCTCCAGGATATTGTCCGGCGTATGGTGCTCCAGCCCGATGATCGTCGAGCCTTGCACCCGAATTCCATGCTCGCGCAACTCGCGCGTGAGTTCCCGCGTATCCGCTCCTTGCAGCTTGCTGTATCCCGCCCGTGGAGACTCCAGTCCCATCCACAGCCACGACACCCCCAGTTCCACCAATTCCTGCATCGTGTACTTGCGAATCGCATTGGCCGACGCAAACACCGACATCGCCCAACTTTTGTTTCCTGCCTTCATCAATTCCAGCAGGCGCAAGGCGCGGTCGCGGTGCAGCAGAAAGTTTTCGTCCATCACGAAAAATGAGTTCACCTTTAACTCGTGCTCCATCCGGCTCATCACTTCATATAATTCATCGCCGCTCTGGAAAAAATTTACGACCTTTCCCTTGCCGCCAAAAAATGCCGATGTCGTGCAGAAGTTGCAGCCCATGGGGCAGCCGACCGAAGGAATAATGGTCGCCGCAGTGGCTCCTTTACGCTCCGGAAGTCGGATGCCCATGATGCGCGTGCGCATGCCGGAAACGATGGCTGGATGCCGGATCGGCGCGTTCTCGTCTTCGCCCAAAAAGCGGCGCATCCAGGAAACGCCTTCGCCTTTCACAATGTGGTCCGCGTCAATCATCGTCTCGATTCCTGGGATAGCCGCCACGTGCCCGCCTACTACGATCACCGAGTGCGGCGACAGTTCCCGCGTCATGCGGCACATTTCGCGCACCTTCGCCAGGTTCACGATAATTCCCGTGATGCCCACCACGTCGTAGCGATTATCTTTGAGCTGCCGGGCGAAGTCGCCGCGCGTAGGAAAGTCCAGGACAGCGCAAGGCGCAGAAATATTGGCCTGGATCATCATGATTCCCCAGGAGCGATGAAACATGCGCAGCGAGAAGCTGCCCTGCGCCCGCGTTACCTGATTGTGATAAAGCTCCATCGGATTGATGGAGCGGCTTCCGAACTCATCGTCCTGGGCGTACGGTCCGAAGACTGAACTCAGCAGAACGCGCGCCTTGTTTCTTTTGGGATGTTTTGCGGGACTGCCCGAATTACCGCTGGGCTGGCTGAAAGCAATGTGACTCGCATGCGGTTCCAATTCTGTTCATCATCCATTTCCCCCCACATGCCGTTACATCAATCGTAGTCGCGGGCGCCCTCTCCGCAGCCACCAGCGCATAGAAAACACAAAAAGATTACAAAGGCGGGACACTGTCCCGAAGTAATTAGAGAATCCTCATAGGTACAGCCGAACTTGAACCGGGCTTGCCTTCTAGCCTAGAATCGCTGCGCCATGGCATCTGAACCACTGGAGATCGAGCGTCTCGACCGCGGAGTGTTGAGTCTTCATGGTCCGCTGACAATGGAGAACGTTTCGCCCTTCATGAACGCAGTGCGTCGCGAAGACGCGCAAACCATGATTTTGGATCTCAGTGGCGTGCCTTACCTTGATTCCTCAGGCCTGGGTTCGCTGGTTAGCGCCTGCACCTCCTGCGCCAAGGCCGGGCGCAGGATGGCGCTCACGGGCGTGAATAAACGGGTAATGAAGGTCTTTGAAATTACCCGGGTGGAGCAGGTCTTCCTGATGTTCCCAACACTTTCGGATGCGCTAGAGGCATTCACCAACGCCGGCACAGCGTGAAGACGCCTGGGGAGGATAGCCCGGCCGAACGCAGATCGTAGGGTGACAGCTCACGGCTGTCCGGACTCGGCGCTGCCGTAGAAGCGTCAACTCCGCCCCAAGCACCTACGCTACGCGCGTGGAGCCTGACTTTTTCGAGTTTCCCGCATTCACGGCATCCAGCCGGATGCGCGTGACGCGCGCCGTTTCCTGCACCAGATCGTTGCTCACCTTCGCGCCTTCCCCCGCCATCACCGAGCCGGCGGCCAGCGCGAAGCGCAAGGCATCTGCCTGATCTTCGAAATACAAAACAACTTGTCCCGACATAGCACTTCTCCCTGGGCTCGGAGCCCTCAGTCGTGAGCCATACGACTTGGAAAGATCAGCCTTAATATCCCCAAACGAAACGTGCGCTTTCGACGAGTGGCGCGTTTCCGTCTTTGGTATTGATTCTCCGGGTCAACCGCGTCCAAGTCAAAGTGATTCTCTTGGTTCCACTTACTCGTTAGGGCATCCTGTCCAAGGATTTGGGCAGAAACCGCAAACGAGAGCCGAGCTTTATCCAGACTGCGGCCCGGGAGTCGGAATAGTGCGCGAAATAGCGGCGCAAATTTTCTTCGCCAGCCGTGGTGCCGTTTGTGCCACTACTTTGAGCGCCTCGTCGCAGAGACTATACTGCCCATGCGATGCCAGTCCTAATCTCCATGCTCCGAGGCATCAATGTCGGCGGGCACACCAAGATCAACATGGGCGAACTCCGCGCCCTCTACGAATCCCTGAAATTTGAAGACCCGCGCACCTACGTGCAGAGCGGCAACGTAATCTTCCGCACGAGAGAAAAAATCTCACCTGCGCTTTGCCACAAGATTCAGAGTGCGATTGAACGCAAGTTTAATTGTCGTCCCGAGATCATCCTCCGCAGCGCGGACGAAGTGAGAAAAGCGATTGCCGCCAGCCCATTCCCCGCCAGTCGCGGTCTGGAGCCGGGAAAAGTTTTGGTCACGTTCCTTGCCGCCAAGCCCGGCTCTGAGGCCCATGCGACCCTCCTGAAGCTAAAAAGCCACCCTGAAGAACTTCATCTGAAAGGTCGCGAGCTTTATATCTACTTTCCAGACGGTGCGGGCAAATCCAAACTCCCGTGGTCCTCGGTCGAAAAACTATTTAAGACGACCGGAACCGCCCGCAACTGGAACAGCGTCGTTAAGATACTCGCGATTGCAGAGGAAATGGAGTCCGCCAGCGGTTCGGCGCGCCAGAGACCTAGCGCCCGCCTGAGAAATGATCGCTAAATTTAAAGATTGGTCGGGACGGTACAGCGCATTTATCGCGATTGGGGCACGAGCAGAGGCTTTAGGGCTGACTCGATAGCATTGGTATATTCGAAGCCAATCACTTTCGACCGAAGGACGCCCTGACGGTCATAGATAAGGGTCGTTGGCAGCCCCTCTATCCCTCCAAACTTATTCTTCAAATCGTCAGTTGCTACCGCAAGCGGATAGTGAACCCCAATTTCTTTCGCAAATTGAATTGGATCTTCCATATCGGGCATCGTCTCGAACTTGAGTCCAATCACGGCAAAGCCTTGAGAGCCGTATCGGTCTTCAAGGCTCTGGTAACCCGGCATTTCCTTCTTGCACGGCTGGCACCATGTGGCCCAGAAGTCGATGAGCACCACCTTCCCACGAAAGTCAGCCGATGAAAGAGAGCGTCCTTGCAGGTCTTGGACTGAGAAGTCGGGCAGGCTCGACCCCATTTCACCTGCGGCGATGTGTTTCGCAGCCTGAGATGGACTCGCCGACCTTTGATTGCAGCCGGCGAGTCCCAAGAAACAAAAAACAAGAAGCATGAATGGTCTGAGCATCTATTCCTTCTTCTGCACTTCGAGAATCAGCAGCTTTAGCGAAGCCGCCAAGGCATCCGCCTTCTTCTGCTTTCCGGCTGGCTTTTTGTACAACTGCCCACGAATAGTGACGACAGTCGGGGAATCCACGAGTGGCTGTAGTCCTTTCGAGAATTCATTCGTCGCGAGCACGAAGGACTGTTTTGGGTTGACCTGCAAAATGAGATTGCCCCCTGAGTCCTTCAACACCTTCCCCTTTGCCGTCATATCAAATTCAGCAACAGTGACCCCGCTGTCGTATGTCGCCTTCAGAAGTTGGGCAGGCTCTATCTGGCCGTCTTCCTTAGGCGTGATTTCAACTTTTCCATCAATCAAACTTACCTCGACGTTTGCAACGCCAGACTGGCGTTGTAGGTGCTGTTTTACACCGTATGCTCAAAAGTTTCAGGTCATGCCTTCGACACGCATTTCAATGTGCTTGATTTGGGCTTCAAGTTTGGGCACTACGAAAATACAGCCCGCCAACAGCAACAATGCAAGGTGTTTTCGTTTCATATTCCTCTTCTCCTAGAGGTGCAGTCGAAACTGCTGGGTAACTCCGAAACTGATGTGGCGGCGCACGGGCATGAACATTGCTCCCGCTGAGTGGGCAACATCCCAATCCATCCCCACCCAGACGTGCATCCCCGGACGAAGACCGACGTACGTCGTTACACCCGCCAGCAAGGCATCGCCGCCGCTCCCGGCCTGCGGGGCCCCTGCAATGCGGTCGTTCCCAGAGCGCAAGTATGTCAGCACAGGGCCGATGAACCACTCTCGGGCGACGTTCTTCGACTCGTAAGGTCTGTATGACAACCAGAACCTTGATTCGATGTCATTGCCAAGCCGCGCCTGCTGCGTTCCCTTCGAACGAATGAGCGAGTGGAAATCTTCGTCGGCGACGAGACGCTTGAGTTGGAAAAGCCCGGTGTAAGTCCAGTTCGCACCAACAAAGAAATCGGTCGAACCCGAACCGGATTGCAGAGTGGCCGGCAGGAGAGCGCCGTTCTTGCCCTTCAAATTTGTTCGTCCTGTCGGAAGTTTCGGGCCAGCGGTCACTGAGGCCTGCGCCGTCCCACGTGGTGAATCTCGCCGATAGAAACGGTATTTTGCCAGAGCCATCATGTCGCCCAAGCCCGTTCCGCCGACAGTTGGTGCAACTCCGTCAAAACGATTCGTGACGACCGGCACGAGAACGGTCAAGTCGAAGTCGCGAAAGAATCCCCAAGTGAAGTTGAAATCACCTTCGTGTGCGAACGTCGGTCGTGCGGTCGCAGCAATGCTGCCCGCTGATTCGGGCGTCAGACTTCGTGTGGAGAAGTTGGAACTGTAGGACACAAGTCCGCCTCCGGGGAACAACGGCGGCGCTGTTTCGGGTGCAGCACCCTGCGCTCTCGCCGCTGTTACCTGAAGACTTACGGCGAGTGATAGCAAGGCTAGGCTGCCGCAACAATGGCGGAATGAATTTCGGAATCTCAAAGGTTTCTCTTTCTCCAGTGAAGGCGTGGTTAGTGCACACAAATGCGTCAGCCTGTTGGCGACTGGAGGTCAGGACTAAATGCGAAGAGGCGAGAGGGAAGATGAACCGGAGATTGGCGGATCGTGAGAATGCTCTGCAATTACGCTGGCAGAAGAGTCACCCGCCATCGATACGACCACAGGCTGTACCGTTTCGAAAACCACGGGCGCAAAAAGCGAGACGCCTGCACTCGTGGGCTGCCCTAGAACAGCACGGCTCGTCGGCATGGTCTTGCAACAATCTTCGCTTTGACGGTGATGCCGCATGCACTGCATCGAATTGCAGCACTGCATTGCCCGCTCGGCCGTCGTAGTCGGACCACAATCGAAGCCAGAAGCCGCAAGTGCGAGTGTGAGCAAAGCTGGAAAGATTGCTCGGGCAAGAGCCATCACGATCCAGCTTAAGAGGCCTTCGACAGTGGCGTCAACTTCAGGCCTGGCAGTCATTCACAGACGCAGGTCTCGCCCCTGATTGATTGCACACCTTCCCTCACAATAATTGGCACCATGACAAGAGCGCAGAGAGGGTCTGCCCACCACCATCCCAGAGTGGCGTTGACCACAAGTCCGACCAGCAGGATGACAGACAGGTAGAAACAAAAGTCCGTTTGCTTTGCATCCGCGTTCATTGCCCGGCTTGCAAGCTCGGCCCC
Source organism: Candidatus Sulfotelmatobacter sp. (assembly GCA_035701745.1). Taxonomy (GTDB): domain Bacteria; phylum Acidobacteriota; class Terriglobia; order Terriglobales; family Acidobacteriaceae; genus Sulfotelmatobacter. The sequence continues at coordinate 15,262 of DASSRO010000204.1, read as the reverse complement.
AACCCGCTTCTTCGCCCGAGAAAGAAGCGGCATGACGACGAGCGACACAGACGCCAGAATGATACCTGGGATGCTGTGCTCCGGTGCTTTTCTGTTCACCAAGTCATAGATGGATTCCACGGAGACGTATGCAGCCAGCGCCACAAAACAGACGCCGACAATTCGCAGGCTCAGGCGTTCGTTTCTCTCTCGCTTTTCAGGGTCGGCATCAACTGACATTCTCCAGAGAAGTGCGCCGCCGGAGGTAACTTCAATGAAGCTATCGACTCCGAAGCCCATCAGCGAGATGCTGCCGGCAATTGCTCCTGCGATGACGGCTACGGTCCCTTCCAGAAAGTTCCAGCCCATCGTGAAGTATTCGAGCCGCCTCCCACGCATGGCGACTCTTTGCCGATCTACGCCTTCCATGGACAGAAGGATAGCAGGGCATGTTGACCCGCTTCGAATCAAAAGCAGCGCTGGCCCGACGACAGCAGGAACCGTTCCGCCAGGAAGCGAAGCGGACGGCAGTCGGGCCGCCCATAGGCAAAATGGGTGCAACGGGCTAAACCGAAGCAGAGAACGACAAACCAATAGAGAAGAAAATCAGAAAAATGGTCGGGACGGGCAGATTTGAACTGCCGACCCCTCGCACCCCAAGCGAGTGCTCTACCAGGCTGAGCCACGTCCCGACAAGGAAGGATTCCACCAGGGCAACGGTCGACTTGCGGCAAGCCGTCAGCTCCAGCGAAGGGGTTTACTCTGCAATTCTACACTAGAGTCCGGCGCCTGGAATGCCCGGCCGGTATCGTCTATCCCAGATCTCTCCAGTTGGGGCCAACACCCATTTCCACCTGCAGCGGTACTGCCAATTCGTGAACTTTCTCCATGTGCTCCCGCACCAACGGCTGCATCACCTCTACCTCGTTTTCCGGAACTTCAAATACCAACTCATCGTGAACCTGCAGAGTCATTCTCGACTTCAAGCCGCGCTCGCTTAGGGCTGCATCGATGCGAATCATCGCAATCTTGATGAGATCGGCCGCCGTTCCCTGCAATGGGGTATTCACCGCCGTCCGCTCGGCAAAGCCCCGCTGGTTCGAATTCTTGCTGTTGATGTCGGGAATCGGACGAACGCGCCCGAAGAGCGTTTTCACCTTCATATCGCGGCGCGCCTCTTCCAAGGTTTTGTCAATGAAGGCGCGAACGCCGCTGTATTTTTCGAAATAAGCGGTAATGAATTGTTTCGCTTCGCTGGGTTCAATGCCAAGATTCTGCGATAGACCAAACGCCGACAGGCCATACACAATGCCGAAGTTCACCACCTTCGCCTGCCGTCGATGATCCGCCGTAACCATCAGGGGTGGCACGCCGAATACCTGAGAGGCGGTCAGGGTGTGCACATCGTCTCCGCGGCGATAGGCCTCGACCAGCAGCGAATCGTGCGAAAAGTGCGCCAGCAGCCGCAACTCGATCTGCGAATAATCGGCGGTCAGCAGCACATGACCCGGCTCCGCGATAAACGCCGCGCGAATTCCCCGCCCCAGTTCGGTGCGAATGGGGATGTTTTGCAGGTTCGGATTCGCCGAAGAAAGCCGGCCGGTCGCGGTTCCGGTTTGCCCGAAGGTCGTGTGCAGGCGCCCGCTCGCCGGATTAATCAGCGCGGGCAGCGCATCCACATAAGTCGACTTCAGCTTCGTAAGCTGGCGGTAATCGAGCACCATGCGCGCAATGGGATGGTTCTCCGCCAGTTCTTCCAGCACATCGACTGCCGTCGATATAGTCCGCCCTTTGCCATATTTCACCGGCTTAGGCAAATTCATCCGATTGAACAGAACATCTCCAAGCTGCTTGGGAGAGCCGACGTTGAACTCCATCCCCGCGACTTCGTAAATCTCTTTGGCCTTAGCCGCGATCTCGCGCTCCAGTTCGCTCGACATTTGCGAGAGCGCCGCAGTGTCGACTTTCACTCCAGCCTGCTCCATGCGCGCCAGCACCGGCACGAGCGGCAGATCCATTTCCTCATAAAGTTTGGCCAGCCCCGCCTGCTCGACCTCGCTGCGGAGCGATTCGGCCGTTCGCCCTGTGATGTCCGCGGATTCTGCCAGCTGTCCCGACAGCTTCAGATTGAAACGCCGTAGCGCTACCTCCGGCAGTTGGTGCGAAGAATATGTTGGATCCAGCAGGTACGAGTACAGCATCGGATCGTGGCGCACGCCGGCAAGATGGATTCCCAAAGGCTCTAACGCATGAATCGCCGCCTTGTAGTCGTGCACCGCCTTCGGAGCATCGGCATTGGTCAGGATGGATCTCAGTTTTTTCGCCGCGCCGCTGGAATCCAGAGTGACAGTGACAGCGGTCCCGGCGGCAGCAGAAATTGCAACGCAGCAGGTAGCGGTCTCGCGGACGGTCAGTCCAATCGCATCCCCCGTCGCGCCACCCATGGACGCCTCCATGAACGACATCTGAGCTTCTTCGGGCTGCTCCGCTTTCTCGTCTTCCTCCGGCGCGGCTGCGGCCTGCTGCCGCTCGACCGCCACGGCAAGCGCCCCTCCCGCAGCAACCGCCCGCATCACACTCTCAACGTCTGCCTCAGACTTCGCCTCGATGTAGTGCGTCTCGCTCACCTCGGCCACCGGGAGCAGTTCTTTCAGCAGGGAGGTAAATTCCAGTTCGGTGAAGAGCGCCCGTAGCGCGTCCACATTCGGTTCTCCCGCGCGCATCGCATCCACATCCAGCTCAATCGGAACATTCGTGTCGATGGTCGCCATGCTCTTGCTGAACAGAATCGTGTCGCGATTGTTCTGCAGAGACTCGCGGTACGTTTTTCGCTCGACCTCTGCGGCGCGCTCCAGAGCCTGCTCGACCGACCCGAATCGCTTGATGATCTCCACCGAGCCTTTATCGCCGATGCCCGGAGCTCCGGGGATGTTATCGATGCTGTCGCCGCGCAGCGCCATCACGTCCACCACGCGCTCGGGTGGAACGCCCAGAATTTCCTCGACCTTCGCCGCATCGCAGATCAGGTTGTCCTTCGGCGGATTCAGAATCTGCACTTTGTCGTTGACCAGTTGCATCATGTCTTTATCGCTGGACACAACATACACGGGATGTGACGCCTCGGCGGCCTTGCGCGCCAGAGTGCCAATCACGTCGTCGGCCTCGAAGCGCACGACCTCGAGAATCGGAATCCGATAAGCCTCGAGTGCCCGCCGAATGTAAGGAACCTGCTGCGCCAGATCTTCCGGCATAGCCACGCGGTTCGCTTTGTATCCCTTGTATTCCACCTCAGTAAAAGTCTGTGTCTTGATATCAAATTTGCGAATGCTGGTCACGGCATCGGCTTGTTCATCGCGAAAAGTCGGACCGGCGACATCGAATACCGCCGCCAGATATTCCGGAGAAAAATCCTCGCGCAGTTTACGCAGCATGTTCACAAAGACGTAGATCGCGGCTGTCGGTAGACCGGTCTTGGTCGACATGGGCCGCTGCCGCGCCATCGCGTGATAGGCGCGGAAGATGAATGACATGGTGTCGATCAGGTAGATGCGGCCGTGAGCAAGCGCACCTCGAGCGGATCCGCCGATCGCTGCTTGGCCGTTAGAAGGTGCCGCTGGCGGGGGTGGATTCGGTGATTTCTTACGCGCGGGCAACTCGTTTAGTGTAGCAGCACTTCAGGCCCTAGAAATCCACTCGAAAGCTTGCTTCCACGATCTTGACGACCTTGCTTCCGCCAGAGTTGCGGAAGACCAGATAATACGTGACAGGCTGGTTATACGACGGAGGCAGATCGAAGTTGACGGCGTGATTGTGCGACGCTTCCACGGAGAAGATCACCTCGCCGGCGCCACTCGCAGACTCTGCCTGTTGTTCCTGGTTTAGGATAAGAAAGTCGATGTTCGCCGCACTGTCGGATGTTCCGTGCAGATGCCCCACGAAGGATTGGAAAATTCCGTGAAGGTGAGGCCGGATCGCGTGCGCCGGAATCTCGAATGGAAAGCTGGCTGACGTTTTCACATCGAACGTTTTTTGCAGAACTGTTTGCGTTGTGCCGGCCAGCGACAGAATCCGCTCCGATCGTGCGACGGCCTTTACCGGAGCAGGGGGTTCCTTCGTACAACCTTCCATGAATAGAAATAGTGCGACGAGCGCGCATAGTCGTACGAAGGCATGCAAGGTCAGTGCCCTACGAATCTTCCGTACTCAGTGTTGAAGTGCAGTTCAATTTCTCCGCAGGTCCCCTGTTCGGGCGAGTACACCACGCAAGTATCAAATGGCCGCGAATAGACGTGCAGGCTGACCGCTCGCTGGTTAAAGGCCCGAGGGTTCACTACGCGATGCACCGGATCGTCAGGATCGACAGCGCACGGGTGCGAGACATTCATCTCGACGGTGTTGCTTGCCTCGAGCCTGCAGCGGCCTTTTTGCAAATCCTGGTGAACCAGGTGGAAGTTTTCCACTTGCAAGCGGCCGACAGGAACCGCCATCCAGCAATTCTGGTCGCGATGATTGTGCACCGAACTCGCTTGACCGACTTCCCAGCAGATCGCCATCAGTTCGTACAGCGGCGTCCGGTCAATCAGATTCCGCGTGTAGTGCTGCCGGTCCCAATTCAGGTAAGGCGCAAGGGATTCCGCGCTCACCGGCGTCTCCTGTAGGAATCGACGCACCGTCTCAGTCTGATCAAATGCATTTGCAGGAAGTTGGCGAAGGCCCTCGACCAAAGTTTGAATGGAAACTGCCCTTACCGTGGTGCCCATAATGCTCTCCGAAAAACGAGTATAGCGCACAGCCGCATGCGCGGCGGGCACTCCTGTCTGGGGACAGGCAGGGCACGGCCAACCACCCAAGATGCTGCCTATTTTCCTGCGCCCAAAATTTCCCTGGTCTCGACCTGTGCTACCTCCGGATAAACGGCGCCTCGGCGCCGCCGCAAATCTCCTGGCAACTCCGAACGCAACAGCCACAAACCCGCAGCAACCGCCGCCGTCCAGGTGACCGATACGAGTGCCAATTGCAGCAGATCGGCCATTCGATTGCCCCGCCCCGAAGCGGCGAATCTCACAACCTTCGCTACTTCGAAGCTGATCCCTCCCGCAAATATTGCGGTCAACGAAGCTTTTCCCAGTTCCCGCCATCGCATCTCGCCCAGCGAAACCAGTTTCCGGTAATGCAACAGGCAGGCCAGCGCCAGCAGATTTAACCCAATCCCAATATCCGAGGCCCACGCCAGCCCTATCACCCCGAAGGTATGAAATAAGATCGAATATACCGGCAGAGATAGCAGAGTAATGACACTGACCGCGACCATCGGCGTCAGGGTGTCCCCGGCCGCATAAAACGCGCGCGCATAAAGGCCTTGAGCCGACCAAAGAACCAATGAAAGCGAAAACCAGAAAAAATAAATTGCGCTGGTCTGCGAGTCCACGAATAGAAATTTTCCCCGCCGGTACACCAGATCGATCAAGGGAAGCGCCGCCACCATCATCAAGCCGCTGAACAGCAAAGAGACGGCTGCCACGCGGTACACCGAATCATTCACTGTCGAGGCAAATTCTTTGAGTCTCTTTTCGTTGAACAGCCGTGCAAAAAACGGCAGCGAGGCTTGTCCCGTCGCCTGCCCCAGCACTGCAATCGGCACCGCAAACAATCGCTTGGCAAACGTCAGGCGCGTGATGTCGCCTACCCCGCTGGACGCGTAGTGCCGCAAAATCCAATCATCCGCGGTGACTAGTGATACTCCCAGCATCAGCGGTATCGACAGTCTTACCCATTCCCGAAACGCCGGATTGGTCACATCAAACGACGGCCGGTATCCCGTACCAATCCGCGCCGCTCCAATCACGCTCGCCAAAAATGGGCCGGCGACACTACCCACAAGCGCCCCGTAGGCCAGCGACGCGATGCCAAAATGGCGCCCCCCGATCACGCCGCCCACAATGATGAACAGGTTGTAAATGATTGGACCGAACGCCGGAAACAGAAATAAGCGGTGGGAGAGCAGCACCGCCGAAACTACTCCGCCCACATAAAAGAAAATCTGCGCGGGCAACAGAATCCGCGTCAGGCGAACGCAGAGTTCGATCTGGTCGGGTGAGAATCCCTTTACGAACCAGCGTACAAACTGCGGAGCAAAAATCTCCGTCGCAATCGTCCCGACAATCATCACCGCCGTCATCACCGTGATGATGATGGAGAAAGTTTTCTGAGCGTCTTCGTCGCGCTTCTGCGCCAGAAACCGAGTGTAGATTGAGATGAAGGTGATGGAGGCCGCGCCCCCGGCGACAATGTAGTTGAGAAAATCGGGCAGCGTGAACGCCGCCACGTAAGCGTCGGTCGCGCCCCCGGCCCCATATGCCCAGGCAATGTAGGCGTCTCGCGCGTAACCGATTACCCGTGACAGCATGACTGCCGAAATCAAAAGCAGCGTCGCCGAGAACGCGGTGTGCTGGTGCGAGGGCTGAAAAAAGCGCAGCAGTTTTCTCATTGAGACCCGATCGAACGTCAATCTTATCGGAATCTCGACTTACGTGGACGGTTGGCCTCGACAGTATAAAAGGCGGCCCGCAGGCCGCCTTTCCGATATCCACAAAACCCACCGCTATTTTAAGCTCGCGGCAGCGGGCCGTGTTGGAAATGATATTGCAAGATGCGCGCGGCCAACGCCGGCGTTACCGTGTCCCCGCTGGGTTCTACCGTGCGTACGACTTCTCCGCGGCAGACCACCTCGGTAGAGGAGAGTCCGGCAATCTCCTGAGGAAGTACCAGATTAATCTCCAGTTGGACAGCCGGCTGCAATATTTCATCTGCTTCAAAAAGCAGTCCAGACCGGCTGATGTTTTCCGTTGTGCCAGCGTGCCATTTCTGCTCGCCCAGCCGGCGATAGCGGAGAGGCAACTGGATATAGAATCGTTGTGCGCGCATGGGAGGAGCTTCCTTGGCACGCGCGGCGTGTAGGGTTGCAGCGGACTGCGTCGACATATCGACCTCCGGGGGAGTTGGAGTTGCATCGAGCACTTCGCGGACTTTGGTCTTAAGGTCGCGAAGGGTAAAGGGCTTCTGAAGCAGGCGAACACCCGCGTCCAGCATGCCGTTGTGTCCGATCACGTTTTCGGTATAACCGGACATGTAGAGAACTTTTACGTTGGGGCGTATTTCGCAAATGCGCTGGGCTAACTCGCGGCCGTTCATGCCGGGCATGATCACGTCGGTGAGGAGCAGATGGATAACCTTGTCATGAGCGACGGCGATCTGCATGGCAACGGCGCCATCGGCAGCCTCGATCACCTTGTATCCCTGTTTTTCCAGATACTGGCGGGCGAGATAGCGGAGATTCGCCTCGTCCTCTACCAATAAGATGGTTTCGGTGCCGGGTTCGACTTTGCGGTATTCGACAGGAACGGCCACGTGCGGCGCCTGACCTGCGGAGGCCACTCGCGGCAAATAGATCTTGAAGGTCGTTCCTCGGCCGAGTTCGCTGTAAACCCAAATATATCCGCCGCTCTGCTTGACGATGCCGTAGACGGTGGACAGGCCGAGGCCAGTGCCCTTCGTACCCTTGGTGGTGAAGAAGGGTTCGAAGATGTGCGACTGCGTTTCGTTGTCCATGCCCTCGCCGGTATCACTCATGGCGACCATGACGTAGTCACCGGACGGCAGGGGCGCGTGAACACGGGCATAGTCTTCGTCGAGGGTGACGTTGGAAGTCTCGATCGTGAGTTTGCCGCCGGAGGCCATGGCGTCGCGGGCATTGACTGCGAGATTCATGAGAACCTGATCGATTTGTCCGGCGTCGGCTCGAACGGACCAGAGGTTGGGTCCCGGTACCATGACCAGGTCAATATCCTCGCCGATCATGCGGGTGAGCATTTTGATGTTTTCTGTGACGACGTCGTTCAAGTTGACGATCCGCGGGGCGAGCATCTGCTTGCGACTGAAGGCCAGCAGTTGGCGGGTCAAGGAAGAGGCGCGGTCGGCGGCGCCGGCGATTTCCTGGGCCGGACCGCGCAGGTGAGGCTCAGCCCCGAGGCGTTCGAGCAGGAACTCAGAGTAGCCCGAAATCACCATTAAAAGATTGTTGAAGTCGTGGGCGATGCCACCTGCCAGACGGCCGATGGCTTCCATTTTTTGAGATTGCCGCAGTTGCTGCTCAAGGATGCGGCGCTCGGTCACGTCCTCGGCAAATAATTCGAAGACCAGTGCGCCGTCGGGGCCGTTCATCACCGAGCGGCCGGAGATGCGAACCACCGTGGTCGCGCCGTCTTTGCGTTTCCACTCTGCCGTCAGGCCCTTGAACGGTTCGGCGGAACGAAGGAAATCGGCGAGAGCGAACCACTGATCGTTCTCCGCGTAGAGGCCAAAAATATGCTGGCCAATCACATCGTTGGTGGAAGACAGGCCAAGCGCCTGGAGAAAAGCCGGGTTGGCGTCGAGAATCTTGCCAGTCGAATTGCACCGGCAAATGCCATAAGGCGCGTTGGTCACCAGCGAACGGAAGTTCGCTTCGGAACGGCGCAGGTTTTCTTGCGAGGCGCGCAAAGCCGCGTTGAGCCAGCAAATCAGCATGGCCACGAAAAAGAACAGCGAGAGGCGCACTATGGCGGTGCGAGATTCGACAGCCGTGTGAACGCCCGTCAGCGTGAAGTAGGCGCTGACCGTCAAGGCGAAAGCGGTGGCGACCAGACCGGGTTTCCACCCCCCATACCAGGCACTCACCATCACGGCGACGCCAAAAAGAGCCAGTCGGCTTTCGGATACGTCGGCGAGCAGCACCGTGGGAATTAGAGCCAGGGCTGTACTCAGCACGGCGACGCCATACCGGAGGATGGGCGCACGAGCGGCGGGAATGCGAAGTAGGGGGAGGGTTACTCGCATGGCCTAATCCTAGGCCCAGAACGGGAAACTGGATAGTTACAGGAGTTCATTTCGGTTTTACGAATAAGATACTAGCCAAATACGCGCTTGAATCCCAAGAAAAGCGGCCAGTTGGACGATATGAGAGCATTCCGCTTGCATGTCCCGGCGGGAATCTGGACACTAGGGCGGTCGAGTTTCAAACCTATTCATGAAAATTGGACTCTTCGGCGGAACGTTTGATCCGGTTCACCGCGGCCATTTGGCGCTGGCGCGGGTGGCTCTAGACCAGTACAAGTTGAATCGAATTTACTTCGTGCCCGCGAACAACCCTCCTCACAAACAAAAGCAGCCGCTCACTCCATTCGTTCATCGCTTCGCCATGCTGGCGATCGCCACGGCGGAAGACAGGGCCTTTGTTCCTTCGTTGTTGGAGGCTGTCGACGAGGGTGCTCCGAACGGGAAACGGACGGACCAACCTAACTATTCGATTGACACGATTCGAAAGCTCAAGCGAGGTTTTAAGCCCCAAGACAAGCTTTTCTTCCTGATCGGGATGGATGCGTTTGCAGATATTTCCAAATGGCACAAGGCGGACGCATTATTTCGCGAATGCGAGTTCGTCGTGGCAAGCCGTCCCGGATATTCACTGGCGGACGTAGCCAATGCGCTGCCTGAAAGCCTGCGCCCGCGGCCAGAGGCGACGAAACCGTTTCATAAGCAAGCTGCAACTGGCGATCTGGTGCTGACGGGGGTGACTATTCATTTGCTGGGAGACCTGCATCAGTCGGCTTCCGCCACGGCGATCCGTCAAGCCGCCGCGGCTGGAAGGCCGCTAGGCCGATTCGTTGATGCGCCGGTCGCCGACTACATCCGCAAGATGGGACTGTATAAATAGAGGTGCGCGATTCAGTTTGGGCGGTGTGTAGATTCCAGCGACTCCGCGTTTCAAGGCTTCGCCAATCTTTGCGGTTGCCAGTTATGATAGGCAGAGAGTAGTCGCGGCCTGCGATGGGGTTGGACCACTAAGGCGCGCGTCTACCAAGGAAGTGTTTTCAGCAAATTAGGGTGGCGTCCCGAACGCTATGGTAAGCAGGGGAGAATATGGCTCAGAATCACTACACAACCAAAACAAAACGTCGGCAGAAGAACAAGAAGCGTAAAGATCCCGCCCCGGCAACAATGGCCAAGCTGCGCGAACTGGCAGCGGCGGCGGCCAAGCGGTCCGGCAAGTAGTTCAGCGCGCACACCCGTCCGTTTCTCCCTTAACGAACAGCCTTTCCGAAAATGGCCACTCGCAAATAGAGCCGCCGGTGTCGGTTACAATGAAATCGACCTTAAAGCTCACGAAAGCACCGCCAACAACTGAACATTGAATGAAGAAGAAGAACGAACTAAAAGAGCAAATCGCCGCCGCCATCCAAGCCTGCCTTGAAAAAAAGGCCGAAGAACTGAGCATCCTCGAAATGGAAAAAGGGTCGGGAGCATTCACCGACTACTTCGTGCTATGCAGCGGAACCAATCCGCGGCAGGTGCAAGCGATCGCCGACGAAGTTGAGTTGCGCCTGAAGGCGGCAGATTTGCGTCCCGCTCATGTTGAGGGTTACAAGCAGGCGGAGTGGGTATTGATCGACTACGTCGATTTTGTGGTGCATGTTTTCTCCGAAAAGGCGCGCAAGTTCTACGATCTTGAACGCCTATGGAAGTCGGCTAAGCGCTTGGAACCTGCCGATTTGAAGACAATTCCCCGCAAGCGGAAATTGGAGGCCGGACTCTCCGGGCCGAAAAAGAGGAAACTGAAGATCAAGAAAGCCTCGTAGTTCTTTGCCGAGTACTCAAACTTCCCATGACCTCGCAGCCAGACTCCAAGTCCGATTGGGGCACGCAATTTCGTCTGATTGCGTCCGAGCGGTGGAAGGCCAAATCGGCAGCAATGGGGCAGCCCGTAACCGATGCACTGGTTGAGTACGCGCAGCCGGCCCCGGGAATGAGAGTGCTGGACCTGGCCAGCGGAACCGGCGAACCGGCAATCAGTCTGGCATCGCGCCTCGGCATGGATGGAAAGGTCACCGCCCTTGATCTCAGCGCTGACTTGCTGGAGATCGCCGCCCAACGCGCGCGCGATAGAGGGCTCACCAACTTCACCACGCAGCAGGGGGATGCGCAAAGCCTGCCCTTCCCCGATCAAACCTTCGATCTGGCGACCTCACGCTTCGGAGTAATGTTCTTCCCCGATCCGGTGTTGGCTTTGCGCGAATTGCGGCGGGTCCTGCGACCGGGTGCGAGAGCGTGTTTTCTTGTCTGGGGACCGTTCGAGCAGCCGTATTGGGAAAGCATGATGGGAGTTGTCCATCGCCATATCGGAGGACCACTGCTCGTGCCGGGAGGCCCGGATCCTTTCAAGTTCTCCGTGCCTGGCAGCCTGTCGGAGGTTCTGCGCAAGGCTGGCTTCACCGCGATCGAGGAAGAAACCAAAATGCTGCCTTGGGCATGGCCCGGACCCGTCGAAGAAGTTTGGGAACAGGCGCAGGCTGTCGCCGTGCCGTTTCGTCCCATGCTGGAGCGCGTTCCCGCCCACAAGTGGCCGGAAATCCATGCCGAGGTCCATGCCGCCGTACGGCAGTACTCAGACGGCGAAAAGATCGCTTTCGGCGTTTCCGTCGTGCTGGCCTCGGGAAAGAATTGAGAGTGGCACGCCGGTGAAGATCAAGATTGCCTGGATCGGCAAGACGAAAGAACCTGCCATAGCAGCTCTGACCGAAGAATACCTTAAAAGAATTTCGCGTTACGTGCCGGCTGAAGGCCTCTCACTGCGGGATGAAGCGGCGTTGCTCGAACTGTGCGGCCGTGCGAGCGGAAAGGCCGCGGCAAAGTCCACGCTGATCTTAATGGATTCGCGCGGCAAAGAATTTTCCTCCGAGCAGTTCGCCAAATTTTTAGGAGACTATCAAGATCAGAATCCGCTGCCGCTGGTTCTCGCAATCGGCGGCGCGGATGGCTTTAGTGATGCGGCGCGGATGATGGCACGGCATACTCTCTCCCTGGGAAAAATGACGCTGATGCACGAATTAGCGCGAGTTGTTTTGCTTGAGCAAGTGTATCGGGCATTTACGATCTTGAAGGGACATCCGTATCACTCCGGGCATTGAAAGTGCCCTAAGGCTGTCAGTCGGTTTTTGTGGAACTGTACCAATTGCGCCAGGCTTGGGAATCATTTCCAAAATGCTGGTGGGTGATGTCGGAGAGCGCTTGGGCGGCCCAGGCGTGGGTTTGAGCATCGAGCGAAGGATCGTCAGTATAGCTTACCAACCGGGGAACCGCGCTCATACGCTGATCTTGCGTGTACAGCCCAGATTCCGCTATCCCACACGCGGCGCGTTCGCGAACGGTCGCGGAAGGATCATCGTGCATGGTCTGCAACAGAGGCTCGATCGTTGCGGGAGCGCCAGACAAAGCGAGAGCTTCGACCGCCCAGCGACGGGAGTCTTCGTCGGAATCTTTGAGGTGAGCGGCTAACGCCTGAACCACGCGGTCGGTCTCAACGCCGCGGTTTCCCATCAGACCGAGCGACCACAGCGCCCAAATCTTCCGGGAATGATTGGTTGATTCCGCGGTCCTGAGCAAATAGTTGAGACTGGTCGTGTTCTTGGCCAGCCCATAGGCGGCGAGTTCGACTTCGACGCCGGACTGGCGCACACGCATGTCGTTGGAGTTGAGAGCTGCGGTGGTGAGGTTGGCGATCTGCGAATTCCACTCCACTCTTCCGCGCCAGCGATCGACACGAGACGAAATCTGATCGACAGCGCCGTCGCTGTTGCCCACCGCGAGTTCGAGCAGAACCTCAGCTTGATTTTGCGGCTTCATGCGATCGAGTTGGTGGACATCTTTGGCGGAAGCAGGTGCACTCTCTTGCACGGAGAACAGATTCTGCAGTTTTGACCAGGCCCCTTGCGCGTGGCCAATATTGGCGGCGACCAGAGCCGCGAGCATGCCGATAGCGGCGGCAAAAATGGGAGCAAAGCGTTTCGGGGTCGCCGATGGCCGGACGGCACCTGAAGTTGATCCTGATAGGTTTGTTTTGATGTCGGAACCGGGGCCGAGCGTGCCGTAGTCAGGTGTGGGCTGCAAACGGGGATCGGCCACCGCAGTGTTCTGCTGCGCGCCCGGGCCGGAAAAGCGTGACTGCGATACGTCCATATAATGAAGTCTAGGATTGGGGCCGAAATGCGGTAAAGTTACTTCGGTTTCGAATCCTAATGGATTCGATGCAACCACGCGGGTCCACGAACCTGGGAAGGGGCCCTGAGGTTCCTGATTTCGCACTTTCATACAGATACGAGGAGGATGGATGCTGACAAAGTCGAAGTGGTTGGTTTCGGTTATCAGTGTGTCCCTGGCGGCAGTGGCTCTGGCCGCCGCTGGTCCGGGATACCACGTTAAGCAGACATACAAACTGGGCGGCGAGGGAGGCTGGGATTATTTGACAGCGGATACCGAGGCGCGCCGGGTTTACATTTCGCGGGGCACGCACGTGATGGTGCTGGATGCGGACTCAGGCAAGACTGTGGGGGACATCGCGGACACGCCCGGAGTTCACGGCATTGCGCTGGCGCGGGAACTGGGGCGCGGATTCACCAGCAATGGGCGGGAAGGGACTGTCAGCATCTTCGACATGAAGACGCTGGCGACGAGCAGTAAAGTTAAAGTTGGGGAGAATCCTGATGCGATTCTCTATGACCCAGCGACCAAGCGGGTTTTCACTTTCAACGGGCGCAGCCAGGACTCAACGGCGATTGATGCCACGAATGGGACCGTGCTGGGAACCATTAAATTGGACGGCAAGCCTGAGTTCGCGGCCAGCGATGCGAAAGGGATGATCTTCGTCAACATCGAAGACAAGAGCGAATTGACGGCCATCGATCCGAGCAAGCTGGAAGTGAAGGCGAAATGGCCGCTCGCGCCCTGCACCGAACCCAGTGGATTAGCGATCGATCGCAAGAACCACCGCCTGTTCGTGGGTTGCGACAACAAGATGATGGCTGTGGTGGACGCCGACAGCGGCAAGGTTCTATCCACGCCGGCCATTGGAGAAGGCGTGGATGCGACCGCCTTCGATGCTGAGACTGGGTTGGCATTTGCCTCCTGCGGAGGGGACGGGGTGTTGACGGTGGTGAGAGAGGAATCAAAAGACAAATTCAGCGTGGCCGAAAATGTGACCACTCAGAAGGGCGCGCGCACTCTGGCGCTGGACGAGAAAACGCACAACGTCTTCGTGGTGACGGCGCAGTTTGGGCCGCGACCGGCGGCGACTGCGGATAATCCGCGACCGCGGCCGCCCATGGTGCCGGATAGCTTCGTGGTACTGGTGGTCGGGAAATAGGCGGCGTTATTTCAGCGCGGACCCCGGGCGGTCGGATGAAGTCCGGGTTCCGCGTTTTCTCCCATGCAATTTTGTTAAAGACGCCTCTTCGGCGCAAAATGAACTTCCCAAAGTTGGGAAATCCGGTTAGGATGTTTCCACTCCAGACACCGTACGACCGTTCGGTTGGACGCTGAGAGCGATGCGGCACGCGTCTGAGTTGTGTTCCTGCTGAATCCAATCATGATGGGCTCCAGTAGCTCGGAGCAGCGTAAATTTTTAGTTTTTCTAATGGCAAGGTGAGATGACGATTCCCGAAGAAAAATTTTTTCATGCGCAGGTTATTAAACGGGTCGATTTTTCTCCCGACTTGTGGATGTTCCGCGTGCGCAGCGGTGGAGAATTTCATTTTGTCCCGGGGCAATATGCGACCTTGGGAGTGGAGACGAATGGAAAGCGCGTGGAGCGCCCGTATTCGATTGCGTCGTCGCCGGCGGAGGATGAGGTGGAGTTCTTCTTCGAGCTTGTGCCCGAGGGCGCGCTTACGCCTTTGCTTCATAAGATGCAACCCGGCGACCAGTTGCTGATGCGCAAAATTCCCAAAGGAAAGTTCTCGCTGGACATGCAGAGCGGGCGGACGAATCACCTGCTGATTTCCACGGTAACCGGAGTGGCGCCGTTTGTGAGCTACGTGCGCACGCTTTCGAAAGAGTGGAAAGAAGGGCGATTCGATGGCACGCACAAACTTTATCTGCTCAACGGAGCCAGCCGTCCGTGGGAATTTGGATATCTGGATGAGCTAAACCACTTTGACAAAGAGTTGCCCTGGTTTAAGTACGTGCCCACGGTGAGTCGTCCATGGGATCACGAAGATTGGCCGGGAGAGATCGGGCGGGCCGACGACATTCTGCGCAAATATGCGGATCATTGGGAATTGGATGCGAGCAATACGGTCGCCTATTTATGCGGGCATCCGGAGATGATTGAGCATAGCAAGGCGATTTTGAAGCGGCGTGGATTTACGGATCGGGGAGCGGTGAAGGAAGAAGTGTATTGGATTCCGCCGCACAA
>DASSRO010000203.1:0-14717 GCA_035701745.1 Candidatus Sulfotelmatobacter sp. | reverse complement strand
GCCGATGGGACCAGCGCCGGCATGGAGGTTACGATGCCGTGATAGCGCGACGAGGCCATCATGTGGCAGGCGCGCAGAATGCTGACCAGTTCATACATGTTGTACTGGTCCGAGGTCAGAACCGGCACGGTTCCCAGCTTTTCGGAAATGCGATTCGCCGCGCGCGCATCCATGCGCTCGGTCGCCGCCAGAATGACGAACACATTCCGCTGCTTGCGGAAGGCATCGACCGCATTGGCGATAGAGGTCAAGTAGTGCTGATAGGCGCGGTCAGCCGCGGGACCTGAATTGTGAAAATAAGGTCCGCGATAGTGGCTGCTTTTGTAAGCCCCGGTCAAGCTGTGCAGAGCGGCCTTCGCCACCGAGCCTTTCACCGGCCACTCAAAGGGATTGATCGGGCAAACAACAAGCACCGGAGTTCGCCCGTCCCAACCAACTTGCCGCAGCACGTTCTGACCGTACTCGGCGGGACGCGGGTCAAAGGTCCATGCCGTATCGGTGCCCAGTTCTGTAGGCACGCCCAACTCGCGCAAGACGGTGCGCGATTCTTCGTTGCGTGTGATGACCAGCGAATTCTTGCAGTAACGCCCGCACATCTTGGCGACAAGAGGATCCATGTGTCCGGCTTCCGCCCCATAGCCGACGGAAAGCTTGTTTTCCACCGCGGCGATGCCGAGAGAACCAATCATCATGGTCGTGAGGGCATTGGCGAACTTGCTCTTGAACATGGAACCTTCGCAGGCCACGACTCCATGATGCCGGGGAACCTCGTCTGACAGGAAGGGCGGAAAAATATCTGGCAGATGCACTTGCCGGGTGCCGTCGAAATAACCTTTCGAGAACTCGAAGTTCTGACTCATCACGCTGAACTCGACCCGCTCCGCGCCAAGGATGTGGCGGATCTGGCGCAGCATTTCTTCCACGCGCACGTCAGAACCCATGTTGCGAGTGCCGTTGTAGCCGGCAAACAGCAGTTTGAGTTTTTCGCCGGGCTGCCACGGCTGTCCGCCGCCGAGCATCCAGCGCGTTTTGGCGCGCTCAATATTGCTGCTGACCCAGGCTTCAAGAATAAAGTCCATCATGCGGCGGAACCTCCGCGAGCCGCGGGCCAGGGCTCATAGTTGTACTGGAAATTATTCTCGCGGCTGAACTTCAGCAACGGAAAGCTGTATTGCGAAAACGGCACCGGCTTGCGGCCTAATTCTGAAGTCACGCGGGTGTTGTCGAACACGGTGTTCCAAACGAGGTAGGGCATGAATACTTTCAGCAGCGCCGCACCGTGCGCCATTGCTCCCTTGCGGTTCGACAGAAAGTTCACCGAACCTGCAAAGGGCTTCTCTGCGAAGGGTAAGAATACGGGCGCGCGTTTTTCCTGGGCCGCCGCCAAGGCCGTCGTCAACTCGCGGAACGTCTGCGAACCCAACCCGGAGGAAAGATGGTAGGTCTCGTGTAAAGGCTGATCTTTCTGGTGCAAGGTGGCAATGGCACCGGCGACAAAATCCACATTCACGATGTCGATCTTGTCGTTGGGGCGGAACGGTAGAGCCGGCAGTCCTGCGAGAAACACGAATGCCTTGACCATATCGAACTGCGTGGTTTCGGCGTGGCGGCTGTCGCCCAGCACAATGCTCGGCCGAAAGACCGTCTTCGGCGTATCCGGTAGAAGCACTCGCGTCATGTGCTCACAGAACTTCTTGGTCCGCGCGTAAGGATCGTAATCAGAACGATCCCACTCGATGGAGCGGTCCTCAGTTACGACCTCGTTGCTTCGTTTGCCTGCGACCGCGACGGTGCTGACCTCGCTAAAGCGGCGGAGACCGTGATAGTGCTCCGCGTGCCGAGCCAGGGTGAGCACTTCGAGTGTGCCGCGCAGGTTCACGTTCAGACAACTCTTTTCCGATTTGCGGTTCAATGATGCTGCGCAGTGAATGACCGAATCGGTGGTGTGCACGAGGCGATCATATTCATCGCGAGCCAAACCAAAACCGGAGGCGGTCAGGTCGCCGCAAAAGATGCGAACCTTGGTTTGCAGGTGCTCATAGAAATGGGGGAAATCGAGATGAAGCTGAAGCGCGCGCCAGAGGCGCAACTGCGCCTCCTGGGGATCACGCGCACGCACCAGCACGTTCAGGGCAGCGGCATGTCCTTCGAGCAAATTGGCGGCAACGTGCGCGCCGATGTATCCGGTCGACCCGGTCAGGAATATCGCCACGTGGCTCCGTTGGTCCCAGTCTTCACGGCATCTCCGTTAGCGGGCGCGAGTTGAAAGCGACGAGGAGGCCGTGCTTCCAGAGGCCTGCCTTCAATCAAGGGGTAGGTCCAGCGGCGAAGCGCCGGAATGTGAATGTTGATCCAGTACTCCCACCAGTCGAGCGAGCGCGAATCGTAGGCGAACGTAGCCTGCTCTTCCGGCACGAGCGCGAAAGAAAGTTTCTCAATATTCTCGGCTGTGAAATCGTGCTCGTTTAGAAGAATGAAAGGTTCGAACAACTCGATGAGTTTCTCGACTCGCTCCAGACTGCGCTCTGTTTTCACCAGCGGCTTCTTCAGCGGCAGCGGGGACATAATGCGCTGAATGGATTTGATAATCGCTTTCTGGGCAGGCGCGGACATGCGATTGTAACGAGTCTTAGAAACTGAGATGGCGTCAAAACGCAAGCGCAGCCACGATTCCAGCCCTTCTTGCGCGCGATAATGCTTGCGGTGCGCCAGCGAGGTTAACTCGATCGATCGGCCCATGTCGCAGGGATTGGTTACAGAAGTCGCCAGCTGATAAAGAGAATCATGCCGGCGTTCCATGACCGCGGCGGCAATCAGCGTCATGCCGTTGCACACCGCGTCGACCGGTACGATATCCAACCGCTTGCTTTTGTTTGAGGGCAACTGCCGGAAGTAGGTACCGAGCAAATAGGAGAGCGAGGCAGAAGTGTTGATGCCTTCATTCCAACCGGGGAACGGCTTGGCAACGGAGGTTTCTACGATCGCGGGGCGCACTACCGCAACCGGCAGACCCGCGCCGTGTTTTGCGATGAGCGACTCGGCCAGGCTCTTAGTAAGCGTGTAAGTGTTGGGCCAGCCCAACTCCTTGGCGCGGCGGGTTCCAGCATCGGTCAGGTAAGTCTTGAGCCAGCGCACCCGGTTCTTGCGGATCTGATTCTCCAGGGCGGCACCGTGCAAGTCTTTCGCAGCATGCTCCCGGGAGCGCGCCTGCGCTCGCAACTCCTCCGTGACTTCATCGCTCTCGGCCTTTGCTTCAGCCTGCTTCACAAATTCCTGAAGAGAGCGCCATTCCTGTTCGGCGTCGTATCCGGCAAGTCCGCGCGGATTGTAATTGGGCGTAAGCCTTTCACTGACGCGGCCGTCCTGCTCTCCGGCCACGTAACAGGTGGAGAGATGCAGAAGGCCGGCGTGGTCTGATGCCCTAACGAACTCAAGCACGTTCACCGCAGCATCGGTGTTGGTGGTGAGAGCGTCGCGCAAATCAGGATTGAAATCGGTCAGGCCCGAGCTGTTGATAATAAGATCCAGATTTTTCTGCAAGCGATGCGCAGTCTCAAGGCCTAGCCCCAGACCGGGCTGGGTGACGTCGCCTTCGACGATCTCGATTTTGTCACGGAGAAAATCCGGGAGCCTTTCGCCGTATTGGTCAAACAATGGATCGAAGACCGGAGAGTCTTCCACCATCTTTTCGAAGCGGCGTTCTGCGGGATTCGACTTCTGGCGGCGGATTAGAAGGTAGATCTTCTTCACGTCCGGCAAGTCGAGAAGCGTGTTCACCAGCCAGACTTTGCCGATGAATCCGGTGACGCCAATGAGCATCATGTGCTTTCCGGCGAATGCCCGGCGCACTGAGAAGTTGGGCGCTTGCTTCTGTCCATCAAAGTGAACGATGGGTCGGGTTCGCTCAGTTTTCGTTCGTTCGGCAGGAGTGACCGCGGCGCGCAATTCCTCCACGGAAATGTTCAACTGCCGAGCCAAAGTTTTCGGGGCGCGGCGGCCGTCGGGATTTTCTTCGCGGATGCGGGCGAAGGCTCCGCGCGGCCGGATGATCGGGTCCAGCAATCTGCCCGTTGCTGTGCCGTCACGAAACTCCAGGCGATTCGCGACAATCCGCTTCACTCCCAGATGCTGCGCCAGCGGACGCATCACGTGTTCCAAGCCCTGGCTGACGAGGACCACATCCGCCCCAGACTGCACTAACTCCTGTACTTTTTGGACGCCTCGCTGTTTCAAGCGCGGCTTCAATTTGTATTGGAAAAACTCTTCACCGAGCAGGTCGAGGCGATCGCGAGTGACTCCGCGCAAAACGGTGTGGACGGCGCGGGTCGCGAATTTGCGGTTGGTGGAATACAGGAATGGGCGCAGCAGGGCCATCAAGAAGATGAGGCCACGCCGTCTAAAACGCTCGGCGAAGGTCTGCGCATTCCAGGTAAAGAAGGCAACCGGCCGGACCACGGTCACATCAAGCAAACTTCCTTCCACCCGCCAGTAGACGGTGGGGCCGGAGCCGGAATTGTGGTTAGTCGAGTCCAAACTTGTTGTGCGACTCCTCTACAGGCGTCCGCTAGGGCAGTCAGGCGAAGTTTCTATTGTAAACAATCGGGCGTGAGGAGCGAAGCGGAAGGCTCATATTGGTTGTCGATTTAGTTAAATAGAGGCACTTTTTGGGGCCTCGATGTAGCCGGCGCTTCTCTCACCCGGTAGTTGGCGCCCGACAATCAATGCCACTGCTCCACTGACGGCCAGGGTCGCGCCAATCGCAAGCAAGCCTCCGCGAAATCCGCCGCTGGTTTTGCGAAAGAAGCCAATGATGTCGGGTCCGAAATAACCTCCCAGATTCGCCAGAGAGTTGATCACGGCGATTCCGGCGGCGGCCGACAGGCCTGTCATGCGGGACGTGGCCATCGCCCAAAAAGGCCCCCCCATGCCCTCCGCGCAGGCCATCCCCAGGCCGAGGCAGGCTACCACCACAGTGGTCGCAGTTCCGTACCCAGCCGCAACGAGCGCAGCGGCACCCACGAACGCCGGCACCGCTGTGTGCCAGCGCCGCTCGCGTGCACGATCGGAACTCATGCCAACCAGGACCATGGCAATCGCGGTCAGCAGGAATGGCAGAGCCGATATCAGCCCCGTCAGAACATAGCTCAAGCCCGAGAGCGATCGGATTACGCTGGGCAGCCACAACGTAACCCCGTACATCGTAGTCGAGACGCCAAAATAAACCAGCGACAGCATCCAGATTCTGGGGCTGATCAAGACCTCGACGATGTTTTCTTTTTTAACGCTGGATTCCGCTTGCTGCTCAAAGGCGAGCCTCGCCAGCAGCCACTCTCGTTCTTCGCCCTTTAACCATGCGGCTTCGCGCGGGTTATCGGACAGCGTCCACAAGACCGTCAGGCCTAGAAGAATGGCGGGCAGACCTTCCATTAGAAACATCCATTGCCATCCTGAGAGTCCGGCGCCGGAAATCCCCATTAATGCTCCGGAAATCGGACTGCCGAAAATTCCGGCCAACGGATTGGCGGTCATGAACCAGGCGACCGCGCGGGCGCGGGCGTTGGCCGGAAACCAGCGCTTCATGTAAAGAATGATGCCCGGAAAGAATCCAGCCTCGGCGGCGCCCAGCAGGAAGCGCATTCCATAGAAGCTGACGGGGCCGCGGATAAAAATCATCAGGCAGGAGATCACGCCCCAGGCGACCATCAAGGCTGAAATCCAGCGGCGGACCCCGAACTTCTCGAGCACCAGGTTGCTGGGGAGCTGGAAGAAAAAATAGCCGGCAAAAAACATACCTGCAGCGCGGCCGTAGACGCGATCGCTCAACCCGAGTTGGTCCCGCATTTGCAGAACCGCGAAGCTCACGTTGATTCGGTCAAGGTAGGCAACGATATAAAGAAGGAAGAGAAACGGCATGAGCCGCCACATGAGACGGGAAACTACTGCGGATTCGAGGCGGTCGGGAGCGGTTTCCAAAGGCGGATTTCCAGATGGTGCGATGGTGGGAGGATTCTACGCTAAGCGGAGCCGCTTCCGAATTTCTTCGACAATTTGCGCGGGCGTGGCTGCAATGTCCACGGCCACGGCGCCCTCCGGTTCTTCCAGGTCGGCGAACTGGCTGGCGAGAATCTGGTCATCCGCGTAGTGGCCTTTGCGCAAACGCAGGCGTTCTGCGATCAGTTCCGCGCTTCCCTTCAGGTAGACGAAACGGACTTCTGGGCCAACTTCCAGTTCCCGCCGGTACCCGCGTTTGAGGGCAGAACAGGCCAGTACAACATTTTTACGTTCGCCGATCCAACAGGCGATCGCCTGGTGAAGGGCTTGCAGCCATGGCCGCCGATCCTGGTCGTTGAGACCTCTGCCCTGCCGGATCTTTTCCACGTTCGCACGGGGATGAAAATCATCCGCGTCGGCGAATTCCCAGCCGAGTTGGTCCGCCAGCAGGCGTCCGACGGTCGTTTTGCCGGACCCGACGACTCCCATCACGATCACGATCATCGAGGAGGATTGTAACGTGGAAACGATGAGCTTCTTTAACGAGTGTGCGTTCTCCGGCGCTACTGCTTAGCGGTGGCTTCTTTCTTCGCGTAGGTCTTTTGTTCGCCGGTCCGGGTATTTGTGATCGTGAAAGTGCCGTCCGGTTCCGCGGTGGCTTTGAGATATTTCCCTTCGCAGTTCTCTTTCACGTTCGCAATGCGCTCGGGAGCGACATTGTGCTCCTTGTCCGACTCTTCGGCGTAATGAACCTGCCACAGGTCTTCCAGGCCCGGAGAATCGTGGACAATCTGCCACGCCGCTGGGCTTGATCCTTTGCGGGGGCCGTTATCGATGACGGCCACGCGAGGGTGCAGGGCCCATACCAGAGCTTTTGGATTTGAAAGATCCGCGCCGTGGTGCGTCACTAGAAAGAGGTCAACTTTGCCGAGCAGGTTGTTGGGGCACGCGAGTTCGATCTCTTTTCTCTTCGTGAGATCACCGAGATCGAGAAAGCGAAACCGCCCGTAGGTGATCAGAACGCCGACAGAGCGGGCGTTTTCACTGTCATCGGCGGCGGCGGCCGGTTCGGAACTGCAGTAGGAATTAGCCTCCCCGGCTCCCGGCAAGGGGTTGGTAAGGTGATCTCCGGCGGCGCTCAGGACTTTCACGTCGATGCCTTTGATGGGAAGGGCCCAGCCGGGCTTCACGACGACGTGGGCATGCCCCGCGATCGCTTTCTCGTAGGCAGCATAATCGGTGCGTGTGACGGCTGAGTCTTCCAGGTTGGGGCCGTGATCGACGAAAGTACCAACCTTAATGCCATCCACTAACTGCGGGACACCCCCCACATGATCGCGATGATAGTGGGTGATCAGGACATAATCGAGCTGGGAAATCCCCGCCTGATGGGCGGCAGCGAGGATGCGGTCGGCGTCGCGGCCTTCGTATCCCGGCCAACCCGTGTCTATGAGAAGCGATTCGCCCGTGGGGCTCACGACTAACGTTGCCTGCCCGCCCTCTACGTCAATGAAATAAATCTGCAAGGGCTTGGCGGCGGTGGCTTCAGAGGACACAACCAACATGAATATTGACAGAAAGGCGGCGGCAACCAGCACTTTACGCATCGTTTGGCACCTGATGGGAATGTTGGAGACGATTATGCCACGCGCGCCGAGAAGTGGAGCAGAGTTTTGCGGTTCGTCACCCGCGAAGCACTCCCAAGCCCGTTTGAAGTCATTGACAATTGGTCGCAGCGGGGCGACCGGCGAATCGGGCTTCAATCCATCCAATCTGGTCTCTCACGGTATCGCCCATTACTCCGCCGGGGTCGAGATCGGGATATCGCTGCCATTGGACACGGTCGCCTTGTTTGCACATTCGGCTGATCGCTGGAGCGGTGGCGGTTATGACGATGGCGGCGCGTCCGTCGCGGCTGATTACGAGAATGGGACCGAAGGCTGGGCTCTGCCCTGGATTGTTTTTTTCGAAGTATTGGCGGACGAAAGGATTGTTCGGCCAATCTGGCTTTACGGTTTGCGCGGATGATAACTCTGCCGCCGTTTTGCTTTCCGCGCAGGTCTGCCCGACTTCTTGATAGAGGCCCAGCCCCTTTTCGGTCAGAATGTCGGAAGCTTGAAAGTGTGGATAGACCGTCTTGATCCCGTAGGCCAGAGACGCGAACATCAGGCTGGAGGAACCGGCAGCGGACTGATCGAAGATTTCCTTGACGCCAGCCACGTCTGAGATCACAACCGCTCCCAGATAGTTTGGGTCGCGAATTTGGTTCTCTTTTTCCGCGACAGCGAGGGCCGCTAAGCCTCCCTCCGCCTCTCCCATGACAACCCATCTCGCGCCCAACTCTGGAACCGCGGCGCGCGCTGCCGGGATGGAGCCGATGACATCGGCGGCGTTCGAGGGGCCGTCAAGAAACGCATTACGAAATCGGGTTCCAAGACCGGTGTAGTCGGTGGCGACGACGGCATAACCCAGATTCACATACATGGAAAGGAAGGGTCCGTGACCGATATTCCGCATGAGCGACGGAGCGCAGGCACGGGCGACGCCGCTGAAACCGTGGGCCCACGCAATGATCGGCCAACCACCCGACGGCGGCTTCTTGCCGTAGGGGTACAGGACGACTCCGGAGGCTGCCACGTCTTCGCCGCCGGCAGAGCGGGAGTGATACAAGATGCGGACCGCCGTGATGGAGAACGGAATCTGGTATTGGTTAAATTCCTGGGAGCGGATCAGGGTTCCCGGCTTGCCGGCGGGGAGAGGATCGGGAACGTCGTAAAACTTTGTGAGGGGCAACACGCGCTGGATATCCGACCGTTTTGGTGGCGCCTGACTCCACGCGCGAACGCTCCCGGCTAGCAAGCCAGATAGGATCAGCGAAACCAACAGCATCAGGAAAGGGATCCGTTCCCAGAGTGTCATCAGGGCGGATGGTCGTCTGCAATGGCGCACGGTAAGGAAGGCCGACGGGGGCCGCGAAGTTTAATCTTCCGCCTTCTACTTTTTCGCGACAATCATGATTACAAGCACGACCGGAAGATAGAGGACCGATGCATGGAGAAGCCGGCTAGCTCTCAGGGTTGAACTCGACATCGCCAACTTCGCCACATAGTAGAGCAGGAACGCCGACGCCGCGGTCATCGCGGCCCATGAGAATAAGCCCGCCCGGTCTACCAAAGGAAGCATGGTGGTAAAAATCAGCAAGAAAGTAAATCCGACGATCTCGGCACGGGTAAAGCGGGTGTCGCGGTCGAAGGCGGGAAGCATGTGATATCCGGCACGGCTGTAGTCTTCGCGGTACATCAACGCGATGGCAAGAAAGTGCGGGAATTGCCACAGAAATAAGATGGCAAACAGAAACCACGCCTGACGGTTGATCGCGGCCGAAGCGCCCGCCCAACCGATCAAGGTAGGCATAGCGCCGGGGAAGGCCCCGAGCAGGGTGCAGAGCGGCGTCTTCCGCTTAAGTGGCGTGTAAACCAGCAAATATGAAAGCAACGTCGATACCGCTAGCAGAGACGCCAGCCGATTGACTGTCAGCAGCAGATAGACGCCGCCAACGACGCTCAGCAAGATACCGAAAACCAGCGCTTCAGTGCTGCTGAGCCTGCCTGAGGGGAGGGGGCGCGAAGCGGTGCGCCGCATCTTGCCGTCCCAAACGCGCTCCATCCATTGATTCAAGGTTGCCGTGCCGCTGGCCACAAGCAGCGTTCCTACCAAGGTGTTTATTAAGCCGAGAATTCGCATGGGACCGCGCGAAGCCAGGTAATAGCCCGCCGACGTGGTCATCAAAATCAGCAGGTTGACCTCGGGTTTGGTCAGCGTGTAATAGTCGCGGAGCTTCGACTTAAGAGTCTGCAGAGAAACCGGATTCGCCAGCACTTGAGTGGTCGCCATTGTTTGCCAGTCTTGGTTTACCAGTCTTGCCCGGATTCGGCACCGGACTCCATACTCCTGACCTGATTTCGTTTGCGATACATCACAACAATCACGCCGATGGATCCCAGCGTGGGGGGAGTGATGAGGATCAATATTCCACTTTTTAAAGCCTGAATCATGCGCGATCCGGAGGAGGCGGCCTGGGTGTAACAAAGCGCGCAGCTTTGCCCGAAAGCCGACGCTGGAGCGAGCACGATCAAAACTCCAGCCAGCAGAATCGCGGTCATCAACAATTTCTTGACTCGCACTTCAATCCTCAGTTGGAAGCTCCGGGCACGCCGACCAGCATGCGGAAGCTGTCAGGCCAGCCATATTGCATAGCCGCGATCACGAATATCGTGAAGACGGCAACGAAGAGGAGCAGGCCGCGCTTCTCTTCCCACAAATGCATGAAAAACATTAACCCCAGACCCGCTTCGGCCAGCGCGATGAAGAACATCCTGGCGAACATCTGCGAGCCATCAATATGTTGATAGGCTATAACAAATTGTAAGCCCGCCAAAACGAGTATGGCTAGATATACCAAAAGATATCTGCCGATTCCACCGCTGCTCACATGCTCTTCGGTTTGCGCCATATGTTTTCTCCTTGGGCCTGAACTTCAGTGGGTGACATTCAGCAGGTAAACGAACGGGACCACGAACATCCAAACCAAGTCTACGAAGTGCCAGTAGAGGCCGGTGATTTCGAGATCGTCGGCATTATAGCGGCCATTTTTGTAACGGATGCCCACGGCAACCAGCGCGATCACACCGCCGATAACGTGCGTCAGGTGCAATCCAGTGATGCTGAAGAAGGATGCGCCAAACAGCGGACTGCCCCACGGATTATGGAACAGGTTCGCGCCTTCATCGAACATTCCGAACCATTCGCGCAGGTGAAGGATGGCGAACAGCAAACCGCCTGCAGCGGTGATCATGGTCCAGCGGAAGGCGCCGGCCTTGTCGCCCGCCTTCGCGGCCCGTATGCCGATGAGCATGGTCAGGCTGCTGGTCACCAGGATGAGGGTCATCACCATGGCGTTGAGCACCGTGGGGGAGAACTTGAAAGGAGTTGGCCAATTGGGGGTGCCGTTGCGCAAGAAGCCGTACGCAACCAGACACCCGGCGAACGTCGCCGAATCGGCGATGATGAATAGCCACATCGCCATCTTTTTAGCGGGCACGGAAAACGTGGGTGTCTCCATGACCGCGGAATGGCTTGAATGCTCGTTAATGGTCAAATCTGCCTGGCTCACGACGCCTCCTAGCTTCGGCTTGTTACAGTTTCATCCACAGCAGCAAAAGCAGATACAGCCACAGTGCTCCCATAAAATGCCAATAACGCGAAGTAGCATCCAGCGTGCTGCGGCGCAGACTGGAGTGATTGAGTTTGCCGATTGCACGGATCAGACCACCGAGGCCGCCGAAGACGTGCAGGGCGTGAGCTACCGTTAACACGTAGAAGAAAGAATAGCTGACGTTGGTGGCGAGACCGAATCCCTGAGACTTCAGTTGCACCCAGGCGAAGGTCTGTCCGGCGACGAAGAGTAATCCTAGAAACAAAGTGATGTAGAGCCAGCGTGCCGGATTCTCGGATTGAACCCGCAAGCCGCCCATATAGGCAGCAATCCGGTGCCGGGCCATTTCCAGAGTGACGCTGCTGGCGACGATCAGCAAGCTGTTCAGATAGAGCACTGGCGGCAAAGTGATGTGCTGCCAATCGGGCGCCGCACCCTGCCGCACAATCAGAGCGCTGGTGAAGGCGGCAAAGGTCATCGTAATCGCCGCCAGCCCCACCCAGATTCCGGTGCTTGCCGGGGGAGGAGAGAAATTCTTCACTCTTCGCAAATCCCCACCAGCAGGAACCAGATTTCGCCAGCCGCCATTGCCGGAACCCTGGCTGGGCAAGCGCTCGTGCTCGATTTTCGGCGGTTGCTGAATCGTTGTTGCCATACTGCAAGGTCTCCCTAAAACTGTGTCAACTACTTTTCTTCGTGCGGATTCGCGTATTGCTCGGGCGAAGTCTGCATTACGTACTCGGTGCTGGCGCCCTCGATGCTGTACTGGTAGGGATCGTGATAAACCACCGGCATCTTGTCGCCAAAATTGTTGTGAGGCGGCGGAGTTGCAGTGCTCCACTCCAAGGACGTGGCTTCCCACGGATTATCCGTAGCAGGCGCGCCTGCAAACCGGCTGTGAATCAGATTGTAGATAAAGATCAACTGTGCGAGACCGGTCAGGATGGCCGCAACAGTGATGAATTTATGCACCGGAATGAGCGGGATCAGGTAGTCGTCGGTAAAAGCCTGGTAGCGGCGCACGTTGCCCGCGATTCCCAGATAGTGGAACGGCATGAAGATGCAGTACGTCCCGACGAAGGTGAGCCAGAAGTGAAGCTTGCCCAACGTCTCGTTCATCATGTGCCCGGTCATCTTGGGGAACCAGAAGTAGGTTCCGGAGAAGATGCCGAAGATCGCGGCGACCGCCATCACCAGGTGGAAGTGGCCGACGACAAAATACGTGGCGTGCAGCATGATGTCGATGGAGGGCTGAGCCAGAAAGAATCCGCTCACACCGCCGCTGATGAACATGGAGATGAATCCTAATGCGAACAAGGACGCCGTGTTGATCCGCAGCTTCGAGCCATACAGGCTACCCAGCCACATCAGAACGACGATTGTCGATGGGATCGTGATCACCAGCGTGGGGAAGGAGAAGGCCAGCGAGGAGAAAGGATTCATTCCGCTGACAAACATGTGGTGTCCGTACACCATGTAGCTGAGAACCGCCAGGGCGCCCATGGAATAAATAAGGACGCGATGGCTGAGCATCGGCTTGCGCATGTTGGTGACCAAAACGTGGGACACAATACCCATACCGGGCACGATCGCGATATAGACCTCAGGATGTCCGAAGAACCAGAACAAGTGCTGCCAGAGCAGAGTCGAGCCACCTGTGTGTGGCAACAATTGGCCGTTGATGACCAGGTTCGAAGGCACGAAGAAAGAAGTCCCGGCGACGTGATCGAGGATCAGCAGAATGCAGGCGGGCATGAGGACGGCGAAAGCCGTTAAGCCCATGACCGAAGTGATGAACCATGCCCAGGCGCTCAGGGGCAGACGCATCAGCGACATGCCTCGAGTGCGCATGTCGAGCGTCGTGGTAATGAAGTTCAAGGAACCGAGCAACTGACCTACGCAAAAAATGGCGATTGAGGCCGCCCAAAGAACCACACCCAAACCCTGCCCCGGCCCGGAGACCGAACCCACCGCGCTCAGAGGCGCGTATTGCGTCCATCCTCCGAGGGTTGGGCCTTCTCCCACGAAGAACGACGAAACCAGCACCAGAAAGGCCACGAACGTGACCCAAAACGACATCATGTTGAAATGGGGGAAGGGCATATCTTCCGCGCCCACCTGGATGGGCAGGAAGAAATTTCCAAACGCTGCGAACGGGGCGGTCGTCAGCACGAAGAAGACCATGATCGTTCCGTGCATGGTCATCAACTGCAAGTAATACTCCGGCGTCATCACGTTGCCGGGCGCGCCTTGGCTAGAGAGCAGGTGCAAGCCAGGAATCGCGTAGTTGCCCCACCCCAGGTGGATACGCATTATCCAGGAAAGCACCATTCCCCAGACCACCGCGACCAACGCCAGGGCGTAATACTGTTTCCCAATGACTTTGTGGTCGAGACTGAAAACGTGCTTCCGGATGAAACTGGTTGGAGCTCCGTGATGCACTGCGTGTGCCGACATGTTGTGCATTGCGCTCACCTCAAAAAAGATCTTTTGATTTGTCTGGAACCTGCATCGCGCACAGCTATTTATTGCAACGCCGCCTGTTGCTTGAGCCAGTTATCGAAGTCACCCGGCTCCATAACCTCGAGATACGCCTTCATGTTGTAGTGGCCGAGGCCGCAAAGTTGCGTACAGACGATTTCGTACTTGCCCACTTTGGTTGCAGTAAAGTGAACCGAGAGGTCCAGGCCAGGAACGAAATCCTGTTGAACTCGCAACTCGGGCACGAAGAACGAGTGGCCCAGATCCTTTGAGTGCATCAGGAGATGAATCTCGCGGTTCACGGGAATCGCCATCTCGGCGGTAACGATGTCGTCCTTCGAATCGGGGTCGTGCGTCGTGTCAAGGCCAAAGAAGTTGGCATTCGATTCGTTAATCTGGTCAGGATGCAGCGGCCCAAACTTGCCGTCGGGACCGGGATAGCGAAAATAGAATGCGAACTGCCCCGCCTGCACCTGGACGGGCATGGCATTCGCAGCCGGCGGAGTGAAATATACGCTAGCCCAAGCTTTGGCTCCGAACACGCCCAAGGCCAAGACCTCGGTTCCAACCAGCAGGAACGCGGCAATTACCAGGCCCATCGCGCCGCCTGGGAAGTTCCGTGTCTTGGTTCCCGGCTTAACGATTGAGAATTTCCAGATAAAGAATGCCAGCAGAATTTGCGAGGCCAAGAAGGAAATACCCGCTTCCGCCATGGTGTCCGCGTACTGCTCGTCAATCAAGGGACCATGAGTGGAAATGTCCTGGGGCAACTGCCAAGTGTGCATCACGATGGGAATTGCCGAACCGATCGCGATCAGAATGATCGTCACCGCGAAAATCTTCGCCATATCGCTCCGCCTTTGACCAGATTAGCTGGGACTTTCTAACGAATCGCCGCAGTCGGGAAACTACGGCGATTCAAGGGTTGAGCCATAAAGGTGATGAAACCTATCCTACTTTGCTTTAAAAGTAAAATCGGCAGTGCCCGGCTTCCCTGCTGCCACCGTAACTTTCTGGGTCATGGTCGTTT
>DASSRO010000202.1:0-3433 GCA_035701745.1 Candidatus Sulfotelmatobacter sp. | reverse complement strand
GCTCAACGTCATGCGCCTGATGCAGGAAATGGGCCTAACCATCGAGGAAGTCGACGCTCTCACCGGACAGGCCGTGGGATGGCCCAAGTCCGCCACCTTCCGCACCATCGACCTGGTCGGGCTCGACATTCTCGGCCACGTCGTGGGCAACATGACAAAAAACGTTCACGACGAGCGCAGCGACCTTCGCCTCCCCGACTTTTTCGGCAAAATGCTGGAGCATAAATGGCTGGGTGATAAGACGAAGGGCGGCTTCTATAAGAAGACTAAGGGAGGCCCAGGAAAAGAGGAAGAACGTCTCGCCCTGGACTGGAAGACCCTCGAGTACCATCCCCGCCAGAAGCCGAAATTCCCCGCCCTCGATATGGCGAAAAATATCGAAGACACGGGAGCCCGTCTGCGTACCCTGCTCGGCCTGGATGGCGCCGCCCCGCAAAAAGCAGACAGAGCCGGAGCCTTTCTCTGGGCCGCGCTCTCCGATCTTTGGACCTATTCCGCCAACCGCGTTCCTGAAATTTCTGACTCTATCGTCGAAATCGACCGCGCCATGCGTCTCGGCTTCAATTGGGAACTCGGCCCCTTCGAACTTTGGGATGCCGCGGGAGTGGAAGCCACCGTTGCTCGCATGAAGAAAGAAGGCAAGCCCGTGCCCGCCAACGTGGAACGCCTGCTCGCTTCTGGCCAAAAGTCCTGGTACATCGACGACCCCAAATCGCCGGCCGGGAAAAAATATTGGGAATTGGGAACCGAGAGTTGGGAATCAGTGCAAGTCCCAGCCGGCGTATGGTCGGTCACCGTTGCCAAAAAATCCAACGGCGTGGTGAAGAAGAACTCCGGCGCCTCTCTCGTCGATCTCGGCGATGGCGTCGCTTGCATCGAGTTCCACAGCAAGATGAACTCACTCGGCGCCGACATCATCGGTCTTATTATTCAAACTCTGAAGCAGGGAGGGCCTGGCGACGGCTTCGACGCCTTCGTCATCACCAACGACGCCACCAATTTTTCTGTCGGAGCCAACCTCATGCTGCTGCTCATGAGCGTCCAGGAGGAAGAGTGGGATGACGTCGATCTCGCCATCCGCCAGTTCCAGGGGATGACGCAGGCCATCAAGTTCTCGCCCAAGCCAGTAGTCTCCGCGCCATTCGGGCTGTGCCTGGGTGGAGGCACGGAAATCTCCCTACACGCTGCCGCCCGCCAACCGCACGCCGAACTCTATACCGGCCTAGTCGAAGTCGGCGTTGGCCTGCTCCCCGGCGGCGGCGGCTGCAAAGAAATGCTGCTGCGTGCCGTCGACAGCGCCGCCGCCTCGCGCGGAAAAGTCTCCGGCGAAGCTCTGGCTGGCTCCGTCGAAATGATGGAAGCGATGAAGAAAGCTTTCGAAGCCATCGCCACCGCGAAAGTCGCCACCTCGGCCCACGAAGCCCGCGCCCTCGGCTTCCTCTCCGACTCCGACCGCATCACCATGAACCGCGAGCGCGTCCTTTCCGACGCCAAGGCCCGCGCCCTTGAACTCGCCCGCGCTGGATATGAGCCGCCCGTCCCGCGCACCGACATTCCCGCCCCCGGCGAAAGCCTGCTGGCGGCGCTGAGAATGGGCGTCCACCTCATGCGCCAGGGCGAATTCATCACCGACTACGAAGTCAAACTGGGCGGCAAAATCGCTGAAGTTCTCTGCGGCGGCAACGTCACGCCCGGAACGCCGATGAGCGAGCAGTACGTCCTCGACTTGGAACGGGAAGGATTTAAGTCGTTGTGCGGCGAGAAGAAAACGCAAGAAAGGATTCAATTCACGCTGAAAACGGGGAAGACGCTAAGGAACTGATTCTCGTATGACCCGACGGCGGCGATCGCTGCCCGGTTCGCCCGGTGATTCATCCCGTCGCGACGTGTGCAAACCGCCGCACCGCCGGTTGCCGCGCTTGTTTCGCACGCCACAGGTCGTACTGTGACTGCATATTCATCCACAGTTCCGGCGTCGTGCCCAAAGCGGCCGCAAGACGTATCGCCAAAGCAGCTGAGATTCCGGCTCTCCCGTTCAGTACGCGCGACAGAGTGACGCGTGTAATCCGCAGGTGCGCTGCCGCGGTGGATACCGCAATGTTCCCGAGATATTCCCGCAGAACGAGTCCGGGATGTGGCGGATTGTGCATGCGCATAAATAACTCCTGTTGTGTGTCGGGTTTTGGCCCGACTGCAAAGATCAGTGATAGTCCTGGTAATCCACGAGAACGGCGTCCTCTCCTTCAAACATGAAGGTCAGCCGCCAGTTCCCGCTAACTGCAATCGCCCACTGGCCCTTTAATTCTCCAGCCAGCGGATGCAAGGTCCATCCCGGGGCGTTCATGTCGCCTGGATGCTTCGCATTATCCAGGGCAAACAGTTGTAATCGCAATTTGCTTGCATGCTTCGGTTGTATTCCCGCTTTCGACCCGGTTTTGAAAAACTTTTCCAGACCGCGATGACGAAAGCTCTTAATCACTTGTATAGTGTAACGCTACACGTTACGCGAATCAAGATTGATCAGGCGCATCGTTTCCTTGCTACAATCGACTCATGCCCAGGCTTCCACTGACTGCTGCCATGGTCATTGCTCTGGCCATGCCCGTTTTTTTGCGCCCGTTTGCGGCCGCCCAATCTAGTCAGGAAAAAGATCGGCCCGCAAAGGAATCCGCTCCGGACGTCCCGGATGCCATCGCTGTTCCCACAGGCCTTGAACCAATACTCTTCGTCCACGCCAAGGGCTCGCAGATATACACATGCCAGGCCGGCGCCGACGCCAAATTCAGTTGGACATTGAAAGGCCCTGAGGCCGAACTGAAGGATCGTAAAGACAAAGTCGTCGGCCAGCATTCCGCCGGCCCAACCTGGAAGCTGAAAGATGGCAGCGAAGTCACCGGAAAAGCCGTCGCGCACATTGATTCGCTCGACCCCGATTCAATTCCGTGGCTCCTCGTGAATGTCGAGAGCCATGCCGGAAAAAGTGGCCTACTTACCAACGTGACAACCATCCAGCGCGTCCACACCCACGGCGGCAAACCCGGCAACGACGCCTGTGATGAGTCTCACAAAGGTGCCGAAACCAAGAGCGATTACACGGCCGACTACTACTTTTTCGCGCCCGCGAAGTGATAGTCGTGCGCTTTGAAGCGGTCGCAGAGTGGCGAGCATCGAATGGATAGCTTGCCGAGATCGGATAAATACTATGCGTGAAGTCATTATTGCTTCTTCTGTCCGCACGCCGGTGGGACGTGCCTATAAAGGCACGCTCCGCTCTACTCGTCCCGATGAAATCGCGGCCGTCGCCATCAAAGGCGCGCTCAACCACGTCCCACAACTTGACCCCAAGGAAATCGAAGACGTCATTCTGGGCTGCGCCATGCCGGAAGCTGAGCAGGGTATGAACGTTGCCCGCATCGCTTCCCTGCGCGCCGGC
>DASSRO010000201.1:0-16548 GCA_035701745.1 Candidatus Sulfotelmatobacter sp. | reverse complement strand
ATACGTTTCCATACGCCAATGTTGTATGCCATCGGCTTTGTGTCGCTGTTTGTGTCGGGCGGCTTAAGCGGCCCGTTCCTGGCTCAACCGGTGCTCGACATCCAACTGCACGACACCTATTTCGTGGTCGGGCACTTCCACTTGATCATGGGCGTCGCAGCGATCTTTGGAATTTTCGCGGCCACGTATTACTGGTTCCCAAAGATGTTCGGCCGGATGATGAACGAACCGCTGGGCAAGCTCCACTTCTTCATCACCCTGGCGGGTACGTATGCCATCTTCATGCCCATGCATTATCTGGGGATGGCGGGGCAGACCCGGCGCTACTCGCAATTTACCGAAGTCGCCTACCAGACCAAGTTGCTTCCATTGCAAACATTCATGACCTATGCAGCGTTCATCACCATCGCGGCGCAGTTCATTTTTGTCGTCAACCTGTTCTGGAGCATGTTTAAGGGACCGAAGGCCAGCGACAATCCTTGGGAAGCGACCACTCTGGAGTGGACGACGGCAACTCCGCCACCTCATGACAATTTTGGCGGCGTAACCCCGGTGGTCCATCACGGTCCCTATGAATACGGTGTGCCCGGTGCGGCCAAGGATTATGTGATGCAGACCGATCCGGCAACCAGCACGGCGCATTGAGACAACTGCTTCGATTAAGAAGTCAGAAGCTTGGACCGCAGAGTGCCCTGAGAAAAAAAAGCGCGGAGAACGTTGAGAAGAAAGACCGGCAACGAGTAGGGCGGGGACGGAATCAGATTTAGGTATGGCGACTTATACTCCAACAACTCCGATCGATCACGTCGGCCACGGTCACAAACCGCCCATGCCTCCCGCGGGCGGCGGCGATGACGGGCGCGGCGGCAGCGACGTCCCAAATTATGGAGCCAGGCTGCGAAGAGCCAGGCTGGGATTGATTTGCACCATCGCGACCGTCTGCATGGTGTTCGTCTCGCTGACCAGTGCCTATCTCGTGCGCCAGGGACTGCCCACGTTTGACGGCGCGTCCAATACTTATGTGCATGACTGGGGCCGCGTGGATATGCCCTGGCTGCTGCTCGCGATCAATACCGCAGTTTTGTTGGTGAGCAGCGTGAGCATGGAACTGGCACGGCGACAGGCAGCGCTGCAGGCCGCATTGGCCCCGGTGAGATCGATTCCCGGCATTTCGCTGGGGAACGAGAGATCGTTTCCGTGGCTCGGCATTACCGTTCTGCTGGGCTTCGGATTTCTCGTGGGGCAGTGGCTGGCCTGGGGCGAGTTGCACGCTCGCGGATTCTTTGTGAATACCAATCCCAACAGTTCCTTTGTGTTTCTGTTGACGATTGCGCACGCAGTACACCTTTGCGGCGGCATGATTGCCTTGTTGTGGGCGGCGAGCGCTTCCCTGTTTCACCGTCCAGTCGAGGCGCGCCGGATCGCGGTCGACATCACAGCCTGGTACTGGCACTTCATGGGCGTGCTGTGGATTTATGTGTTCGCGTTGTTGGCATTTGCAAAGTAGTGGGCAGTGGCCAGTGGCTAGTGGTCAGTTGCCCCGCTGGACACTGAACACTAGCCACTGACCACTGATTCTGAAAGGGGAACATCAGGAATGGCCAACGCCACGCTGGAGCATGGTGCCCTGGAACACGAGTTGCCCGGAGCTTATGAGGCGCCGCTATTTGGAGCGTATTCGAAGAAAGTGGGAATGTGGCTGTTCCTGGCCTCCGACTCGCTCACTTTCGGGGCACTCCTGTTTGCCTTCAGCTACAACCGCATCTATACCGCGTGGCCCACGCCGTTTCACGCGGCCAGTATTGCCAACGCGACCATCATGACGGCATGCCTGCTGTCGAGCTCCCTCACCATGGTGATGGCGGTCTTCGCGGCGCAGCGCGGCGATCGCGCCTGGACCCGCAATTGGCTCCTGGCCACCATGATCTTCGGCACCGCGTTCATCGTTCTGCACGGCATGGAATGGACCAAGCTCATCGGCGAAGGTCTGACCATACCCGGCTTTCCCAAGCCGGCAAGCGCGGCAACGGGAGAATTGGCGGACGTTTCGAAAAATGTTCCGCAATTTCCCGCCACGTTTTTCGGCCTGACCGCGATGCACATGCTGCACGTCACCATCGGCGTGATTTATCTGGGAGTGGTCGCGTTTCGCAAGTGGTTCCTGCCAATCCTGGCCGCGTGCTGGATTGCGGGATATTTCCTGATTCCCTCCGACAACGTCTTTCACTACGGAATTCATGCGCTGGGCCTGGGATTGTTAATCGCCGCCGTGATCCTATTTCTGAAGCCGAAAGACTATGACGCTCACGATGTGGAAGTGTCGGGGCTGTACTGGCATTTTGTCGACCTGGTCTGGATGTTCATTTTCCCGTTGGTGTATTTGATGTCAACCAAGATCAGCTAAAAAACAGTCGCACAGCGAGGACCTTGACCATGCACGATGTCGCGAAGCACGACGATAGCAAGGGCCAGTATTTCTGGGTGTGGGGAGCATTGCTGGTACTGACGGCAATCGAGGTCGTGCTCGGCTACAAGCAGATTTTTGAGCCGGTGCGAATGCTCGAGGTGCTGCTGATCCTGTCGATCATTAAGTCGGCCCTGATTATCGGGTACTTCATGCACTTGAAATTCGAAACCGCGCTGATGCGCTGGATGCTGATTTGCGCCGTCGTCGGCTGCTTCATCATCATGTACTTCTTTTTCTTCCCCGATGCGGGTCGTATTCTGCGGCTCGGAGTGCACTAATCGGGTGGTTGACGAGCCAGTCGGAACGCAAACGCGGTGTAATAAAAAGAATGACAGTGGCAGCGAAATTTCGTCTGGCTCTTGTACTGCTGGTCGCCCTATGGACAGCGCCCGCATGGTCCCAGGGCTGCGCCATGTGCTACGCCAATGCCAAAGCCACGCCCAAAGACGCTCAACGCGCGCTGAACCACGCCATCTTTGTGATGTTGGCGCCGCCGGTTGGCATTATGGTATTCGGATTTGCCTACGCTGTCCGCTACGGCAAGCGTCGCGACCGCGAAAACGACTTGGACGATCCCCGATAGTTTTTTCGTCAGCCTTGTTCTCTTCCCACCCTCGATTCCATGACCGCTGAAAACCTGGCGAGCTACGTCTCGGCGATGCCGGGCTCTCCTGCCTTATAATAGAAAGATTCGGTGGGCCTTGCGGAAGGCTCCGTGCGCTTGCGCTCGGACTGAACCAGGCCAACCGGGGCCCTTTATCCGATGTCTTTAGAATCCACGCATCCTGGCTTGACCCAGACTGACAGCATTGTCGTACGCGGCGCGCGCGTCCATAACCTCAAAAATATCGACTTCCAGGTCCCTCACAACACTTTGACCGTCGTCACCGGGGTCTCCGGTTCCGGCAAGTCGTCGTTGGCGTTCGACACCATCTACGCCGAGGGGCAGCGCCGCTATGTGGAATCGCTGTCGGCCTATGCGCGCCAATTCCTGGAGCGGATCGAGAAGCCCGATGCGGACACGATCGACGGGATCGCCCCAGCCGTAGCCATCCGGCAAAAGAATACGACGCGGAATCCGCGATCCACCGTGGCCACGGCCACCGAGATCTACGATTATCTGCGGCTCCTGTTTGCGCGCGTGGGACGAACGTATTGCGCGAATTGCGGCCGCGAGGTGAAGAAGGACACGGTCGACGAAGTTGCGGACACCATCCTGTCGCTTGATCCCGAGACGCGTCTCCAGGTTTTGTTTCCTCTGCAGCGTCCGGCTGCGGGTGTGCTGGAAGCTGCGGCGGAGGGGACGAAACGAGCTAAGTCAAAATCCGCTCGCCAGAAGCGAGAAAAGAGTGGGGCTCCCCCCGAACTGAGCGAGGCGTTGAAGACTCGCTTGTTTGATTTGCGCAAAGCCGGATTTAATCGGCTCTACCAGCGCGGTGAAATTTACGAGTTCTCCACGCCGGAGTCTCTGCTCGATCTCAACTTTGCCGAGCCTGTGTTCGTGCTGGTTGACCGGCTGGTGGTCTCCGCCGACGCCCGTACACGCGTGGTCGACGCAATCGAAACCGCCTACCGCGAATCGGGCGAAGTCATCTTTGAGATTCCCGGGCATAATTCTGATGAAGCGGGCGAGGGCGCCCGCTCTACACGGACGCTCCGCTTTGCGCAGCGCTTTGAGTGCAAGGAATGCAACTTGCGCTACGAGGAACCGGAGCCGCGGCTTTTCTCTTTTAACAATCCCTACGGCGCCTGCCCGCGCTGCCAGGGCTTCGGCAACACCATCGATTTCGATCTCGACCTGGTCATCCCCGACAAGATCAAAACTCTGGCGGAAGGCGCGATTGAGCCTTGGACCAAGCCGAAGTACCGTCCATTATTCACCGATCTGAAACGTTACGCCAAGCAGGCTGGCATCCCGCTCGACGTGCCCTGGGCCGATCTCGAGGACAAACACAAAAATCTCGTGCTCAAGGGCGAGGGCAAATTCCTCGGCGTTCGCGGATTTTTCGAGCACTTGGAGCGCAAGAAATACAAACTGCACGTGCGGGTATTTCTCAGCCGCTATCGCGGTTATTCTCTGTGTCCCGACTGCAGCGGCTCAAGGCTGCGGCTGGAAGCGCGCCAGGTCAAGATTCACGGGCGGAATATCTGCGAGGTTTGCGCTCTCACCGTCGAAGAGGCCCTGCGATTCTTCGAACAGGTCGAACTGAGTGCCCAACAAGCCGAGATCGCCGACAAGTTGTTGCAGGAAATTCGCGAGCGCCTCCGCTTTCTGAACGATGTGGGCCTGGAATATCTGACGCTAGATCGTCTTTCCTCCACGCTGTCGGGCGGAGAAGCGCAACGAATTCAGCTGGCAACTTCTTTGGGCTCGCGGCTCGTGGGCACACTCTACGTGCTCGATGAGCCGTCCATCGGCCTGCATCCGCGCGATACCCATCGCCTGATCAAAATTCTGCACGGCCTGCGCGATCTCGGAAACACGATTCTGGTGGTGGAACACGATCCCGATATCATGCGGGCCGCCGACCGCATTCTCGACTTGGGTCCGGGAGCCGGCGAGAACGGCGGCAAGCTCGTCGCGGAAGGAACGTATGACGAGATCGTGCACAATCCAGTTTCCTTAACTGGACGATACCTTTCGGAGGATTTGCGGATTCAGGCCCCGGTGACGCGGCGGAAACCGGGACCGCAGCAGATCAAGATTCGCGGCGTCCGCGCCAACAATTTAAAAGGCGTGGACATCAGCATTCCACTGGGCATGCTGGTTGCGATTACGGGCGTTTCCGGGTCCGGGAAATCGACGCTTCTGCATCAAGTGCTCTATCGCGCGCTGGCGCAGGCCAAGCAGCAGTCGAGCAACGGCACGGCCGGGCCGGCCGCCAGTTGGGAAAGTTTGGAGGGCGATCAGTTCATCGAGGAAGCAGTGCTGGTCGATCAGTCGCCGATCGGCCGGACGCCGCGTTCCAATCCCGTCACCTACATCAAGGCTTTCGATGCCATTCGCGAACTGTTCGCTTCCCTGCCCGAGGCGAAAAAGCGCGGATTCAGCGCCGGACATTTTTCCTTCAACATTCCCGGTGGCCGTTGCGAAGTATGCCAGGGCGACGGCACGGTAACGGTCGAAATGCAGTTCCTCGCCGACGTGGAATTGATTTGCGAAGAGTGCAAGGGCACGCGCTACAAGCCCACCGTCCTCGACGTCCGCTATCGCGGAAAGAACATTCACGAAGTTCTGAATCTGACGGTAAAAGAGGCGCTGAAATTCTTTGCCGAGGCCCCGAAGATCACTGAGAAGTTACGGTCCCTGGAAGAGGTCGGGTTAGGCTACCTTCGACTGGGCCAGTCGGCCACGACTTTGTCGGGCGGCGAAGCGCAACGCATGAAGCTGGCGGCACACCTGCAACCGGCCTCGCGAGACAGCAACCGGAACGGCTCCGGCAGCGAAGGGCGCCTCAAGCGACGGCTGCTCTATATTTTCGACGAGCCGACGACAGGCCTGCATTTTGATGACGTCAGCAAACTCCTGGCTGCGTTTCGCCGTCTGATTGATGCAGGGGGTTCGATCGTCGTCATCGAACACAATCTGGAGGTCATAAAAACTGCGGATTGGGTGATCGATCTCGGCCCGGAGGGCGGCAGCCGCGGCGGTAAGATCGTCGCCGCCGGGCCACCGGAGGCGGTCGCGAAGGTCGCAAGTTCGTACACCGGAAAATATCTGGCGCGTGTTCTCAACCACAATGGCACATCGCCTTCGAATGGGCGCTCTTAAACTGGCGGCTGGCACGCTTGTAGCGTGCCTGGCGTGCGCTTTTGCGGCCGCTCAAACTGCAGGCAATCCTGCCTCCGCACAATCAGGCTCACAAGGTCAAGGCGACGATTCCTCTTCCAGCACCCATCGCAAGAGTTCCGCCCATCACACAAAAGTTGCCGAAGAAGTTGGCCCATCGCCGGAACTCACCAAGGCCGAAGAGTTCATCCAGAAAAAGGATTACGCCTCTGCCGAACCTTT
The DNA here is from genome assembly GCA_035701745.1 of Candidatus Sulfotelmatobacter sp. Classification (GTDB taxonomy): domain Bacteria; phylum Acidobacteriota; class Terriglobia; order Terriglobales; family Acidobacteriaceae; genus Sulfotelmatobacter. The sequence goes on along the minus strand of DASSRO010000201.1, from coordinate 10,069 downwards.
GCTGCAGAAAGCGGTAGACGCTGATCCTGCCAATTACGAAGCCTGGTTCGATCTCGGCTTTGCGGAAAATGGTCTTGGCAAAACGAGCGATTCGATCGCCGCGTATCGCAAATCAGTCGCCGCCAAGCCGGACGTCTTCGAGTCGAACCTGAATCTAGGATTGCAACTCGCCAAAAACGGCCAACCCGACGCCGAACAATTCCTGCGCGCGGCCACGCAACTCAAGCCCACCAATCGCGTTGCGAACGGTCAGGCCCGGGCATGGCTCTCTTTGGCGCACGTGATCGAGGCCAGCAAGCCGGACGAAGCCCTGGCTGCATACCGCAGGGCCGCTGAGCTACAACCGAAGGATCCGGAGCCGCATTTAGCCGCCGGACTTCTGTTCGAGAAACAAGGAAAGTCCGCCGATGCGGAGCTTGAGTACAAAGCAGCCTTGTCGCTCGATCCTTCTGAGGCCGATGCGGCGACAGGCCTGGCGAACATCTACATGCGCGGTCGCCGCTTCCCCGAGGCCGAAGCGGAACTGCGGAAACTGGCAACGGCGCATCCCGAAGCGCCCGCGACGCGGATTCAACTCGGCCGGGTCCTGGCGGCCGAGGGCAAATACGACGACGCAATTGGCGAACTGCAGGTCGCCGCAAAGACTGCTCCGGCCGACCTTTCGCTGCAGCGTGACCTCGCGGACCTCTACGTGCTAACAAAGAAAAACGCCGACGCCGAGGCGGCGTATCGCAAACTGCTGGCCGCAAATCCCGACGACGCAGCCCTTCACCACAGCCTCGGCAAGGCTCTCCTGGAACAAAAGAAATTTTCCGACGCCGAGAAGGAATTTCTCGCCGCAATCAAGCTCAAGCCCGAACTGCCCGAGGCTTATGGCGACTTGGCCTTTGCCGCCAGCGAAAACAAGGACTACCCGCTGACCATCAAGGCGCTCGATGCCCGGGTGAAGTTCCTGCCGGAGAATCCATTCACTTATTTTCTGCGCGCTTCGGCCTACGATCATCTCAAGGATGTCAAGCGCGCGGCGGCCAATTATCACCTCTTCCTCAATACCGCCAACGGGAAGTATCCTGAACAGGAGTGGCAGGCGAAGCACCGGCTCATTGCGATCGAGCCCAAAAAATAGTCGACGGCGGACTGGGATCATGCTTGGGATGCGATATCGATTTCGATTGTGGAACATTATCACGCTGTTGACCCTGATTGCGGCCTCGTTGGCCGCCCGCGGTGCTCCCAGCAACAGTCCTACGGTCGAGCAGTTGAAGTCGAAGCTTGCCGCGACGGATGTTCGCGACCGCCCGCATCTTTGCGTCGAGATTGCGCAAAGGCAACTGGCCGAGGCCGACAAATTTTATGCGTCCTCCGAGCTCGAAAAAGGTCAGGCTGCCCTGACCGACGTGGTGGCTTACGCGGAACTGGCCCGCGACTATGCCATCCAATCGCACAAGTATCAGAAGCAAGCCGAGATCGCGACCCGAAACATGACGCGCAAGCTCAATGATCTGCTGCATTCTCTGGGCGGTGCGGATCAGCCCCCGGTGCGCGACGCCATTAACCGCCTGCAGCGGGTGCGCGATGACCTGCTCGCGGCCATGTTTCCGAAAGGAGCGAAATGAATACCTTTCAGCGTCAATCCAGTCTGTGCATCGCCTTGGTATTTGGCGCGGCTTTGCTGGCGCAGGCCCAGCGCCATCGCGAGCCCCTTACGCAACCGGAAATCGATCAGATTCGCGATGCCAGCTGGGAGCCGAAACAACGCCTTGCTCTGTATGTGCAATTTGCCCGAGCGCGGCTGGTGAAACTGGAGCAGATGCGCAGCGATCCCAAGACCACCGATCGCCCGCGCCAAACCCACGATCTGCTCGACGATTTCCAGTTGCTCTACGACGAACTCAACGACAACATCGACACCTACGTCGATCGCAAAGACGACATACGCAAGCCCCTCAAACTCGTCATCGACGCCGACACCGAATTTCAGGCCAAGCTGCGCGCGCTGAAAGACGCCGCCGATATTCCTGCGGACGAGGCGCATCAGTACGAGTTCGTTCTGACCAATGCGCTTGAGACTGTAGACACATCGGCGGAAGATCACCGCAAGCTGCTGGTCGACCAGGAAGATGCCGCAAAGCATAAAAAGTTGAATTCGAACTCAAGCGCGAAAACTGGTGGAAGGCCGGAATAGGGTTCGAAACAGCTCTGGCACCCTGCCGGCTGTGCCGAGGGTACTCTCGCTTCCGCGCCGCTTCCACACGTCGAAGTCGTGCTAACCTAGCGACACTGTGCGCGAAGGGATGCTCGAACTTTTCCAGGAAACTTACCGTGAGCTGCGTCCAGCTTCCTCTGTCCCCGAGCTGAAGATCGAGTTCTTCGCATTTGCCAACATCAACAATACGATCCGTCTGCGAAACGGAAAACTTCTGGTGCGCCTCTCGGATCTGCTGGAAGGAGCGCCAGAGGCCGTTTTGCGGGCGATTGCGCACATTCTCCTGGCCAAGATGTACCGCCGGCCAATCGATCGCGGCCAGGCGGCGCGTTATCGCCAATATGTTGCGAGCCATGACATTGTCCGCAAGGCGCACCTGGTTCGGCAGATGCGCGGACGCAAGCGCCTGCGTTCGGCCCGCGGACATTTTTACGATTTGGACGCGATCTTTGAAGATTTAAACTCGCGCTTCTTTCACGGACTGCTGGGCCGCCCACGCATGAGTTGGAGCCAGACCAAAACTCGCCGCATACTTGGCCACTATGATCCGGCGCACAATGCGATCATCATCAGCCGCATCTTCGACCACGTCGCCGTCCCACGCTACGTCCTGGAGTACATTGTCTACCACGAGATGCTGCATCTGAAGCATCCGGTGCGACTGCGGGGCACACGGCGCTGCGTGCACTCGGCGGACTTCCAGGCGGAGGAGAAGTTGTTTCCACACATGGCGCAAGCCAACGCGTTCCTGAAAAGGTTGTGAGTGCAACCCTCGTCCATTGATGGAAAGGTCGCGACTGAGTTCGAGCGAGAGCGAAGAACGATGCTCTCTGCGGGCTCCGACCCGAGTACGAACTACTTTTGCCGCCTAAGGGTATTCCAAAAGCTTGGACGCGCAGCACCGTCTATCGAGGAAAACATCCCGTCCGTTCCGGTCGCCTTTTCTTCATCGGAGTCTAATATTTCCTCTTCTGATCTGGCGTGCTTTCTGCTCAGTTCTTCCGTTGGTTCGTCCGAAAGTAAAGAGGCCACGATCCGCAGGCTCTCGATTTCGCGGCGCACGCGGATAAGGTCGGTTTCTTTCTGCCGCAAAACTTCATAAGCATTCTTCATCGCTTCTCCTTGAAAGGCTGCGCCATCACGGTCGTTCCCGCTCATGAAGGCTCTAGCTTCATTCTCAGCTCCCGAGAAGCATAGGAGTTCCGCTCCAGAAGCTCAACGGGCCAGAAGTACACAAACCTCCATCCGGCGACACGAAGCCTCCAAACTAAGTCACCACCATCGGCTGCGCCACCTCACTCGGCTTGATGTTGTGATTCATACGGAAGAAGTTTGTCGGGTCATACTTGTTTTTCAGCGCGACCAACCGCTCGTAGTTGGAACCGTAGGCTTCGCGGGCGATCACGTCGCCCTCATCGGCCACATAATTCCCATAGGAGCCTGCGACAAGAAACGGCCGCACAGCCTCCCAACACTGACGAGTCCACTGCTTGTTTTTTTCTGAGTCGCAGGCGTCGAGCCACATCGACCAGGCAAGAAAGTTCCATGAATATTGACGATGAGGAAACGCAGTAGCGCTGACGGGCACCCGCGTGGCGGCTCCGTGCCAGTGCTCGAGAAAGGGCGCAAACGTGTAAGCAGAAGGACTCTGCCCCACATATTGCACAAGAACGTCGATGGCCTCGTCGCTAAGATTGCGAAGAAAGTTCGACTTGGTGTAAACCTGGCGCCCCGGCGGGAAGAAGGGCTCGAACATTCCTTGCAACTGCGTGTAGCTCATAACGGCGAAGGCGTCAGCCAGCGGCCGGCCAAACGTACGCAAGGGCTTCAATACTCTTTCGCCTTCGGAGATGGGCCCGCAATAGCAACCAGCAACGCCGAAGACCGGAACACCATCCGGGAGGGTAAAGGAGCCGCCCTGCGTGACCAGTTCATCGGGACTGGCGGCCGCGAACTCGCGCCAAAAATGCAGCACTTCTTTCGCTTTTGCAGCGGGATAAAACACCGCGCCGCCGAATACTGGGCCGACCTCGTGGAGACGGAACTCGATAGAAGTCACGACTCCGAAGTTACCGCTACCGCCACGCACGCCCCAGAAGAGGTCCTGGTTTTCGGTGGCACTAGCCGTTAGCAAATGCCCATCGGCGGTAACCACATCGGCAGCGATCACATTGTCGACCGCGAGCCCATATTTGCCGTGCAGATTACCCCAGCCGCCGCCCAGCGTCAGGCCCGCCATGCCCACGGTCGGAACAACGCCCTGGGTCGTCGCCAAGCCAAAAGCTTGCGTCTCCCGGTCGAATTCCCCGAGTTTAAGTCCGGTTTCCGCGCGCACGGTCCGCGCGACAGGATCCACACGGATACCCTTCATGGCCGAGAGATCAATCATCAGCCCGCCATCGCACACGGACTTCCCCGCAACGCTATGCCCTCCGCCGCGAACCGACACCAATAGGTCGTGCTCGCGGGCGAATCGGACACACGCGATTACATCGGCAGCGCCACTACAGCGCGCGATAAAAGCGGGGCGCCGGTCGATCATGGCGTTCGGAAGAGTGCGGGCAGTGTCGTAGCCATCCTGGCCAGGGCACAACACCGCGCCACGAACAGTCTTTTTGAGGTTCTCGATAGTAGCTTGCATCGCTCGTTGGCCTCCTATGTCGCGGAATGAGGGCAATTCTGACCGAGGGAATTCTGCGCCTGGCGGCTTCGTATGGCAACGGAAAAACATGTGGATGAAATATGGCCGGCCAGGCGGTTCTCTGGTTCAGGCCTGGCTCCCAGTGGGTGCCATCCTCGACAGTCAAGAACCTTGCGACCTCTGGTAACATCGTGCAGGAAAAACGGTGTTAGGGAGGGCTGATTGCCTGAGAATAAAATCCCTGAACGAGAATCCCCTTCAGCAGTTCGAGGACCGTTACACCTTCGAGTATTGGGTATCGTGCTCGCCGGCGGCAAAGGAACCCGCCTCTTTCCCCTCACGCGAGAACGCGCCAAGCCTGCCGTCCCCTTCGGAGGCAAATACCGGATCGTCGATTTCGTTCTCAGCAATTTCATCAATTCCGGAATCCATTCGATTTACGTGCTCACCCAGTTCCGCAGCCAGTCGCTGCTCCAGCATCTGAGCGAGGGATGGCAGTTCGGCGGACTGCTGAAGAGCCACTTCATCATCAACGTACCGGCGCAAATGCGTTCGGAGACGGAATCCTGGTACCAGGGAACGGCCGACGCGATCTTTCAGAACATCAATCTCATTGAGCAGTCCGACCCGCACCTGGTTGCCATTTTTGGCGCCGACCACATCTATCGCATGAACATCGCCAGCATGATCGATTTTCACCGCGCGAAGCAGGCAGAAGTGACCGTTGCCGCCATCCCTGTTCCCCGCGAGCAAGCTCGCGAATTTGGCGTCATTGAGGCCGACGCCGATGGACGCGTCATGGGTTTTCACGAGAAGAAGGCCGATGCCCCGACCATTCCCGGCGATCCCACCCGCGTCTACGCTTCCATGGGAAACTACATCTTCTCTACCCCTGCTCTGCTCGGCCTGCTCCAGGACGACGCCAAACACCCGGGCAGTCATCACGACTTCGGCATGGACATTCTTCCCAAGCTTGCGGGCAAGGCGCCTATCTATGCATACAACTTCGAGGCCAACCGCATCCCCGGCGAACCGGAAGGTTCAGTTCCCTACTGGCGCGATGTCGGAACCATCGAGGCCTACTATGAAGCCAATATGGATCTGAACCACGTCAAGCCAGAGCTCAATCTGTACAATCGCGAATGGCCGGTGCGCAGTACCAGCTATCCCGATCCGCCCGCCAAGTTCGTTTTCGATGAGGATAATCGCCGTGGCGAGGCCATCGACAGCATCGTTTCCGGCGGATGTATTCTTTCCGGCGGCCTCGTCCGCAAATCCGTTCTGGGACGTGGCGTGCGCGTCCACACCGGGGCGCTGGTAGAAGGCTGCGTCATCATGGACAACTGTGACATCGGGCGCCACGCCAAGGTGCGCCACGCCATCCTCGACAAGAATGTACGGGTTCCGGAAGGGGCCACAGTCGGTTACGATCTCGAGGCCGACCGGGCCCGCGGATGGCACGTGACCGAGTCCGGCATCGTCGTCATCGGCCGGGAACACAGCGAGGTGCCCATGGCGCCGATGTTTGCCTAGATTGACGCCGACGCCGGCTTTTCCCGCCTCTCCGGAGTCGAGCCCTTCCCTGCACTCAGCTGCTATTCGAGGGCGTATTCCCGCAGTGTGATCCTAATCACAACCGGTTGTGAGGCTTCGGATTGACGCGTCCTGTGCGAGGGGAATATCCTTGAAGTTGAAATTGCCATTCATTTTCAAAATCTAAGGTCCCTCTTATGCTGCAGGCTTTCATCGTCACCCTCCGCGAAGGGGTTGAGGCCGCTCTTATCGTCGGCATCACCCTGGCTTACCTGACCAAGATCGGGCGGCAGGAACTGCGCAAGACCGTTTACGCCGCTCTGATCGCAGCCTTTCTCGGCAGCATTGGCGTCGCCATCGTCATTTCGCGGACGCATTTGAACGAAGACGTTTTCGAAGGTTGGGTCATGCTCGTGGCTGCTTTCTTCGTCGTCACCATGGTGATTTTCATGATGAAGACCGGCCGCAAGATGAAAGGTGAAATTGAGGGTAAAGTCGGGCTGCTCGCCGGCAACGACGCATGGTTTGGCCTGTTCATCTTTATTTTTCTCATGGTGTTGCGCGAGGGCGCTGAGACGGTCCTGATTCTCTCCGCCGTATCGTTAAACTCCACCGAACTGATGAGTTTTCTGGGCACTCTGCTCGGCGTGCTCGCCGCCATTGCTTTTGGCGTGATGTTCGTCAAAGGCAGCGTGCGCATCAACCTGCAAAAATTCTTCCGCATCACGACAGCCATCATGTTCCTGGTGGCCGCACAGTTGATCATCTCCGGCCTCCACGAGTTGTCCGAGAGCGGAGTGATTGCCTCATCGAAGCGTGAAATGGCAATCATCGGCCCGATTGTCAGTAACGACTGGTTTTTCTTTGTTACCATTTTCGCGCTCGCGGCATTAATGATCCTGTTCGAAGCCAAGCGTCGCGAACCATTGCTGGCCACGGCTTCCCCTGCTGAACGCCGCAAAGCTGCGTGGGGCGCCCGCCGCGAACGCATGTGGATGATCTCCGTGCTCACCTTCTCCTTCATCTTCATCGCCCTCATCACCGCGGAATTCGTCTATGCCAAGAGCACCAGCGGTCTTTCGCCCGCGACCCAGGTGACCTTCACCAACGGGCAAGTGAGTATTCCGCTGGCCCAGGTCGCGGATGGCGATCTCCACCGCTTCCAGGCGACGGAAAACGGCACCCCGATCCGCTTCTGGCTTTACCAGAAGCCCGACGGCAAAGTCGCTACTGTGTTTGACGCCTGCGACATTTGCGGGTCGGTCGGTTTCTACAAAGGTCCCAACGGCGTGGTCTGCAAGAATTGCGCGGCGCCCATCAATCCGCAGTCGGTGGGAACGGCCGGGGGTTGCAATCCTGTCCCGCTGAAAGCCACCCAGACGGCCGACGCGGTTATTATCCAGGAGGCGGACGTTGCGGCCGGCGGTCGCATGTTCGCTCAACAGTAAGCGATGTTTGTCCGGCTGGTTTACGAATCCTTCCGGCGTCAGAAGCGGCGCAAATTGCTGGCGGGCGCAGCCATCACGCTGGGCGTTACCGTCGCCACGGCGATGATCGCGGTAGCCACCGACATCGGTGACAAGATCAATCGCGAACTCCGCACCATCGGCGCCAACCTCGTGGTCACTCCGCAGGAAGATTCGCTCGATCTGGAAATCGGCGGTGTGAATCTCAAGCCCCCGACCGACGGGGCCTTCCTCAGCGAAGCCGACCTGCCCAAGATCAAGGGAATCTTCTGGCACAACAACATTACGGGCTTCGCGCCCATGCTCCCGGTCAACATTGAAGCCGAGCGGAATGGCAAGCGCGTAGACGCTACTCTGCTAGGGACCTACTTCGCAAAGCCGGTCTCGTACGGCAAAGAGGAGTTCGAAACCGGCGTTCGCAGCACCCATCCCTGGTGGAAAGTTTCTGGCGCCTGGCCCGGCGATTCGTCTCGAAATGTTTTGTTGGGGGAACGGCTGGCGGTGCGCCTTGGCGAGACTGCCGGAGACGAAGTCTCGGTTGCGGGACGCCCGCTAAAAGTAAGTGGAATCCTGTCGTCGGGCGGCGCCGAAGATGACCAGATCGTCGCCCCGCTCGCACTGGCTCAGGAGATTTTAGGCAGGCCCGGGGCGGTGCGCCGCGTCTATGTCAGCGCGTTGACCAAGCCAGAAGATGCTTTCGCCCGGCGCGATCCCAAAAGCATGTCGGGCCCAGTTTATGATCGCTGGTACTGCTCACCCTATCCGCAGTCGATCGCTTTTCAGTTGGCGGAGGCGATTCCGCATTCCCATGCCGACCAGATTCGCCAGGTTTCGCAGAATGAAGGCGCGGTGCTCACGCGAATCGAAGGACTTATTTTTCTAATCACTCTGGCGGCGCTGTTCGCCTCGGCCCTGGCGGTTTCTGCCGCAATGGCTACGACGATTTTCGAACGGCGGGCGGAAGTCGGCTTGATGAAGGCTCTGGGCGCCGGAAAGCTTGTGGTCGCATCCATCTTCTTCGCCGAGGCCGCGCTTCTGGCATTACTCGGCGGCTTGGCCGGTTTTGCGGTGGGCGGGGCTCTGGCCCATCAGATCGGCCACTCGATCTTCAACTCTGATATTTCAATCCCGCCCGTCTTGCTGCCGGTGATTCTCGCCATCGCGGTGATCGTGACTTTCGCAGGCAGCGCTGCGGCCATCCGGCGCGCGGTTGGGCTCGATCCCGTATTCGCGTTGCGAGGTGAACTGTGACCGCGGCCGGGTCAAACGTGGACCGGCGCGATGTGGCGGCCAGCCGCGCGCACGTTCCACACACTTCCATGTTTCTGCGCATGCTGGTGCGGGCGGCGATCTTGCGTCGCGGCCGCGCTGCTTCCGCGTTATTTGCCATGGTGGTTGCAGCGGCAGTCGCCACAGCCATGCTCAATCTTTATGTGGATGTGCAGGCAAAGCTGCGCCGGGAGTTTCGCAACTATGGCGCAAACATCATCGTCGTCGGTAAAGACGGCGGTTCCCTTCCGGCGAATGCGCTCGTGTCCGTGGATTCCGCTCTTGCAGGCCGCGGCATTGCGGCGCCCTTCGGACTTGTGGTCGCTCGCACCAGTGACGGCCAGCCGATTGTGATTGCAGGCGCGGATTTCGAGCGAGTAAAGCAGTTGAACAAGTGGTGGTCCGTGAGCAGTTGGCCTTCGTCTGCGAATCAAGCATTGATCGGCGTGCGCGCTTTGCCCGAGGTGGCCCCCAAGAATCAGCCGTTTGATCTCACCTTCCAGGGACGAACTCTGCACGTCTCTCCGGCGGGCACGGTTCAGACCGGAGCGGCCGAAGATAGCCGCATTTATGTTTCGCTGCCTGACTTCGTCGCATGGACAGGCGTTCAGCCCTCGACGATTGAAATCGCAGCCAGCGGCTCTCCGGAAGAAGTGGCGAGCATTATGAACCAAGTTGCGCAGGCACTTCCCGCGGCCGATGTCCGCCCCGTGCGCCAGATCATGGAGGGTGAGGCCCGCGTGCTGGGAAAGACTCGCGCCACGCTGCTGGCCGCAGCGGCGCTGATTATTCTTACCGCCGCGTTGTGCGTGCTCTCCACGTTGATGGGATGGGTCTTCGACCGGCGGCGCGACTTCGCCATCATGAAAGCTTTGGGCGCATCGGGACGATTGCTGAGCGGATTTTTCGCCGCCGAAGCCGCAGTGCTTGGCGCCACGGGCGCCCTGATTGGAT
>DASSRO010000200.1:0-17164 GCA_035701745.1 Candidatus Sulfotelmatobacter sp. | reverse complement strand
GCGCCGGCATCGTCGGCATCGTCGGCCTGCGGCCGCGGCCAGTAAAACACCGTCATCGACGCCGAAAAATGCCGCCGCCCCTGCTTGTAAACGCGCTCAAAATCGGCATGGCGCAACAGCCGCGAGCTGCGGGGAAAGCCGACGCGGCCAGATCGCGGCTCAAGTTCTCGCTTCGATTCTCCAGGCACACTGGCAGTCACACGGACTCAATTTCCAGATGGCTGCAGCCACATTTCTTCTCGCAACGAGCCATCTTAGCCTCACCATTGCAATAGGACTGGCTACAGCGGGTGGGACGCGGCACTTCTCCGCGCCACTGGACTATTCGCGGAAACCTGGTTTCACCGAGACCCGCTTGCGCCCCTTGGCGCGCCGGCGGGAAATTACTTTCTTGCCGCCCTGGGTCTTCATGCGCGTGCGAAATCCGTGTACCTTGGATCGCTTGCGCCGGTTGGGTTGGAATGTACGCTTGGGCAAAGTAACTCGCTCCTGATTGCTTCAACAGTCTTAGGGCAAACCATAAGTATAAATCACCCGCCCAATTCCCGCCAATCCCGCGTTCCGAATTCCACATTTCTAATCTGGCACGTCGCTGGTGAAGGGACACGTCGCTACGTCTCTTTCACCGCGAGCTGTCCCTTGTTGCTTGCAGCGACGTCATGCCCGCGTGCCCCCAGCCGCACCTCATCGCGATCCGTACCTCATGGCAGCCGCGAAGCGGCGGGAGAGTGCAGCCCACGGCGCAAGCCGTGGGGTGAGAGCGCCTAGCACGACGAAGCCCCGGAGGGGCGAAAGAAAAATGCTCCTTATCTCGCGAAACTTTTCGCGGAAAACCCATGCGCGCCCTGCTTCTCTGCACCGTCTCTGCGGCAGTTACCATGGCGCTACTTGACAGCACTCCCGAATCGGGTACTGAATACCCATTCGCGTCAAAATTGCTCGCGAACTTTTCCACACAACAAAAAAATTTGTGCTACTATGCCGGACTGATTCTGCTTCAAAAAATTCTTTTTGTTTTTGGCAGCCGCGCTTGGTTACTCAGGCGCTTTCCGCAGTAAAATTGATCGTTCCAGCTACTTCGTAAAACGGCAGTTTTGAACAGGCGCTCTCTAACCAGCCGCCGGGGCGCTTTGGTGAATATTTCATATATGTCAGTTCCCAGCACAACACTCTCTCCCAACCCTTGGGCGCGCATCCTCGATGCGCTGGAAAAGAAAATCAACCGGCACTCTTACGATACCTGGCTCAAGCCCACCCGCTACAGCCACTCCAGCGGTGGAGTTCTCTTCGTCCGCGTTCCCACCGTCGAGTTTCGCCACGCCGGCGATAAATACGCCGACCTCATTCAGGAAGCCATCGATAATCTGGGTCTCGGATTCAACGACGTGAAGTTTGTCACTCCCGAAGACGATCCTGCCGCAACTCCGGTGCGCCACGACGGCGGCCTCTCGTCCGTTGCCGCCTCGCCCTCGCAGTCTCGTTTCGATTGGGACGGCGCTGCTCAACTGAATCCACGTTACACCTTCGACGCTTTCGTCATCGGCAGCGGCAACCAGTTTGCCCACGCTGCCTGCCAGGCCGTCGCCGAACGTCCGTCCAAGGCTTACAACCCGCTGTTCCTCTATGGCGGCGTCGGCATGGGCAAGACACATCTCATGCAGGCCATTGGACACGAGATCAAGCGCCGCCTGCCGCAAGCTTCCATCTGCTACGTCTCCAGCGAGAAGTTCACCAACGACATGATTAACTCGCTGCGCTACGACAAGATGACCAGTTTCCGCGACAAGTTCCGCAACATGGACGTCCTCCTCATCGACGACATCCAGTTCCTCACCGGAAAAGAGCGCACCCAGGAAGAGTTCTTCCACACCTTCAACGCCCTGCACGAGTCCATGAAGCAGATCGTCATAGCCAGCGACCGTTCTCCCAAGGAACTCGCCGAGATCGAAGATCGCCTGCGCAGCCGCTTCGAGTGGGGATTAATCGCCGACATTCAGCCTCCCGATCTCGAAACCAAGGTCGCCATCCTGCAGAAAAAAGCCGAGCAGGAGAAAGTGACGTTGCCCACCGACGTTGCGCTCTATGTCGCTTCCAACATTCGCTCCAACGTTCGCGAGCTCGAAGGCGCGCTCATCCGCCTGGTCGCTCACTCTTCTCTCATCGGGGCCGAAATTACTCTGCCCTACGCGCAGCAGGTGCTGAAAAATTTCATCGACTCGCAGGCCCGCAAAGTCACCATTGAATCCATCCAGAAGATGGTCGCCGAGCAGTTCGGTCTGCGCCTGGTCGAGATCAAGGCCAAAAACAACTCGCGTGCCATTGTTTATCCGCGGCAGGTTGCCATGTACCTGGCCAAGCACATGACGGAAGCGTCGCTGCCGGAAATCGGCCGCCAGTTCGGAGGCAAGCATCACACCACCGTTCTGCACTCCGTCGAAAAAATTGAAGAGCTCCGCAAGAACGACAAAGATTTGAACAGGCTCATTAATAAGTTGACCGAGCAACTAGGCGGTTGATTCGCGTGCGCGATGAGATTTTCCACCAATCAGTCCAGTCTTCCTTCGCGGAGCCTGTGAATGCGATGTGGAAGTTGTGCAAGGCAGGAAAGAAATCGGGAGCAGCGCCAGATTTCACTGTCGCCTCCGCCAAGTTCGGGACCGATTTCTAACATCAAGGGTCCGCCGGAAACCCGGTGACAACAGGCGAGTTGTCCCAGTTTTCCACTTCTCCGCAGCCCCTTCTGTTACTGCTGGTTTTATAGGTTTTGTATTTGATATAAGGTAGTAACAAAAGTAGCCGGGAAAGATTTTGGCAGAGCAAGGTTTCACGAGCTAGCGCAAAACCGGAAGCGAAGAGCGCAAGGATGTTGTGGAAGGGCACGGCTTCGGTCGTGCCGCTGAGTTCGAAAAGATGTCGGGGCTTCAGCCCCCGAAGTAAGCTCCAGGGGAGACGGACTTATGCCGGTGGAGGCCGCGGTTGCTGCGGGAACGATGGAGATCACGGTCAGCAAGTTCGAACTGCTGCGGGAATTGACGGCCACGCAAGGCGTGGTCGAACGCAAGACCACAATTCCCATCCTTTCCAACTATTTGTTCGAGGCCGCGGGCGACCGCCTCTCGCTCACCGCCACCGACCTCGATCTCAGCCTGCGCACCTCGTGCAGCGCCAAGGTGAAAAAGGAAGGCTCCTGCACCATCCCCGCGCGCAAACTTCACGACTACGTGAAACTTCTCCCCGACGCCGACATCACCATCAAGCTGCTCGAGAATCACTGGGTCAGCATTCGCTGCGGCCGTTCCAACACCAAGATGGTCGGCATGGCGAAATCCAATGTCCCCAGCCTGCCCGCCTTCCCCACGGCAGGCGCGGTTACGATTCCTGCCCAGGTTCTTCGCGGCCTGATCTCGCGCACGGGCTTTGCGATTTCCAACGAGGAATCTCGCTACACGCTCAATGGCGCGCTCATGCTGCTGAAGCCCGAATCCATCACTATGGTCGCCACCGACGGGCATCGCCTCGCCCACTGTGAACGCGCCGGTGAAAAATTTGACGGCGTCTCCGGCGAGATGAAAACCCTCGTCCCCAAAAAAGCGATGGACGAACTGAAATCCCTGCTCGACTCCACCGACGCCGAGACCATCGAATTTGCCAAAGACGATTCGACTCTGTTCTTCCGCATCGGCAGCCGTCTGCTGACCTCGCGCCAGCTCACCGGGCAGTTCCCCAACTTCGAAGCCGTTCTGCCCAAGGACAACAGCAAGATCGTTCCCTTGAACTCCGACGAACTGAACGCTGCCATCCTCCGCGTGGCCCAGTTCGCCGATGAGCGTTCCCGCGCAGTCCGCCTGCGCCTGGAAAAAGGGGAACTGAAAATTTCCGCCAGCTCCACCGAAGCGGGCGAGTCCGAAGATTCCATCGAGGCTCCCTACACCGGCGACCCGATGACCATCGGCTTCAACGCCCAGTATCTGGTCGACTTCCTGAAAGCCGCCGGCACCAGCGAAGTCCGCCTCGAACTCAAAGATCCCCAATCCGCGGGCCAATTCCGCCCCGCCGAAGGCGACGACTACAAGTACCGCTACATCGTAATGCCCATGCGAATCTGAGCGTGTGGCGCGGGCGCTCCCGCCCGCGGCTGTTCCGATCTTGCGCAACCTTGCTCGCCACTACGGGCCCCAAAGGCCGGGATCAAACCCTTCAGGTGGCTCTACCCAAGGAGTTCCTGCCTCTTCGCGAATTTGCCAAGTGCCAACAGGTCCATCGTAATTAAGAATCCAGCGAGAGAGGACGTCCCGGCCAAGCAAGCAGTGGTATAGGATATGCGGAAGTTCGCAGCAGGAGACCTCCAGGACCTCGATAGTTCTGAGACCGCATCGGGGGAACTGCAGTGAAGCGACGTAAACACCTGCTTTAACGATTCTCCCAACCCCTCGAACGTCAGCCTCGTTGATCTTCGAGAGACCGGCTTTTCGCAGCGCTTCGGGTGAAAAAACTGTCCGTTGTGCGCCGGTATCTATGAGCGCATCGGTCTCGGTGAATCTGGTTGTTGCCAACGGCGGTGCTTGCTGGCCTAGGCTCAAAAGCGGAGGCCCTATCGTGATTTTCAGGCGAGCTCCATGAAGCCTGAGACCGCGAGGATCACGAACTGGCGATTGGTAGCTCGTCACGACTAAAGCACGATGAAGACCGGCTCGTATTCAAGAATCTGTTTGACGAGAAAATCCGTTTCGAGCCCGTAGGTTCCAGCACCGGCCCTGTACGCCGTCTCAAAGTCTGGATAGAAACCTAAAACTGCAGTGTTCTTAATAACTGCGTACTGGCCCGCCCTCTGCGCTACCCATTCTCTCGCGTGCTGTGCATAGTAGTCGAGTTCTACCGCCAAGCGGGACTGGTGATTCGTAGCCATTACCACCTTCCCACACACTTGCACGAGTTTAGATGACACCTCTTCAGTGACAGGTGTATTGCATTGTGATTCTTAAAAAGCGGACATTTTAAGAATCATGTTGGCCTTACTCGCGAACCTAGTCAAGGACGTTGTGAAGCGAACTGAGGAAGACAAACAATTCGGAGCTGAGTTCGCCAAGCAGCTGAGGCCTTTTTATGAACGCGCGATTGCTGAAGGGAAAAGCGAAAAACAGTCCGCCCGACTCCTGGGAGTCGGTAGAGGCGGCCTCCATCAGTATCTAAGACTAGGTGCAATGCCGAGCTTTCGAACGATCGTTCTGGCTCACCCCTTGACCTCCCGCCCCTCCTGCCTTACATTACCGACCACTTCATTTTCGGGGGGGCACCCGCATGCTAAGCGGATTCAAGAAATTCATCCTGCGTGGAAATGTTGTGGATATGGCCGTGGGCGTGGTCATCGGCGCAGCCTTCGCCGGCGTTGTCGCTGGACTTACCAAAGCTTTCATCACGCCGCTCATCGCACTGATCGTCGGGAAACCCGATTATTCCAGCTTGAAATTTATGGTGCGCGGCACGGAATTCCCCATCGGCGATTTCGTTAATGCCGGCGTCTCCTTCATCCTGATCTCTGCCGTCGTCTACTTCTTCGTCGTTCTCCCGGTGAATGCCCTGGTCGCCCGCATGAACCGCGGTGAGAAGCCGCCCGATCCGACCACCAAGAAGTGTCCCGAATGTCTTAGCGAAATTCCCATCGACGCACGCCGTTGCGCCCACTGCACCCAGCCAGTCCTGGGCCGCGCCGCGTGAGACTGCGGCCGACCAGCTATCAACTGGGCCCTAGTTCAAGCCGATGCGGCCGAGAAGATTCTGGAATCGAGGGTCAGCATGTAAACTGTCGAGCGCTAAATCAGCTCTTAGCGCGCTGGGAAGGTCTAAATACCTCTTCGAATACGCTTCCTCCAGGAAGGTGAACGCCTTGTCGGTTTGGCCCAGGCCGGCATAGACAGTGGCCATGGTGTAGGGCGAAACCGAGGTCCCCTGTAATTTGCGCTCCAAATTGCGGAGGATCTTCTCCGCCTCCGCTTTTTTGCCGAGGGCGGAATAGGCGCGCGCCAGGGCCACGGTGCTCTGCGAATCACCAGACTTCGCAACTTCCCGCTGGTATTCCGATATGGCATCCTGAAGCCTGCCCGTACCCTCGTAGCCGACGCCGAGCATGTAGTGTTGAAACGGGTCGTTGGGGTCCAACAGCAGGCCTCTCCTGCTGGAGTCAATCAAGGCAGGGTAATCGCGCAGCAGGTAAAAAGATAACGATTCGGTCCCCGCGGCGCTGAACCCGTAGTCCAATTGGTCGATCTGCTTGATCTCCGAGAGCGCTTCGTCGCGCCGGCCAATCAACGAGAGAAAAATTGCGCGATCCTCATGCGCACAGCTGTAGCTCGGCGCCAGAGCGATGGCGCGTTTGAACTCGCGATCGGCATTTTTCCAATCCCACTCGAAATTCGCCCTCAACGCGCCGAGGGTATCGTGGGCTTCGCCGATGCTGTCGTCCAGTTGCAGCGCTTTGTCTAACGGGCCCTTGGCCGTCCGGTAGGCCTCATCTCTTGGCAGGGCTCTCGCATACGCCAGGAAGACGTAGGTGTCTGCGAGTCCGGCGTAAGCAAGAGCGAAGTTTGAGTCTTTCTGAATCGCATCTTCGAAGTAGTGTTGCGCCTTCCGAAGAGAATCGGGTTTGGCGAATTCGTTCGTAAAGTAAAGCCGTCCCCGGAGGTAGTCATCGTACGCAGCCGGATTGACCGCGTGGGCTGAACGAAGCTGGGATTGCTGCTTTGGAGTCAGTTGGGCGCGAACCTGCTGGGCGATGGCGTCGGCCACCTCGCCTTGCAGCTTCAGGATATCGTCGAGATCGCGGTCGTATGTCTCTGCCCAGAGATGCTGGTCGGTGCGCGCCTGAACGAGTTGGGCAGTGACCCGCACTCGTTCCCCGGAACGAACGACCGATCCTTCCACGATCGCATCGACGTTCAATTCGCGGGCAATTTCCGGCAGAGCCTTTTTTGCGCCTCTGTACTGCATGACGGAAGTTCGCGAGATGACCCGCAGCGAGCCGACTTTGGCGAGATCGGTAATCAGCTGGTCGGTCATGCCATCGGCGAAAAACTCCTCCGCCGGATTGCCGGACAAATTATCCAGAGGGAGCACCGCAATGGACTGTATGGGTTGAACTGCCGCTCTCGAGAAGACATACCGCCGCACGGCCCAGGTGGCGATTCCCAGCACGAGAAGCGCACAAACGATGAGGACCAGACGCGGATTCCGCTTTCGCGGTGCGGCAAGGGTCTCCCTGGCGCTGCCATTAACGACGGACTCCTCCGCCGGGCGCGGAGGCTGAAATTCTTCTACGGGCCCGATGAACCTGTATCCGCGGCGGGGCAGGGTCTCGATATAGCGCGGGGCCTCCGCCGATTCGCCCAGCACTTCGCGAATCCGGGCAATGGCATTATGAAGGCCGTGATCGAAGTCGACAAAGGTGTCGGCCGGCCAGACTTGCTTCTGCAGATCTTCTCGGGTTACGACCTCGCCGGCGTGCTCCACCAGAATGGCAAGCACCTGCAAGGGTTGGCCTCGCAGCCGTAGCTTGACGCCGCCTTTTCGCAATTGTCCCGCACGGACGTCTAGCTCAAAGGCGTCGAAACGGAGCGTGTGGCTGACTGAGGCCGGGGTGGCCATGGGAGACTTCCAAAAAAGCTAGCAAACTTTATCACAGTTCTGACCGGCTGAATACTGCCCGGGCGGCGCTGGCGAGCCGTGTCGACGGCAAAAAGTCTCCCGCCGGGAGGCCTCCGCCGGGCTGCGCGGGGCGGCCGCCCGCACATTTGCAGCCTTGGTTTCAGCAGCTTAGCAATGGAGAAAACTTTGGGGAAAGTTGGAGGCGCCGGGCATTGACGGACGCGGGCTTTGCCGCCAGAGTCGCGACTGAAATCTGGCGCTCGAGCAGGCGACTGTGGTGACGTCCCAGGTAGCCAGTCAGCCGTGCCGTGGCGAACGGACAATTCCAAATTAGAAGTAGGAGATCACAATGAGAACGAGTGTAGCGAAGTTCTTTCTGGGCGGCGCTGTTTTGGCGGCCGCCGTTGCCATCCTCGCCTTCGCGCAGGGGACGCCGGACCACGACTCACGCTGGCGCAATGATGGGCCGCGGGTTGCGCAAGTTGTAGCCTTGGACGAATGCGATCCCGCCACTTTTAATGCGGCGCTAGGCGCAGATTTCTGCAAAAACATTGCCTTGGGAGCGTCCACCACACTCCCCAACCTGCTCGCCGAGGCTGCCGCTGGAACTCCCGACCCCAACTGGGACTTCGAGCCGGACACGCTGAAAATCAAGGAAGGAACGGTTGTCAGCGTTGTCGATCAGGGCGGCGAGCCGCATACGTTCACCGAGGTCGCGAACTTCGGAGGCGGATTCATTTCGCAGCTCAACGATGGCCAGGAGACGATTCCCGAATGTGCGGGAGGCTTCTCCCGGGTCGCGGTCGCCAAGACGCGGCTCCTGCAAGGCAGCACCGTCCAGATCACAGGCCTGTCGAAAGGCACGCATCATTTCGAATGCTGCATCCATCCCTGGATGCGCATGACGGTCGAAGTAAAGTGATCCTCTCGTGGCCGAACGGCCCTCGGTTCGGCAGCGCTGATGCAGAGCTGACAGTTCGTGCGGGCAACCGGCCCGTATAGCACGTCGCGGCGGGTCGACGATTGTTTGAGTGCGGACGGCAACTCTTCCCCAAGCCTGGTACGCGAAGGGTTGCCGACAATCGTTTCGATGAACACGTTCGCGGCCACAGTTCTGAATACTATCGCAGCCACAGTTCCGAAAATGTTCGCAGCCACAGTTTTGAAGATGTTCGCACCTACAGTTTTGTCATCCCGAGCGAAGTGAGGCGAAGCCGAACGCAGTCGAGGGACCTTGTGTTTCCCCCGCCGCGAAGGCCGCAGAATTCCGTTACCATCGTCCTATGGCCCGCCTCCTCCTCGGCTGCATCCTCGCGTCGCTGGCGCTCGCAGCTTCCGCCCAGGACTCAAGCTCCTCGGCGAATCCCAAACGCACCCGAAAGCCCGCCGCATCCACATTCGACTCTGGTTCCATCCTCAACGGCGTCTACCGCAATAAAGCGTTCGCACTCTCCCTCAGAATTCCCACAGGCTGGGTCCTGCGCACCGAAGAAATGAACACGCGCGAAGAGCAGCCGTCCGAAGACGCCAAATCCGCGCAGTCCGGCGCCAGAGTCCTGCTCGCGGCCTTCTCCCGCCCGCCCGAGGCCCACGCCGAAGATGTGAACTCCTCCATCCTCGTCGTCGCCGAGCCCATATCGACCTACCCCGGCCTGAAAGACGCCGCGCAATATTTCGGCCCGCTCACCGAGGTGGCCAAAGCCCAAGGTTTCTCGATCGATGAAGACCCCTACGAGATTGCGGTCGGCGCAAAAAATCTGGTCCGCGCAGATTTTCACAAAGATGTCGGCTCGCGCGTCATGCGCCAATCCACTCTGGCCCTGCTCTCCCACGGCTACGCCGTCTCCGTCACGATAATCGCGGGAACAGAAGACGAAGTGGAAGACCTGATCAGCAACCTATCCTTCAGACAGAATGGAAAATAACGCCCGGGGAAATAGCGCGCTGGAAGCGGAGTGGAAGGGCACGACTTCAGTCGTGCCACCGCGGGCCACAAGGACGCGCGGGCTTTAGCCCCTGACGGCCGCAGCCGCCATCTGCTTCACGTCAATCGTAATCTGCGGCGGATGCAGCAACGTATTGTGAATCAGGCAATGATGCACCGCCCGCTCCACTCCCGCGCGATGCTGCTCGCTCAACTCGATCGCCGTTTCGATTTCAATCCGAAAATTGTCGACGCGTGCCGGGTCCTTCGCCTTCTCCGCCGTTACCCGCACCCGCGTCCCTGCCGTCGCCAGCTTGAATTTGCGAAGATACTGCGCCGCATAAAAACCAGCACACGATCCCAGGGAAGCGAGCAGCAACTCCGGCGGCGTCATGCCCTCGTCGTATCCGCCGTTCTCCGCGGGCTGATCGCACGCAATGCTGTGCTGCCGTGCCTTGATTTCAAACTGCACCGCTCCCAGATGCTCGACTGTAACTTCCATAAGTGCCTCCCAAAAATTTCAGCCGCGGGCCCGCCCGCCGCGCCATTCACACACCGCACAACATCCAACACGCACAATCCTTATGCCGCCGCGTCCTGAAATTCAGATACTTTCATCTCGTAGCTCACCTCGCATTCTGGCATGATGAGCCTCCCTTGGCTGTGTCCACGCTCACTCAATCCTCAAAAGGTGCCAGTCCGCAGCACGGCATCGCGGAACAGCTCTTCCGCCCCGGTCGCTTGCGAAACTGAGGAGAGCCGAGTTGTTGGGGAATGTATGGAAAACTTCAGCCGGCTTAGCATTCCAAGAAATTCCTTACCGGAAAACTGGAAGCTGAATTCGTGCGAACCTCAGCCGCGATGCGCCGAGAGAATGCAGCCGCGGAGCGGCGAGAGAATGCAGCCCACAGCGCAAGCTGTGGGGTACTTCGAAGAATTTAAGAACAAGCCCCGAAGGGGCGAAAGAAAACATCCCACGGAACTCTCAGCAACCGCCTACTCCAACGGCTCCGGATGCAAACTCAAATCCTTCTCCCCGCGCGCCTTCTTCTCCGCATACTTCTTCATCCACGCTTCCCAACTTCTTCCCGCCGCGGTGTCGCGCCCGGAAAACGCCAGCGCCCCAATGTCCGCATACGAAATCGCAACCTTCTCGCTCGAATTCTTGGGATAAAGCCGCACCACCGATTCCTTCAACGAAGCCCCCGTCCGCCGGTCAAATACATATCCCTCAATTTTCGATCCATCCTTGCGCGTGATGGTTACGTCCCCGCGATAATCGAACGCCTTCTCCAAGGCCGCGCGCAGCTCGTCGTCGCTGGCCAGCTCCGGAATCCATCCCTCAAGCCGCTCGTGCGCCGTCCCCGGAGCAACTTCCAGCGCATCGGGATTCACCGCCTGCGCGTGCGGCGGCGCATCCGCCGCAGCATGGTCCACGTGCCCGCCTTCTTTACCAGTCATAGATTTTCTCTTGGAATGAGAATTGAATTGTCATCCTGAGCGGAGCCGTGACGCCGCGAAGCGAAGTCACGGCGCAGTCGAAGGACCTTGCGTCACCGGGCCAGCCTTAAACCCGCGTCTCCTGCAGCGACTCATCCGCGGCAGAAATCTGCACCAGCGGATTCACCGCCGCCACCGGCTCGTCGAGCATCCGCAACGCTTCCTCGTCGCGATACTGCGGAAAGAGCGTCCCCTTGACCGTCGCCGCAAATCCGCCCAGCGAACTGAACGTTGCATTCACCGCCGAGGCTTCATACCCGCTGTGCACCATGCAATTCGCGCACGCCGGATTGCCCGACTCCGTCCCGTAGTTGCTCCACTCGGTCGTCTCGAGCAACTCGGCGAACGTCTCCGCATACCCGTCCTGCAGCAAGTAGCAAGGCTTCTGCCAGCCAAAGATGTTGTACGTCGGCATCCCCCACGGCGTGCAAGGGTACGTCCGCTTGCCCATCAGGAATTCCAGAAACAGCGGCGACAAATTAAACTGCCATTCCTTCTTCCGGTTCGACAGAATCGCCCGGAACATCCGCCGCGTCTTCGCCCGTCCTAAAAAGTGTTTCTGATCCGGCGCTTTGTCATAAGAATACCCAGGTGAGAGCATCATGCCCTCAACGCCCAGCTCCATCATCTCGTCAAAAAACGCGCGCACCGATTTCGGATTCGCGCCGTCAAACAGCGTCGTATTGGTCGTCACCCGGAACCCGCGCTTCAACGCCTCTTTCACCGCGTCGACCGCAATGTCGTATCCACCCTCGCGGCACACCGCCAAATCATGCTCTTCGCGCTGCCCGTCCAGGTGCACGCTGAACGTCAAATACTTGCTCGGCTTGAACAGGTCGATCTTCTCTTTGAGCAGCAGCGCGTTGGTGCACAAGTAAATGTATTTCTTCCGCGCCACCAGCCCCTCGATGATCTCCCCGATCTGCGGATGCATCAGCGGCTCTCCGCCCGGGATCGACACCATCGGCGCCCCGCACTCCTCCACCGCCCGGAAACACTCCTCAGGCGTGAGGTCCTTCTTTAAGATGTGCGCCGGGTACTGAATCTTTCCGCATCCAGCGCAAGCCAGGTTGCAGCGGAATAGCGGCTCCAGCATCAGCACCAGCGGATATTGCTTCCGCCCCGCAAGCTTTTGCCGCAGCACATAGCTCGCGACCGTCCACATTTGTGACACAGGAACTGGCATGAAATCAGGAACCCCTTTGTCCCATTATTTTATCAGGCTTCGTCTTCCAACGCCCCAGCCGGCACCATGCCGGCCACGGGTAGAGCCCAAGAACGCCGTATCTGATGGCAGCCGCGTGATTTAGTTGTAAACGGGAGAGACTCGCTTCTGTGAGGACGGGCCGCCCGGCTGCAGCTCGGCTCTGCTTTCCGCCTGCTGTTCCGCGCCCCCGGCGCGCAATTCTCTGCAACCCCCATCCCTCCGCCTTCCTCTAAAGTCCATGCACCGCCGCTCCAAAGGACTCTTGTCCCCCCACCCGAAACCCGATACCCTTATTCCCGGTCACCAGCATGTTTAACGCTCATCCCAACCTGGCCGACGAAGTGAACCGCAGCATTATTCAATCGGAAATAGAAGGTGGCGTTTACCTCGACGATCTTCCTCCCTCCACAGTCCTCCAAATCCAGACCATGAACCACTGCTACACCGCGGTCCTGCTGGGAGGCAGCGACGCTCTTCTCTCGGGTCATCCTGAGTTCTGCCCGAAGCCAGTGCAGGTCGCCATTGCCGGTTCCACCTGGGGAGGCTCCATGCTCAAGTTGCAATACGTCGGCCGCGGCATGCACCTCGAATTCCGCCATCCCCAATACCCCACGCCGATCATCACCTCCGCCATCCAGGACATCCGCGACTCCCAATCCGAATTGACCGCTCAGTCTTCCCTGGCCGGTGTCTAGTCTCAGTCTCATAAATGGTTCAGGGCGTTTTGGCCCTAATCTTATAAAGAGACGAGGGAACAGGCTGTCGTTTAAATGTGCCTCGAACCGTAATGTCCGAAGGCGAACAGGAGCCTATGGGTCAGTCTGGGTTTATGAGATCGGTTGTCTAGTATTTCCTCGTTATCCTGTTCCATGTCACCTGGTCATCCCGAGCGAAGTCGAGGGACCTTGAGTTCCGCCTCGCAGCCATGGCGCTGTTGATTAACAGAGAGGCTAAGTCGCTGCAGGCGCGGGGTTTATCTCGATGTGTACATACAATTATGTACGGAAAATGTTCATGAAGGAACATTGTGGAAAACTTTGCCAACTCGTTTGTTTCTATCGATTTAACTCTTCCCGCCCTGTTTCTTCTCCACCTTTGCCCAGGTGTCTTTCAGCGCGATGGTGCGGTTGAACACCGGCTTGCCCGGCTTCGCGTCGGGGTCAACGCAGAAATATCCCAGGCGCTCGAACTGGTAGCGCGCACCCACTGCTGCGTTGGCCAGTGAGGGTTCGAGCTTTGCATCGGCGATGACTTCGAGCGAGTTGGGATTCAGATTGTCAAGCACGTCCTGGCCTTCTTCCACGTCGCTCGGATCAGCTTTGCTGAAGAGGTTTTCGTAGACGCGCACTTCAGCGTCGACCGCGTGCGCGGCTGACACCCAGTGGATGGTCGCCTTCACCTTGCGTCCATCCGGTGCGTTGCCGCCGCGCGTTGCAGGATCGTAGCTGCAGTGCACCTCAACCACCTCACCCTTGTCATTCTTAACCACGTTTGTGCACGTCACGAAGTAGCCGTAGCGCAGCCGCACCTCGCGCCCAGGCGACAGACGAAAATATTTTGGCGGAGGCACTTCGCGGAAGTCGTCCTGCTCAATGTAAAGCACGCGCGAGAAAGGCACCTTGCGGCTTCCCGCGGCCGGGTCCTCGGGATTGTTGACCGCGTCCATCTCTTCGACGTGGTTCTCAGGATAGTTGTCGATGACAACTTTCAGCGGGCGCAGCACTGCCATCACGCGAGCGGCGCGCTTGTTTAAGTCTTCGCGCACGAAATGTTCGAGCATCGCCAGCTCGATCGAGCCAGTCGTCTTCGACACTCCAATCGACCCGATGAAGTTGCGGATCGCCTCAGGCGTGTAGCCGCGGCGCCGGATGCCGCTAAGCGTGGGCATGCGAGGATCGTCCCATCCGCGAACGCGGCCCTCTTGCACGAGTTGACGCAGCTTGCGCTTGCTCAGCAAGGTGTGCGTCAGGTTGAGCCGGTCGAACTCGATTTGCTGCGACGGAAAGATGCCCAGCTGCTGGATGAACCAGTTGTAGAGCGGGCGATGGTCTTCGAACTCCAGCGTGCACATGGAGTGCGTGACTTTTTCGAGCGAGTCCGACTGCCCGTGCGCGTAGTCGTACATGGGATAGATGCACCACTTGTTGCCGGTGCGATGATGCTCGGCATGCACGATGCGGTACATGACTGGATCGCGCAGGTTCAGGTTCGGCGAAGCCATGTCGATCTTGGCTCGCAGCACGCGCGAGCCGTCGGGAAACTCGCCCGCCTTCATGCGCTGAAACAAATCAAGATTTTCTTCGACCGAACGGTGGCGGTGCGGGCTGTCTTTGCCCGGCTCAGTCAGCGTGCCGCGATACTTACGAATCTCTTCAGCCGACAGGTCATCGACGTACGCCTTGCCATCGCGAATCAGTTTCAGCGCCCACTCATAAAGCTGGTCGAAATAATCCGACGCGTAGAACAGGCCGTCCCAGTTGAAGCCGAGCCACTTCACGTCGGCCATGATGGAGTCGACGTACTCAGTCTCTTCTTTTTCAGGATTAGTGTCGTCGAAGCGCAGGTTGGTATGCCCGCCGAATTCGTCGGCGAGTCCAAAGTCGAGGCAGATCGCCTTGGCGTGCCCGATGTGCAGGTATCCGTTGGGCTCAGGAGGGAAGCGGGTCTGCACGCGGCCCGCATATTTATTGGTCTTCAGGTCGTCGAGAATAATTTCGCGAATAAAATTCGAGCGAGACTCCGGCGCAGCGTGAGCGTCTCTCTCAGCCTCGGTACCAGAGGTGGTCATAATCATTGATCTTATCGCAAACAAAGGCCGTCAGACTCCTGCGGAGACGATCTGTCCCGGCGCGGCGGCTGCGTTCTCTAGTCGCGCGAGTCGCTGGCGGTATTGGACGTGGCGCCAGCGCGTCATCTCGACCAGCGGCTTCCAGACTGGGTTCACCAGGTCGTGCTTGATCAGCAGGCGCCAGAAGCGATTCGAGCGCTTGTAGAGATACGACATCGCCATGTAGAGCGGGATGGCCTGCCAGTCTTTCCACGAGCTGACTGCCGGGCGGCGACGCCAGATCGAAGCGTGCGAGAAGAGGCGCTGGTAGATCCAGGCGTAGCCATGTTCGAGTTCTTCGGGCGACATGTGCTGCGGTTGGAAGACGGCGTGGCTGGTGTCGTAGAGATTCCAGTCGCGATGCAGGATGCGGCCTTGCGCTTCCATCTGGCGAAACAGCGGCGTGGCTGGATAAGGCGTGAGGATGTGAAAGGTGGCGCACTCGAGGCGGTTCTCTTCGACCCATTCGGCGGTGCGCGCGAAGACGTCTTTGCGGTCGTGATCGAAGCCCAGGACGAACGATCCGTTCACCTGGATGCCATAGTCGTGCAGCATGCGGACGCGCCGCGCGTAGTCGCTGGTCTTGGGCGTCTTCTTGCGGGCGTCGGCGAGATTGTTGTCGGAGAGCGATTCGAAGCCGATGAAGACGCCGGTGCATCCCGCGAGCGCCATGTGGCGGATGAGGCTGGGGTCGTCGGTGATGTCGATGGTCACGGCGGCGCTCCAGATTTTGTCGAGCGGACGCAGCGCGGCGCACAGCTGGTGCAGGTAGTCGCGGCGCGAGCCGAGATTGTTGTCGATGAAAACGGCGTAGGGTTGGTCGTCAGCTTTGAATTCGTCGACGACTTGCTGCGGATCACGCATGCGATAGGGCACGCGCAGGCCGTCGGTGGCGAGATAGCAGAAGCCGCAGCGGTTGTGGCATCCGCGGGTGGCGATGAGACTGGTGGTGGTCAGGTAGCTGTGGCGCGCAAGAAGCGAGCGGCGCGGCGCGGGATCGTCGCAATAGTCGTTTTCATAAGTCGCGACGTAGCGAGGCAGCAGGCGGTCCGCTTCGACGTCGCGAAGGATGTGCGGCCAGAGTTGCACGCCATCGCCCAGAGCGAGCGCGTCGGCGTGGGGCGCGCATTCGTCAGGACAAGAGAGGACGTGCAGGCCGCCGAGAATCACTTTCGATCCGCGAGCGCGATACCAGTCGGCCAGTTCGAAGGCGCGGCGGGCAAACGTGAGGTGCACGGTGATGCCTACGACGTGCGGCATGGGACGGCAAGGCGGGCGGCCGTCGAGCAGGTTCTCGTCCCAGTAATCGACGCGCCAATGTTCGGGAGTGGTGGCGGCGAAGCTGGTCAGGGCGAGCGTGGGCGTGAGCACGTGCTTGCCGAAACTGGCGTTCGCGTCTTTGGGATAGAAGGGATTGATCAGCAGCGCGTAGTGCGGCTCGACGGGCGAGGCGGGTTCAGCCGCGTCGAGCGCAGGCGCGGTGAGCATCTCGCGTGGAATCCAGCGCTGGGCGACGGGGCGAAGGAAGGGGTCGTCGGCGGAAATCATGGATGTACTTTATATAGCAAAGTACTTCATGTCAATTACTTTGCGGTGCGAAAGCTTTAACCACAGGGGACACGGAGGTCCACAGAGGAAATCACTCGCAGGCGAAGTTCCTCGCGGTACTTGCGTCCTTTACCGTTCAGCTCACCGCGCTAGCTCACCGTCAGCACGACGCGGAACCTGGCCTTGCCGGTAATCATCTGCTGGTAGGCGTCGGCGGCTTTCTCCAGGGGATAGCGCTCAATCATAGGGCGAACGCCGCTCAGCGAACTGAAGCGAAGCGTTTCTTCGGAATCTTTGGCGGTGCCGGAAGGCCAGCCTTGAAGCGCCTTGCGGCCGCCGATGAGTTGCAGGGGCGTTACCGTGAGCGATTCAAAACCTGCTCCAACGACCAGCAGCGTGCCGCCGCCAGCGAGGCCATCGACCAGGGCGGAGATGGATTTCGAGTCGGGGGCAGTGGCAAGGATGACCTTGGCGCCGCCAAATTTTTGCAGCGCTGCGGCGGGGGCGCCCGCGCCGGTGT
>DASSRO010000199.1:0-32214 GCA_035701745.1 Candidatus Sulfotelmatobacter sp. | reverse complement strand
GTGTCCATCAGTTCGGCGGGGAGCGATTCGTCGGGCCGGTTCTCGGTGGAGGGCAGGTCGAGGGGGATGTCGGTTTCCTTGAAGGTGGAGATCTGATAGTGGCTGGCGTCTTTGGGATCGGTTTCGTGAGTGGAGCCGTCGATCAGGTGCAGGTGGAGGCGGTCCTGGCCTTCGCTGACGACGATGCCTTGCTTGGCGAGGGTGATCTCGGGATTGGAGGCGTCGCTGAGATTGGCCATGAAGACGCCTTTCCAGACGGCGGCTCCCTGGGCGCTTTTGACGTCCTGCACATAGAGGACGACTTTGGGGAATCCCTCGTAGAAGACGCGAGGCTGGATTTCGAAAGAAACCTGGGAACCTTTGAGACGGTCTTCGAGATGAGTGAGAGCAGCCTGAGCGCGGGGAGCGATGTAGAGTCCGTTGAAAAGGGCGATGAGCCAGGCGGCGATCACAAAAAGGGAAAGGGCGCGAAGAAAAGTCCAGACGCCCATGCCGCTGGCGCGCATGGCGGTGATTTCGCTGTCGGCGGCGAGACGGCTGAGGCCGATCAGGATGCCGAGAAGCACGCTCATGGGGAGCGTGTAGGTGAGGGCGAGCGGAACGGTGAAGAAGAAAATTTCGGCGACGCTGGGCAGAGGAGCGCTGGCGCGGACGACGAGCTCGAGGATGCGTCCAAGATCGCGAGTGAACAGGACGAAGGTGAAGATCGCCGCGCCGATCAGCGCGTGCGCGGTCACTTCGCGTAGGATGTAGCGGGTCAGAATCCGCATGAGGGACGCGCTTGAGGCGAGGATAGCACGTTGGGGCGGTGGGTGGGCGGTGAGGGAGCGTGTTTTCGGGAGCGTGTGGCGCCGGGGCTCGGCTTCGCCTTCGCTGGACGGGCGAATGCGCCCGTCCCCACATGAGATGTTCCCGAATGCGCCCGTCCCCACATGAGATGTTCCCGTCCCTACATGAAATGCGCCCGTTCCCACATGGGCTGGAGGGTTGGTATGGGGGTGAACTTGGTAAATGAACGGCGGGGCGATACGTGGGTGCTGGTAGGGATGGCTGCCACGGTGGCGCTGGTACACGTGCTCACCAACGGGCGTTACGGATTTCACCGGGACGAGTTGCAGGTGTTGAGCGATGCGCGGCACCTGGATTGGGGATTCGTGCCGTATCCGCCGCTGACGCCGTTTGTGGAGCGGGTTGGGCTTTCGATCTTCGGGCTTTCGCTGGTGGGGCTGAGGATGTTTTCGGTGATCGCGCAGGCCATCACACTGGTTGTGGTTGGACTGATGACGCGGGAACTCGGCGGCGGGCGGCTGGCGCAAGTGACGGCGACGCTGGCGATCGCGCTTTCTCCGTTGCCGCTGTTTGAGGGGACGGAATTTCAATACACCACGTTCGATTATTTGTGGTGGACGCTGATTGCGTATTTCGTGATTCGGCTGCTGAAGACGGAGAATCCGCGGTGGTGGCTGGCGATCGGTGCGACCATCGGAGTGGGTTTCCTGACCAAGTACACGATGGGGTTTTACCTGGCGGGAATTTTCGGGGGAGTTCTGCTGACGCGGGCGCGGCGCTATCTTGCAAGCCCGTGGTTCTGGGGAGGGATGGCGCTGGGATTCTCGATTTGCCTGCCGAATCTCGTTTGGCAGATGAGGCATGGATTCATCTCGCTGCACTTTCTGCAACACATTCACACGCGCGATGTGGGCGAGGGACGGGCTGACGGATTTTTGAGCCAGCAATTTTGGATCTGCACGAATTCGATTTCGGCGGCGTTGTGGATTCCGGGACTCGTGGGCTACTTTCGAGAGAAGCGTTACCGGATGCTGGGGTGGATGTATTTGATCCCGCTGGCGCTTTTTTTCTTCGGGAAAGGGCGAGGGTATTACCTGGGCGGGGCGTATCCCATGCTGATGGCGATGGGCGCGGTTATGGGGGAGCGTTGGGTCGGGACGCTCTCGAAGACATGGCGGTGGACGGCGGAGGCGGTGTTCTTTACGGGATTGGTGGTGGGCGGGCTTTACATGAGCGCGATCGTTTTGCCGTGGGCGCCGAGCGGGAGGCTGATGAAGTTTGCCTTGGAGAACAACGGGGATCTGCGGGAGGAAATTGGCTGGGATGAACTAGTGAAGACGGTTGCGGGGATTCGGGATTCGTTGCCGGCGGAGCAGCGGGAGAATGTGGGCGTGGTGGTGGGAAATTATGGCGAGCAGGGAGCGGTCGAGATTCTGGGAGCGACTTATGGGTTGCCGGTTCCGATCAGCGGAACGAATTCGGCGTGGCTCAGAGGTTATCCGGCGCCGCCGCCGTCGACGTTGATTGTGCTTGGGTTGTCTCAGCGATACGTGGACCGGATGTTTACGGGGTGCCGGGTGGCGGGGCACAACGGGAATTCGTTGGGCGTGCGGAATGAGGAGAGCGAGGGGCATGCGGATATTTTTGTGTGCGGGGGGCTGAGGGGGACGTGGCCTGAGTTTTGGAAGGATTTTCAGAGTTACGGGTAGGGTGGTGGGCGTTGGGGAACTGCGGAATCGTTCCGGATTGGGCAGGGGAGATGGCAAGGGTGATGCGAAGGGCCGCCGGGCTTCGCCCTGGCGGGACAGCCGAGGCGGCTGTCTCCACACGAGCGGCGAACAAAAGCTGGCGGACGAATGCGTCCGCCGCTACATGAGCCGGATCAAAAACCTCGGCGGACGAATGCGTCCGCCGCTACGTGTTACTGGGCTTTGAAGAAGAGGGCGGCCAGGGGGGGCAACGTTAATCTTAGCGAAAAGGGGCGGGCGTGCATGGGGATTTCTTCGGCGTGGACGCCGCCGAGGTTGCCCATGCCGCTGCCGGCGTATTCGCGGGCGTCGCTGTTGAGCATTTCGCGCCAGTATCCGCCGTGAGGAACGCCGAGGCGATATTCGAGGCGCGGCACGGGAGTGAAATTGCAGACGATGAGGATGGTGTCGCGCGGGTTCTCGCTCTTGCGGAGCAGCGAGATCGTGCTGGTGGCGTTGTCGTTGCAATCGATCCATTCGATGCCGGCGGGATTATTGTCGAAGACGTGCATGGCGGGCTCGCTGCGATAGAAGCGATTGAGTTGTTCCATCCAGGCCTGCACGCCGCGATGCACCTGGTACTGCAGCACGTGCCATTCAAGGCTGGTGTCGTGGGCCCACTCGCGTACCTGGCCGAATTCGTCGCCCATGAAGAGCAGTTTCTTGCCGGGCTGGGCGTACATGTAGGCGAACAGCAAACGCAGGTTGGCGAAGCGCTGCCATTCGTCACCGGGCATTTTTCCGATCAGCGATCCTTTGCCGTGCACGACTTCGTCGTGCGAGAGCGGGAGGACGAAATTTTCGTGAAAGGAATAAAGGCTGCGGAAGGTGAGATCGTTGTGGTGATACTTGCGATGAATGGGATCGTTCTGGAAATACTTCAGCGTGTCGTGCATCCATCCCATGTCCCACTTGAGGCCGAAGCCGAGTCCGCCGAGGTAGACGGGCTTTGAAACCATGGGCCAGGAAGTGGATTCTTCGGCGGTGGTTTGAATTTCTGGATGTTCTTTGTAGGCTTCCTGATTGAAGCGGCGGAGGAAGTCGATGGCGTCGAGGTTTTCGCGACCGCCAAATTTGTTGGCAATCCACTCGCCTTCCTTGCGGGAGTAATCGAGGTAGAGCATGGAGGCAACGGCGTCTACGCGCAGGCCGTCGATGTGATATTTGTCGAGCCAGAACATGGCGCTCGACATGAGGAAGCTGCGCACCTCGGCGCGGCCGTAGTTGAAGATGTGAGTCTTCCAGTCAGGATGAAATCCCTGGCGCGAGTCGGCGTGCTCGTAGAGGTGCGTGCCATCGAAGTAGGCCAGCCCGTGCGCGTCGGAAGGAAAGTGCGAGGGAACCCAGTCGAGAATTACGCCGATGCCGTGCTGGTGCAGGTAGTCGACCAGGTACATGAAATCCTGCGGCGTGCCGTAGCGGGAAGTGGGGGCAAAGTATCCGGTAGTTTGATATCCCCAGGAACCGTAGAAAGGATGTTCCATGACGGGCAGGAACTCGACGTGAGTGAAGCCGAGCTGGCCAACGTATTCGGCGAGGCGAGGGGCGGTCTCGCGATAGGTGAGCGGGCGGTTGTGCTCTTCTGGGACGCGCATCCAGGAGCCGAGATGGACTTCGTAAATCGCATGCGGGGCGCGGAGAGAGCTGCGGCCGGCGCGATTCTGCATCCACTCGCGATCGCTCCATTGATAATCGAGGTCCCAGACGACCGAGGCGGTGCGGGGAGGCTTTTCGTGCAGCAGGCCGAGGGGATCGGCTTTGTCGACGCGGTATCCGTGGCGCTGCGATTCGATGTGGAACTTGTAGAGCGCTCCACGCTCCACGCCAGGGATGAAGCCTTCCCAGATGCCTGAGGAACCGCGAGGACGAAGACGATGCGACTTGGAATCCCAGCCATTGAACCCGCCGACCACGGAGACAGAGCGGGCATTTGGCGCCCACACGCTGAAAATGGCGCCGGCTACGCCGTCGTGGGTAATGAGATGGGCTCCCATCTTGTCGTACATGCGGTAGTTGCTGCCCTCATTGAAGAGATAGAGGTCCTGGTCGGTGAGGAGTTGCACGGAGTCGGAGACGGCGGATTTGAGGACGTCGGGCATCGCAGGGGTCTAGTGTATAGGAAAGAGTGTATTTCTATTCAGGATGTTGCCTGGAGATATGGGCGACGGCCACAAAAGTATATCCGAGAGAATTTCCAGTTCATTAACGCTGGAGATGGCGAAGAGGGGAGTGGGCTCAAATCCCCGGAGCAAGAGTGACGACCGCGGTGAAGGTGAAGCCAGGATGCTTGGCCCGCATGCGCGCGGCGAAGCGAAGATGGCGGAGAAGGGCGGGCATGATAAGGGAAATTATAGGCCGGAAGAACATTCCCGGCGGCACTCAGGTCGGTTTCATGGATGTACATTTGGATTGAGAACATGTACATAGGGTGATACGCTGTACGACAGAGGGGCTTATGGGATCAACCAGCAAACGGGTCCATAAACATTTTCAGTTGGATGCGGCGAAGATCAGGCGCACGCAAAAAGTTTTCAAGGCAAGGACTGAGACCGAAGCAATCGAACGCGCCCTGGATTTCGCGATTGAGGAGCACGAGAAGAACCGGCTGGTGGCGGAGGCGAACGAGAGGTTCGTCAGGAGCAGGGCTGAAATAAAGGACGTATATGGGAAGTTGGCGGACTAGTGCAGCCCGCGCTTTTCGATACGTCGATCTACGTTGCCGCTTTACGGCGGGGCGACGATGGGGTCCTGGCGATCAGGCGGTTAAGCTCGGGTTCAATTGTCTGGCTGAGCGCGGTTGTGCTGGAAGAACTTTATGCGGGCGCGGGCAAGCGATCTCGCGAGATTGTGAAAAGACTCGAAGAAGATTTTGGGGGAGCGAAACGAATACTTGTGCCGAGCCTCAGTGACTGGACACAAGCCGGCGAGGTATTGGCGCGGTTGGCCGCAAAATATAACTATGAGCACATCGGGCAGGGGCGACTCACAAACGATGCGCTGATCGCGATGAGTGCGGGAAGGACTGGCGTTCAGGTCTTTACTGCGAACGAACGAGATTTTCGCCGGCTTGCGGAATTTCGAAACTTCTCGTGGCAAGTGGCTGCGATCTGAGGTGAACGCAGCTGCTCTGCTGCTTCGCCTCTTTCTTTTTCGTACAGACTTTCGTGCGCCGCGCACAAAATTTCACATGCTAGACTGACCAGTTCCCATGCCTGCATTGCGCGTCATATTGCTCTGGCACCAGCACCAGCCGTTCTACAAGGATCTGGTGACAGGAGAATACCGCCTGCCGTGGACGCGGCTGCACGCTCTGAAAGATTATTACGGCATGGTGAAGTTGCTGGATGAATTTCCCAACGTGCATCAGAATTTCAACCTGGTGCCCTCGCTGATGGTGCAGATTCAGGATTACGCGGCGGGGACGGCGGAGGATCCATTTCTGAGAGTAGCGGCGAAGCCGGCGAAGGATTTGACGCCGGTGGAGCGGCGGTTTGCGCTGCAGTATCTGTTTCAGGCGAACCCGCAGAACCTGATCGGGAGGTATCCGCGGTACAAGGAGTTGTGGGAGAGGTTTCGGGAGCACGGCAACGTTCCGGAGCGGGCGGAGCGATATTTTCAGGCGCAGGATTACACCGATTTGCAGGTGCTGTCGCAGATTGCGTGGTTCGACGAATTTTTTCTGGAAGAAAAAGACGTGGCCGCGCTGGTCGCCAAGGGGCAGAATTACTCGCTGGACGATCAGAAATTTGTGATTGCGCGGGAGCGGGAGTTGCTGGGGCGCGTTTTGCCGGCGCATGCGGAGGCAGCGAAGAAGGGATCGATCGAGCTTTCGGCGACGCCGTTTTATCATCCCATTTTGCCGCTGGTGTGCGACACGAATGCAGGGGCGGTGTCGTCGCCGGGATTGCCGCTGCCGCAGAACCGGTATCGCCATGCGGAGGATGCGCGGGAGCAGTTAACGCGCGGGCTCGACTTGCACGAGAAAGTGTTCGGGCTGCGGCCTAAGGGCGTGTGGCCGTCGGAAGGCAGCGTGTCGGAGGAGGCGCTGGCGATTGCGCATAACGTGGGCGTCAAGTGGATGGCGACGGATGAAGGTGTGCTGGGGCGGAGTTCAGGACTATTTTTTGCGCGTGACGGGAACGGGCGGCTACCGGCGAACCTGGCGGAGAAACTTTATAACATCTATCGCTACGAGAACGGCGCGACCACGATGAACATGGTGTTTCGCGACCACACGATTTCCGATTTGATTGGGTTCGTCTATTCGGGGATGCCTCCGGCGGACGCGGCGCGGCATTTGATCGGAAACATCAAGGAAGCGGCCAAGCCGGTGCTGGCCAAGGGACGCGATGCGGTGGTGTCGATCATTCTCGATGGCGAAAATGCGTGGGAGTATTACCCAAAGTCGGGGCGGGAATTTCTGCGGCGATTCTACGATGGACTGCAGCGCGAGCCGGGAGTGGAGGCGGTGACGATTTCCGAGGCGATCGAGCGGCATAAGGATTTCGGAAAGATGACATCGCTGGTGCCCGGGTCGTGGATCAACGCGAACTTTAATGTGTGGATTGGCGCGCCGGAGGACAATCGCGCCTGGGATTACCTCTACAATGCGCGGGAATTTTACAGGGACAATGCGGAGCGCGCGCCCGAGGCGCAGCGCAAGCTGGCGTTCGAAGAAATTCTGATCGCGGAAGGCAGCGACTGGAACTGGTGGTACGGGCCGGAACATCATTCAGCGAACGACCGCGATTTCGACGAGCTCTACCGCAAGCATCTGGCGAATGTGTACCAGGCGCTGGGAGCGGCGCCGCCGGATTCGCTGGCGCAGCTCATTACCGGGGCGGAGGTGCGCCCGTCATTTGTGCCGCAGACGGCTTATATTCATCCGCGCGTGACGGGCGACAAGGTGCGGTACTTCGAGTGGATGGGCGCGGCGGTGTATACGGCGGACCAGCGCGCCGGGGCGATGCACGGGAAACAGTTTCTGCTGGACTCGGTGTATGCCGGGATCGATTCCATCAATGTGTATGGGCGGCTGGATTTCACGGGGAAGATTCCGGAAGAGGATTTTGAGCTGGTGGTGAATGTGGAGTCGTGGGCGAGCGGGGAACCGCGTCCGCGGCGGGCTTTGCGGTTGGAAGCATCGGCGCACGAGTGTCGGCTCAAGAGTTGGAAGGTAGAGAATGGAACGCAAGAGCGGGCGCTGGCGGCGTCGGATCAGCCGGACGACCATGTGAAGCTGGCGCTGCTGAGGAACTTTGAGTTCAAATTGCCGTTGGCGTGGCTGCTGGCGACGCCGAGCGCGGCGCCTCCGACGGCGGATCGCAAGGGAGCGGCGGTGGCCGCGGCATCGACCAGCAAGCTGCGGCTGCGCTTCAGTCTGTGGCAGAACCGGTTGCCGGTGGATTCTTTGCCGCTGGAGGGATGGATCGAGTTGCAGGTGGTGAGCGAGGGGGAGTTGATTTTCGGGACGTAAGCTTCTGCTTGAGCATCCTTACGGAAAATCTATAAGTTCATAAATTTTCGCATTATCCAGCCTGAGCGATCCTGGTCTGTCGGAATCGATGATCGGGGCAATCCGTCGGGACGGCTTGACCGGTTCTTTCCCCAGGGTAGCGCGGATGGCTTTGACGATCAGATCGTTGATGCTTCGTTGTTCCTGCCGGGCGCGCTTCTTCAGCTTGCAATAGAGCGCTTCTGGGATTTCGACCTTGATTCTCACCAGTTTATTCTCTCATGCAATAAAAAACGTCAGAGATCTCGAACTCTGACGTTTCGGATAACTGAGCGATGCCAACTTACTACTTGCTGCCGCCGCTCGCGGTCGTAGCGCCCATGGTTAGGGGGCGGTTCAACTCCAGTGTGAGTTGAGTGCCGGAAGGCAGGATTGCGGAACGGTGGGTGGCCAGCCAGTGGGCGGTGGCGGAACCGGCGCCGATGGCGCCGCCGATGAGGACTCCGGGGCCGCCGCCGATGAGGCCGCCGATGAGCATGCCTCCGGCGGCGCCGCCTCCGGCTTCGAGGTTATCGCGGCGATCGCGAGTGGTTCCTTTAAACTGGCCTTCCTGGTTGACGTCGGTGCCGCGAAGGTTGGTGTCGGTTAGGGTCGCGTCGAGGAAAAAGCGCTCGCCGCTGGGAAGGATGACGGCCTCGGGAAGAATTCCGATGGTAGGGCGGCCGGAGATGCGGCGCGGCTCATTGACTTTGGTCACGCGGCCTTCGACGGTTGCGCCCACGGGAATGACCGTCGCGCCATTCACGACGATCGCCTGGGTGACTTTTGCCTGAAAGGGATCGCCGACGCGGTTGCTGAAAGTTGCGAGCGTGGTATCGAGGCGAACCATCAAGGTAGTTCCTGCGGGCACCGAACCGGCGATAGCAGGGGCTGAGGGTGCGGGCAACGGGGCTTCGGTGATATTGAGTGCGGGTGCGGACTGCTCCGCCGGCGTGTTATCCGCGGGAGCGGACGAATCGGTTTGAGCTGCCAGTGCGGCGGCCAGGAGCAGGATACAGGGTAGAACCATCCACTTTTTCACGGTGCCTCCTCAACTTCCCCGAGCAGTATTGTATCCCTTGAATCTAGTCCTGTGGTGGTGCGGGGACAATACGCAGACGCACAGGGAACCAACGGAGATAAGGGCGGAGCGAGAGTGGCCGATTGGACAGTTTCAAATGTGGAAATTGGCCGGGTTGAGTGTGCCGGAAGTCACGGTCCGGTCGAGATGATTCGATATAATCGTTGGTTTCGCAAAACACATGGGCCGAACTTATACGGGAACCGGTTATCTCACGGGACGCCGCATCAACTTTAATACCGACGTTAATGCCGAACTGGCAGAAACGAAATCCGAGGACAATTCCATGAGCAATATTGCAGCAATACATGCACGAGAAGTGTTGGATTCCCGGGGGAATCCGACGATTGAAGCGGAAGTTTTCGTGGCGGACGGGTCGATGGGGCGGGCAATCGTGCCCAGCGGCGCGTCGACCGGGGAACATGAGGCAGTGGAGTTGCGCGACGAGGATACCAACCGGTTCCTGGGCAAAGGCGTTCTCAAAGCAGTGGAGAACGTGAATGGGGAGATCGCCGAGGGGCTGGCGAACTGGGATGCGTTCGATCAGCGCGGGCTGGATGGGCGGATGATCGAGTTGGACGGCACCGAAAATAAGGGTAGGCTGGGGGCGAATGCGATCCTGGCGGTGTCGATGGCGGCGGCACGAGCGTCGGCGTTGAGCCTGGACATGCCGTTGTATCGGTATCTGGGCGGGGCAGGGGCGAATACGCTGCCGACGCCGATGATGAACATTTTGAATGGCGGGGCGCATGCGGATAATAACGTCGACTTCCAGGAATTCATGGTGATGCCGGTGGGAGCGCCTTCGTTCTCCGAGGCGCTGCGCTGGGGCGTGGAGGTGTTTCATACGCTTAAAGGAGTGTTGAAGAAGCGCGGTTACAACACCGCGGTGGGCGATGAGGGCGGATTTGCTCCGTCGGTGAAGTCGAACGTGGAAGCGATTGAAGTGGTTCTGGAAGCGATTTCCAAGGCTGGTTATAAGCCGGGAGAGGAAATCGCGATTGCGCTGGATCCGGCGGCCAGCGAGTTTTTTCAGGATGGCAAATACGTTTTCAAGAAGTCGGATAAGTCGGCGAAGAGTTCCGACGACATGGTGAAATTCTGGGCGAAGTGGGTGAAGGATTATCCGATTGTGTCGCTGGAAGACGGGCTGGCAGAGAACGACTGGGACGGTTGGGCGAACCTGACGAAAGAACTGGGCGGGAAGATTCAGCTCGTGGGAGATGATCTATTCGTGACCAATGTGCAGTTCCTGCAGGAAGGGATCGACAAAGGCGTGGCCAACTCCATTCTGGTGAAAGTCAACCAGATCGGAACGGTGAGCGAGACGCTGGATGCGATTGATTTGGCGCGGAGGAATGGGTACACGTCGGTGATCTCGCACCGGTCTGGGGAGACGGAAGATACGTTCATTGCGGACCTGGCGGTGGCGACGGGCGCGGGGCAGATCAAGACGGGATCGGCCTCGCGCACGGACCGCATCGCCAAGTACAACCAACTGCTCCGGATCGAGGAGGAGTTGGGGGGGACGGCGCGGTTTTTGGGATTGAAGGCGCTGAATTATCGCGGCTAGTTCTTTGCGCGGGAAGTTTCAGAAGCCCATGGTGTCGTCGGCGGACGGGCCGTAGGTTGCGGGGACGGGCTGACCGGTTAGTCGCAGATAGACGCCGAGCTGGGCGCGATGGTGAACAAGGTGATTGAGGAACATTTGGCGATAGGCGAGAAAGCGCTGGCCTTCGAAAATGGTCTTGCCCTGGAAGCTAAGTTTCCAAGGTTCGGTCCAGGCTTTGTCGGGAGTGGCTTTTAGAGCGGCGCGAACCTCGGCTGCACCTTCGTCGAAGGCCTTCAGCAGTTGAGGGACGGACTCGAATTTCAGGGGTTTGATGCTGGATTTGGAGAAGTCGAGTTCCGGAGTAGTGAGGATATTCAGGCCGAAGCCAGCGAGTTGCGCGACGTGGGGGGCGAGTTTGCCCAACGGCGTGGACTTGGGGTGAGGGGCGAAATCAAGCTTGTCGGCGGGCACGCGTTCGAGGGCGGTGCGGGTTTTCTTCAGTTCCTGGTCGAGTTCGGTTAGAAGCAAGTCGGCGATCGGCATGATGGGTCTCCGTGAAGTTCAGAGTATAACCTGCGATTCGAACCGGATAGTTTGGTCGGTTGACTTAGTCAATGACTTAGCTATAATGCCTGTATGGAAGTCAATATCCACGAGGCTAAGACGCACCTGTCGCGCCTGCTTGAGCGAGTCGCGATGGGGGAAGAGGTCATCATCGCCAAGGCGGGTAAGCCCGTGGCGAAGCTTGTGCCACTGGTCGAGCGGCCCAAGCGACGAAAACTGGGTTCTGCGAAGGGGGAGTTTAGGGTGCCGGACGACTTCAACGATCCTTTACCCAAAGAGATCGAGGATCTGTTCTGGGAATGAAAGCTCTTCTTGATACGCACGCTTTCCTCTGGTCGATTTCGGACGATGAGAGGCTTTCCCGGAAAGCACAACAGATATTTACCGGCAGCAACGATCTTTGGTTGAGCGTGGCAAGCATCTGGGAAATTCTGATCAAGGTAAAATCTGGAAAGCTCCCCTTGCCTGAGCCCTCAGGTCCTTATCTGGTGCGGGAACTCAGCGAGAACGGAATCGAAGTGCTGCCGATTAAGCTGGACCATGTGCTGAGGATTGAGAACCTGACAGCGCATCATCGCGATCCTTTCGACCGCATCTTGATTGCACAGAGTATCGAGGAAAAACTTCCTTTGGTGACCGCCGATCCCGTATTCGAGCGCTATCCAGTGAAGTTGATCTGGTAGCACTACGCCAAGCTAGAAGTTTTCAGGAGCTAACAGCTGAATTTATGTCACGTCCTAAACCGCTGGTTCTGATCATTCTCGACGGCTGGGGGTATCGAGTCGAAACCAAAGCTAATGCGATTGCGCTGGCACGCAAGCCTGTCTACGACCGATTGCTGCGGGAGTATCCCAACACGCTGATTCATACCAGCGGGCCGTTCGTGGGGCTGCCTGAGGGGCAGATGGGGAACAGCGAGGTTGGGCATCTTAATATCGGCGCCGGGCGCATTGTGCACATGGATATCACGCGCATTGATTTGATGATCCGGAACGGGGAATTCTTTTCGCATCCCGTGCTGCTCGATGCGATGAAACATGCGCGTTCCGGAGAACGGCGGCTGCATTTGTTTGGGCTGGTTTCCGATGGCGGGGTTCACTCGCAGCAGGCGCACCTTTACGCGCTGCTGAAGATGGCGAAGCAGAATGGTCTGGAGCGCGTGTTCGTGCATGCTTTTATGGATGGGCGCGATACGCTGCCAACTAATGGCGCGGGATATCTCGAACAGTTGCAGCAGAAGATGCGCGAGTACAACTGCGGGAAGATTGCGACCGTGAACGGGCGCTACTACGCGATGGATCGCGACCGGCGGTGGGAGAGGATTGCCAAGGCGTACAACGCGATGGTGTTCGCCGACGCGGAGGGCGGGAAGTGCGCCGATCCGGTGCAGGGGATGAAGGATTCGTACAACAAGGGCGTGACCGATGAGTTTGTGATTCCGTTCGTCGTGGAGGACTCAAAACCCGCGAGCGGGAGCGCTCGCGCCACACAAACCATTCGCGAGGAAGATTCGTGCATCTGCTTCAACTTTCGGGCCGACCGGGTGCGGCAGATCACGCGGGCGCTGGCACGCAACAGCGGGTTGAATGAGAAGGGCGGAAGCGATCTGCCGGGTGCGGCCGATCTGGATGCGACCATTCCGCGGGATCGCGTGCCGAAGGACCTGCGCTATGTCTGCATGACGCAGTACGACAAGAATTTCAGCTTGCCGGTGGTGATTCCGCCGGAATCGATGGCGAACATTCTGGCCAACGTGATGGGCGGGATGAACATGCGAAACCTGCGGGTGGCGGAGACGGAGAAGTACGCGCACGTCACGTACTTTTTTAACGGGGGAGTGGAGCAGCCGTTTCCGGGAGAAGAGCGGGTGATGGTGCAATCGCCCAAAGTTGCGACTTACGATCTGAAGCCGGAGATGAGCGCGGCGGGGATTTCCGACGCGGTGGTGAAGGCCGCGGAGGATGGAACGTTCGACGTGATGATCGTGAATTTTGCCAATGCGGATATGGTGGGGCATTCGGGCAAGATTGAGCCTACGATCAAGGCGGTTGAGACCGTGGACGCTTGCCTGGGACGCATTGAGAGCGCGGTGCGGGCGAAGGGCGGGGCGATGCTGATTACCGCCGATCATGGGAATGCGGAGATGATGATGGATCCCGCGACGGGCGGGCCGCATACGGCGCACACGACGAATCCGGTGCCGTTTATCGTGGTTTCGGAGAATGCCAAGAAGTTCACGCTGAAGCCGAATGGGTCGCTGAGGGACATTTCGCCGACAATCCTGGGGATGCTTGGCGTCGATGAGCCTACGGAGATGACTGGGGCGGATCTGCGAGTTGCGGTGAAAGGGTGAGCAATCTGAATCGTTCGCCACGAAAAAGCTTTTAACCGCGGAGATCGCGGAGAGGTCGCAGAGAACGCGGAGAAAAGCTGTTGAGTTTAGTTCGCCAGCAGGGCTGGGGCTGTGGCTAATAGTCCGGCGACTAATTCGAGGTCGTGGAGATCTTCGCGGCTGAAATCCTGCGCCAACTTGGAATCGAGGCCTTTGCGCGAAATCTGAATGACGCCAACGACGACGGAATCGCGGTTCATGATGGGTACAGACATGAGTTTCTGGATGGGGGCGGGAGGAGCGGGGCCATCCGGCTCGTTGCTGCCGGCTTTTATTGTTTCGAAGATGCTGGCGTGTTTCACACGGGCAAAGTTATTAAAAATCTCAGGCTTTTTGCTGAGAGCGGTGTGAGCGGCTACGGCTTTACCGGTCAAGGGAATTGCGCCCGAAGTTCGAAGGTATTCGGGAAAAATAAAATGCAGGAGGCCCGATTGCAGCCGCATC
The DNA here is from genome assembly GCA_035701745.1 of Candidatus Sulfotelmatobacter sp. Classification (GTDB taxonomy): domain Bacteria; phylum Acidobacteriota; class Terriglobia; order Terriglobales; family Acidobacteriaceae; genus Sulfotelmatobacter. Next base: position 18,150 of record DASSRO010000199.1, on the reverse strand, counting down.
AAGGCCACTTCGGTCGACTGCACGCGGAAAATCTTGGCCAGAACCGCGCACAGATCCGCCGGCGATACGCCCTCGCCTAACACCGATTCCAAGGGCAAAAGATTTTCGGGAAGTACGATTTCCTCGGTTAGCCCGTGATCGTTATCCTGGGTCATAGTCGCGCGCCCTCCGCACTACTGGAGGCCACCTAGACTCTATCGCACTTTGTGAGCCACAAGGTACTTCCGAAAGTAATGTCGACCTAACTTATAAGTCCTGTGTTTTCAGTAAAGAGCTACTCAAAAGCGGCTGACCGGACAGGCGTTACCCAGGGCTGGGATGGCCGCAAAACATCACCTGGGTGCCAGTTTGTGTCAGTTGGAAGGATCAGCTCCGGTGGTTTCTTCGGTGCCATGATCTCGTTTACACTTCATCCCTATGAATATTCCGACGCAACCGAATGTGAAGTTAACCAATGACGCGGATTACCGGGAAAATTACGCGAACAGCGTGCAGATGCGGGTGAATATATGGGACTTTTTCCTGGTTTTCGGGACGCTGCAACAGCAGACTGAGAGCCATGTAGAGATTAAGAATTTTCAAGGAATCTATCTGAGCCCGCAGCAGGCGAAGGCGTTGCTGGGACTTCTGCAGCAGAACGTCGGCGGGTACGAAAGCGCATTCGGGGAGATCAAACTCGATCCGAGAATGGGGCCGCAGGGGCCGGTGCACTAGGGCCGTTCCGGAGAAGTAACTCGCTGCTTCTCAGCGAAAGCGATTCGAGTGACGGATAGAGAGGCGTTGCCGGCAACGCCTCCACGCATAGAATGATTTCTCCCATGCGCCCTTCCAGTCCGCAGCCAGCTCTGGTGTTCGCGGCCATCTTCGTTGCGATTTTTCTGCTTCACGTTCCGCTGCTGCAACTTCCTTACTTCTGGGATGAAGCCGGATATTACATTCCTGCCGCGCGCGATCTGTTGCTGAGCGGAAGCCTGATTCCGCATACGACGGTTTCCAACGCGCATCCGCCGCTGGTGATGGCGTGGATCGCGCTGTGGTGGAAGGCGGTGGGCTATGCGCCGCTGGTTACGCGGTCGGCCATGTTGGTGGTTGCGGCGTTCTCGCTGCTGGGAGTGTTTCGGCTGGCAGCGCGCGCGGCTAATACCGAAGTCGCGATCGCGTCGACTTTATGCACGGCGCTCTACCCGGTTTTCTTCATGCAGAGCTCGCTGGCGCAGGTCGACCTGGCTGCCGCGGGGCTGACGTTCTGGGGACTGTGGGCGTATCTGGATGAGCGTCCGGTCGCGGTCGCGGTGTGGTTTTCGCTCGCCGTTCTGGCTAAAGAGACGGCGATTCTTGCACCCCTGGGGTTGGCTTTGTGGGAAGTTTTGGGGTTGGTTGTGCCGAAGCGTGGGTTGTTGTCGGGGCTGTGGATAAGCGCGGAGGAGTGCAAGTTTGAGAGGGCGGCGCGGCGCATTCTGCCGCTGCTAATTCCTGTGGCGCCGCTGGCGCTCTGGTTCGGCTATCACTATTTGCGCACGGGATACGTTTTTGGCAATCCGGAATTCTTTCGCTACAACGTGGCTGCCACGTTGAATCCTTTGCGGTTCCTGCTGGCGCTGGGATTGCGGCTCTGGCAGGCATTCGGGTACATGCATTTGTGGCTGCTGACGGTGGGCATGTTGCTGGCGATGCTGCTGCCCGCGGTGAAGGATTCTGGAATTGCGCGCGAACGCATCGCGATTCCGGTGCAGATGATCTTTCTGGTGGTGGTGAAAGTGTATGTGATTGCGATGGCGTTGATCGGCGGGGCGGTGCTGGCGCGGTATATGCTGACGGCGGTTCCGCTGGTGATTATTGTCGGAGTTTCGACGCTGCGCCGACGTTTGCGCTATTGGCCTGCGGGTGTGGCAGTGGTTGCGCTGGCTTTTGTTGCAGCATGGTTCTGGAATCCGCCGTACGGATTTTCGCCGGAGGACAATCTCGCGTATCGCGACTACGTGTTGCTGCACCAAGATGGGGAGCGTTTTCTGGAGGCGCGCTATCCCATGGCGCACGCGCTGACGGCTTGGCCGACCTCGGATGAATTGACGCGGCCGTGGCTGGGCTATGTCACGCGGCCGGTACAGGTGGTGCGGATTGAAGATTTTTCTTTGGAGGAGGTGCTGTCGGCCGCCGAGTTCCGTTCGCACTTCGAAGTGGCGCTGGTGTTCTCGACGAAGTATGAGCCGGCGCATCCGCTGCTGGATCGATGGAAGAAATGGGAAGAGTGGAAGCGAAGATTCTTTGGCTTTCACCGGGACTTGCCGCCGGCGGCTGCGGCGCGGATTCTGGGTGGGCGAGTCGTGTTCTTAGAGGAGCGCAAAGGGCAGTGGGTAGCAGTGATCGAGGTGGAACAGGAAGAGATGCAGAATGCTGAAGTCAGAATGGAGAATTCGCTTCAGGGAACGAGAGGGAGCGGACGTGAATGATTGCGTTACTTCTGCATAAGGTGGCACGAGTGGGTTTTGATCACCAGCCAGACCTCGCGGCCGGGGACCAGTTGCAGGGAATCGCGCGCGGCCAGGGTGAGATGGACTTCCATCTCGACCCGGCATTTCACGCGCGCGGAGACGATCACGTCGCGTTGTTCGAGCGTGGCAATGCGGCCGGGAATGACGTTGCGGGCGCTCAATCCCACCGGAGGCGCCGTTGCCAGCAGAATGTCGCCGGCGCGGATGCCCACGCGCAGGGCCGATCCCACGCCTCCCCGCACCAGCGGAGTTTCCAGCACGACCGGAACTCCGTCTGCAGCGATGCGGCAGGTCATAGTTCCGCGTTCGGGGTGAACGGACGCCACGGTGGCGTCGAAGATATTTTCGAAACCTATCAGTTGGGCGACCGTTTCCTGCTGGGGAGCTGCAATCACTTCGTGGGGCGTGCCTTGCGCGACGATGCGTCCGGCGTCGAGGATGAGCACGCGCTCGCCCAGGGCAAAAACTTCCTCGCGGCTGTGGGTCACGTAGAGGATGGGAATGCGGTGGGCCTGGTTCCATTGACGAAGGTCGTCGATGATTTTCGATTTCGTGGCAACGTCGAGCGCGGCCAGAGGCTCATCGAGAAGTAAGACCGCGGGATCGGTGACCAGGGTTCGGGCCAATGCGGCGCGCTGGCTTTCGCCTCCGGAAATTTCACGCGGGTAGCGGCGCGCGAGATGCGGAATGCGAAAGGCCTCAAGAATTGCTGAAGCTCGCGCCGCACGCTGGGACTTCGGCAGATGCGCGAGGCCGTACTGGATATTTTTCTCAACCGAGAGATGCGGGAACAGGGCGAGGGACTGCAAAACGTATCCAACGTGGCGCTTTTCTACAGCGAGGTCGATGTGTTGCGCTGCGTCGAATAGAACGCGGTCGACGATCGCGATGCGACCCGAGTCAGGCTTGGCCAATCCGGCAACACAATCGAGCACGGTGGTCTTGCCAGCCCCGGACGGGCCAAAAAGGATGGTGAATCCCGGCGCGGCCCGAAACTCGGCTTCCAGAACAAAGTCATGTGCTGGCGCGGCGAATCGCTTGCGGAATTGGGCATCGAGCACGGAGCCGACGATTTTGTCATGAGCAGTAACGGCAACGGCTGCGGATTCGTCGGTGCGGGAGGCGCTCATTGCGGACTATTTTATAGGGCCCACGACCCAGGGTTTCCGATTGACGCTATAGACGAGGGCGAGGACGGCGAAGCAGAAGGCGAGCAGGAGCAGGGCTGTCTGATTGGCGGTGGCGTAGTCGGAGGCTTGAACGCGGTCGAAAATATCGATGGAGACTGTGCGCGTGACTCCGGGGATGTTTCCGCCGACCATGAGCACGACGCCGAATTCGCCCATGGTGTGAGCGAAGCTGAGGGCCGTGCCGGTGATCAAGCCGGGCAAGGAAAGCGGAGCGATTAAGCGAAAGAAAGTGCGGAACGGGGAAGCGCCGAGCGTGGCAGACGCGGCAATCAATTTGCGATCAACGCCGGCAAAGGACGCGGCAAACGGCTGCACCGCAAAGGGCAGGCTGTAAAGGATGGAGCCGATCACGAGTCCGGTGAATGTGAATGCCAGCGTATGGCCGGTGAGGGCGATCCACCAGCGTCCCAGAGGGCTGCGCGGTCCGAGAGCGATAAGCAAGTAGAAGCCAAGCACGGTGGGCGGCAACACGATTGGCAGCGCAACGACGGCTTCGATCAGAAACTTCCAGCGCCAGCGAGAAAATGCAATCCACCAGGCGATGGGCAGACCGAGCACGAGCAATATCGCCGAGACCGTGATGGCCAACTGCAGAGTGAGCCAGAATGCTTGCCAGTCGATTGCCATGGAATTCTTGCTGCGGCAGCACAAACCAGGGACGGACGAATGCGTCCGTCCCTACGCGTTTTGCGGCGCTGTTTGAATCCGTGCTTCTACTTCAACTTACGAAAGCAGATTGTACAAGGACGTAGACCAGGGTGTACGTGGGTGCGGGGAGTTTTTCCCAAAGTGGGCCAGAGCCAATTCGAGACGACACTTTTGGATTGCGTCGCCGACTTTGGCTTCCGATACTGAAATGTGAGCGAGTCCTCCATGGTGCGCGGTCGATTGCTTCGCTGGTTGCAGGCGCTGGCGCTGAGTTTCTGTTTTGCAGCTTCGGTGATGCAGGGACAAGGCGCGAAGCAGAGTGTTCCGCAAAATCCTATTCAGGATTCCGACGCGGACCACGTGAACGAACGCAATCAATGGTTCTTTCGCGGGCGCCTGATGCACGGGAAATCTGCGGCGGAACTCCGACGGCGGGCCTTTCAGACTAAGGTGAAGATGCGCGCGCGGCGTGCCGCCCTCGCGGCAACCGTTCTATCCACTGGGCAAGAGTCGCAGTCCAATTCGCCCTCTCCAAATGCGTGGACACCATTGGGACCAATGCCATTGGCTTCTGACGCTACTGGAAACGGCACGCAGGATTACCACCAGGTTGCAGGACGGGCGACTGCTGTGGCCATCGATCCAGCCGATGTGACCGGCAATACGCTTTACATCGGCGGGGCGCAGAGCGGAGTTTGGAAGTCAACCAACGCGGCCGACAACACCGCAGGCAACGTGATATGGACTGCGCTCACCGACGACCAGGCGACGCTCTCGATTGGTGCGATCGCGGTTCAGCCGGGCAATACCGGCGTAATTCTCGCCGCAACTGGAGAAGCCAATAATTCCGGCGACTCGTACTTTGGGCTTGGCATGCTGCGGTCAACAGATTTCGGCGCGACCTGGAGTCTGGTTCGCACGGCGAACAGCGGGGCGCTGTCGTTCAGCGGCCTGGGCGGGACGCGCATGGCGTTCAGCACGGCAAGCGGGCAACCGAACACTGTGGTTGCGGCAATGGCAACGACCTCGGAAGGACTTGTCGACGGCGCCGTTACCGCGAGCACTACGCGAGGACTTTACACTTCGATCGACTCCGGTCAAACGTGGACTTATGATGCGCTGACGGATCCCGGGGGCGCGACTGATGCGACTTCGGCGACGTCGGTGGTTTACAACGCCAATGCCGGAAAATTCTTCGCCGCCGTGCGCTATCACGGCTTTTATTCCTCTGCGGACGGAACTCACTGGACGCGCCTTGCCGTGCAGCCGGGCGGCAATGTGTTGAGTACGAGCGCTTGCCCGCCGCAGTCTACGGCAAATAATTATGGATGTCCTATCTATCGAGCGGAAATTACTGCGCTCCCTACGCGAAACGAGATGTATGTCTGGTACATCTATCTGGATTCGAATGGCAACCCGGTGGATGGCGGAATTTGGCAAAGCCTGAACGGGGGAACATCGTGGACGCCGATTTCTGACACCGGAATCACGAATTGCGGAGACGCGTATGGCTGCGGAGTCGCCCAGGGTTCCTACAATCTCGAACTGCTCGCGGTTCCGAATCAAGCGGCGACGGACTTGTATGCCGGGGCGATTAATTTGTACAAGTGCGGCATAAGAACGCAGAATCCAAGCTGTTCGGCTACACCGTTCATGAACCTCACCCATGTTTACGGATGCGACCCGATTGGCGCGCCCGCCCATGTGCATCCCGACCAGCACGCGCTGACGTATATGATCCCGAGTTCCGGCACCGACTCGGGCAATGCGCTGCTTTATTTCGCCAATGACGGCGGCATTTATCGCGCGCTGGATGGATTCCTGGGACTGCACGGCGGTTCGTGCTCGGATGTAAATGAGTTTGAGGATCTCAACCAGAATCTGGGGTCGATGACGCAATTCGTGAGCTTTTCCCAACACCCGACGGATCCCAACACGTTGCTTGGAGGAACACAGGATAACGGTTCACCCGCGACGGGGACTGCGACTACGAGCTTGAGTTGGGGAAATGTTCTGGGCGGGGACGGCGGCTATAACGCGATCGATCCGGACGTGCCATCCAACTGGTACGCCTCCAACCCTGACATTCCACCGGGCGGACTTGGCATTCAACTCTGCACCAGCGGGGTGAGTTGCAACAACAGCGGGTTTAGCTTTGTCGTAACCAGCGGCATGATTGGCGATGACGATGGCGCGTTTTACTTTCCATACATGCTCGATCCGAACTCTTCGACGGCGATGCTGGTGGGATCTTGCCGCGTGTGGCGCGGGGCTCGGACTGGCGGCGGATTTACCGCGCTCAGCCCAAATTTCGAGACGCTGGGAGCGGGAACTTGCACGGGGAGCGAAATCAACCAGGTGCGTGCCCTGGCCGCCGGAGGGCCAACGGACGGTAATGGCTCGAAAGTTGTGTACGCGACTACCAGTGGCCTTGGGCCGCTGAATGGCCCTCTGAACACGCCGACGGGAGGGCGCGTATGGGTGACGACGAATGCGACGGCCGGGCTCTCGGCCTTTGCCGATGTCACCAACAATGGTCCGCAGGGGAACATCAATCCCAACCAGTTTCCGGTGTCTGGAGTGGCCTTGGATTCGGCGGATGCAACCGGCCTCACGGCTTACGTAACGGTAATGGGGTTTACCGGAGGCCCGGGGCATGTCTGGAAGACGACCAACGCGGGTGCCAGTTGGACCGATTTCACCGCGAACCTGCCGGACGCGCCAGTTAACGCGGTGGTTGTATTTTTCGGCTTGTCGACGGTGTACGTCGCGACCGACGTGGGTGTATTTTCCAGTCCCACGACGGGGGCGAACTGGACGGAGGTTGGACCGAGTCCAGGTGCAAACCAATCCGGCTTTTTGCCGAATGCGGCGGTGACGGCGCTGGGAATTTTTGCCTCCGGCGGACAGCAGTTGTTAAGAGCTTCCACGTATGGGCGCGGAGTTTGGCAGTTTAATCTTTCTGCCGCGCCCGATTTTCAGATATCGATTACCAATTCACCTCGCACGATTTCAACGGGAGCGAGCGCGACGTTCACGGGATTAGCGGGAGCGCTGAATGGATATTCTGGGACTGTGACGTTGAGTTGCACGGCTGGGGTGACGCCTGCGCCGAGTTCGTGCAGTTCGCCGCAGTCTCCGCTGACTCCGGGCGTCAATACTCCGTTCACGGTTGCGGCGGGCGGAGCGGTCGGCGACTACTACTTCAACGTGCAAGGGGTGGGAAGCGATACGGGACATACGACGCATGTTGCCGCGGCGGAGTTGCACATCGTGAGTGCCATTCCTGATTTCGCGCTGACTGAGAGCGGTTCTTTCCCAACGGTAAATGCAGGCAGCAGCACTGCCAGCGGGCCGATCAACGTGACCGCATCCAACGGATTTTCCGGCACTATCAGTTTGAGTTGCGCGCTGGTTTCTGGAAGCGGCAGTTGCAGCGTGAGCCCGGCCTCGGTCAGTTCGATTCCTACCACGGCGACGGTCAGAGTGAATGCTACGAGCCTGAGTGCAGGCAGCTACCAAATGGTGGTGCAAGGGACTTCGGGCGCCTCGACACACACGCTGCTGATTCCTTTCAACGTGGGGGATTTTCAGGTAACCGTGCCCCCGTCGCTTCTACTGGATCCGGGGAGCCACGGCAATGCGAACTTCACGGTTGCGGCTTCGACCTACTATTCCGGCAACATTTCTTCCACCTGTACGGCGTCGGTGACTGGGGCGAGCTGCACAGTAACGCCCAATCCAACTGCGGTTAGTGCCGGATCGACGGTAGCGCTGGTTGCGACGGTCGGCGTGCCGAGCAATGCGGTGGCGGGAATGTATTCGGTGAATGTGAACGTGGGAGATGCATCCGGGATCCCGGCGCACGGCACGTCGTTTCCGCTGACTGTTCAGGATTTCGGAATCAGCGCTTCGACGGCGAGCCAAACGGTGAATGCCGGTGGGACTACCGCCGCGTACAACTTGACACTTCAAGCCAGCGGCTCATCGTTCAACAGTGCGGTAACGTTGTCGTGCTCGGGCGTGCCGGCGGGAGCGCAATGCAATTTTCAACCGTCTGCCGTGATCACGCCGGGAACCGCATCGGCGGTTACGATGACGATCGCGACCAGCGCGACAACCAGCGCTGGAGCTTTCACGGTGACGGTGACGGGAACGTCGGCTCCGCTGTTGCATTCGGCGAGTGTGGCGCTCATTGTGACGGCTCCGGTTACGGGCGGGGGCGACTTTCAGTTGGCGGTGAGCCAGGCATTTCCGGGCGGAATTGCGGCAGGCGGGCAGACCCAGGCCAAGGTGTCTGTGACATCCACATATGCCGGGTCGGTAACAGCCAGTTGCGACGCGAGCGCGATTTCAGGCCAATGCATTGTCAGCCCCGCCAATCCGGTGGCGATGCAGACGAACGCTCCGGCCACATTGACATTGACGTTAAACGTGCCGAATACGATTGCGCCGGCCACATATAACATTGGCTTGACGGTCGCGGATACGTCCGGACACCCCAGCCATGGTATGCAGTTGCCGGTTACGGTGATTCCGGATTTTTCGGTCACGTCGGGGACGCCCAGCCAGACGCTGGGCGCGGGGCAAACGACGAGCGGGCCTTACCAGCTCAGTGTGGCTCCAAATCCGCCGGGTTCGTCGTTTGCGGGCGCGGTCACTCTTTCGTGCCTGCACGGACTGCCGGCAGGAGCGCAATGCATTTTCGCTCCGGCCACGCCGCTGACGCTGGGGGCTAGTTCAGCGGCTGTCGTGATGACGATTTCAACTACAGCGAGCGCTGTTAACCAGCCGTCGCGCAACCGTTATATTTATTACGCGCTCTTCCTTGTGTTGCCGGGGATTGCGATCGGCTGGACTACGGCTCGACCGTGTTCCGAGAAGCGCAGGCAGCATGTCTTAGCCTTCGTGGGGCTGCTGCTCATGGTTTCGCTGCTGTCCTGCGGCGGAGTCAGCAATGGCGGGGGGTCTGGTACCGGCATCCAGCCTACGACTTATCAGATCACCGTGACGGGCGCGTCGGCGGGAACCCCGGCCGATTCCGCGCAGAGCGCCGTAGTTACTCTCGTCGTAAACTAGAGCGTTTCAACGCAAATGGCCTTTGGCTCCGCCCGGCGATGCATTAGTCTTAGCTGCAATGACTAATTTCCGCTACAGCGTGATCATTATTGGCGGTGGTGTAGTGGGGCTCGGGGTTGCGCTGGAGATCACGCGCCGCTTTCCGAGGCTCGGTCTGCTGCTGATCGAGAAGGAAGACCGCGTCGCCCGCCACCAGAGCGGACATAACAGCGGCGTGATCCACTCCGGCGTTTACTACAAACCAGGATCCATGAAGGCGCGTCTTTGCGTGACCGGGGCGGCGGCGATGGTGGAGTTTTGCCGCGAACACGGGGTCGCGCACGAGGTTTGCGGCAAGGTGATCGTGGCAACCGCGGCGGACGAGTTGCCGCGGCTGGAGGAATTACGCCGGCGCGGTGAAGCCAACGGCCTCTGCGGGCTGCGCATGATCGGTCCTGAGGAGTTGCGGGAAATTGAGGCGCACGCGGCGGGGATACGGGCGCTGGTCGTGCCCTCGACCGGGATCACAGACTATGCCAAGGTGAGCGAGAAGTATGCTGAGTTGATTTCCGCGGGAGGAGGCACGGTGATGACCTCCGCAGCCGCTACCGGCATCCGCCGCCTGGCGGATGAGATCGTTGTGGAAACGACAAGGGGAGCGTTTTCGACCAGCGCGCTCATCAACTGCGCTGGACTTTACAGCGACCGCATTTGCCGGATGGCGGGCGACGATCCGGGCGTGATGATCGTGCCCTTCCGCGGCGAGTACTTCGACTTGATTCCCGAACGGGCCTCGCTGGTGCGGGCCTTGATTTATCCTGTGCCGGATCCGCGTTTTCCGTTTCTCGGGGTGCACTTCACGCGGCGCATCTCGGGGAAAGTGGACGCGGGACCGAATGCCGTGTTTGCGCTGGCGCGCGAAGGCTACCGCCATCGAGACGTCAGCGTGCACGACCTGGCTTCGGCGCTGGCCTATCCGGGCTTTTGGCGCATGGCGCGAAGGAATTGGCGCAATGGGTTCGACGAGTTCAGGCGTTCGTTCTCGAAGCCGCTTTTCGTGCGCGCGCTGCAGCGGTTACTTCCGGAGATAAATGAGAAGGATCTGGTGCCCGGCGGGTCGGGCGTGCGTGCGCAGGCGCTTAAGCCTGACGGCGCGTTAGTGGATGATTTTCAATTCGTGCCCTCCGGCAAAGTGCTGCACGTCCTGAATGTGCCTTCGCCCGCGGCTACGGCGTCACTGGCGATCGGTAGAGCGATTGTCGACACCGCGTCGGCCAGCCTTGGCTTGAAGTGAAATCGGGCTACGGGGCAAGGCTTCTGTTTTGCGGGCACATCAAACGATGCGCACACCTTCGATCACCAGCGAAGAGGCTTTCCGCAGCTAGAAGAAAAATGAATGGGAGATAACGGAAAAGATGCGCGAGCGGCCTCTCGCGCCGTGCTAGTGTCGGGTGAATAGCTGTTGTTGCAATGACAGCTGAACGGTCTTGCTTTGGAGGTCCGATGAGAGCCTGTCCCAACACACATTGCGCCGCATTTGGCCGGATCGTTTATTCGGTGGCGACACGTTGCCCGCTGTGCAGGTGGGATTTGAAAAGCGCACTTCCTGCGAGCGAGACTAATGCCCGAGCGAAGCCAGGTGCGCAGGCTTCGTCAGTTCGCTAATCGCGGAGCGCGATTACTTCCCAATATCTTCATTCCATAAGTCTGCATGCGCTTGGATGAACTCGCGCATGATTCGAATGCAAGCAGGATCGTTTAGCACGACGACATCCACGCCATGTTGGCGGAAGAGATCCTCGGCGCCTTTAAAATTCCGGTTTTCTCCGATGATGATGCGGGGAACGCGAAACAGCAACGCGGTGCCGGTACACATGATGCAGGGGCTGAGAGTGCTGACTAAAGTCAGCTCTGCCCAATCGCGCCTGCGGCCGGCATTGCGCAGGCAGACGGTTTCGGCGTGAGCGGTCGGATCTCCGCTCTGGACGCGCAAGTTGTGACCGCGCGCCACGATTTGCCCGCTCTTGTCGGCCAGGACCGAACCGATCGGTAAGCCGCCTTCGTTCAGCCCTCTGGTTGCCTCGTTGAAAGCTTCGTGCAGCAATTCTTGAGAGTTCATGATCCTCCGAGCGGAGCCGCCGATGCATCGGTTAGCGCAACTTGTAGCGTTGCAGTTTTCCGGTTGCGGTTTTTGGAAGTTCCGAAAGAAATTCGATTCGGTGCGGGCGCTTGAACACCGGCAGACGCTGAAGGACGAACTGCTGCAACTCCACGGCGGTTTCGGGATGGCCCTGAATGCCGTCGCGCAAAACGATGCAGGCGACAGTTTTAGTCAGGCCATCGGCATCTCTCCGTCCGACGACTGCGGCTTCCTGTACCACCGGATGTTCGAGAAGTTGATTTTCAATTTCGACGGGGCTGACCCATGTGCCGCTGACCTTCAACATGTCATCGGAGCGGCCGGCATACCAGAAGTAACCGTCGGCGTCTTGAAAGTAGCGATCCCCGGTGCGCAGCCAGTGGCCGCTGATGGTGTTTTTTGTTTTTTCGTGCTGGTTCCAGTAGCAGGCGCAGGTAGCGTCGGTTTTCACGATCAGATCGCCCATCTCGCCGGGCGCGACGGGCTGATCTTTTTCATCGACGATGCGCGCTTCGAATCCCGGGATGATGGTGCCACTCGATCCCGGCTTAACCGCGCCCGGGCGGTTCGCTATAAACATGTGCAGAGCCTCGGTGGACCCGATGGCATCGAGGATCTCAACGCCGAAGCGGTCTTTGAAGCGGTGAAAGATCGCGGCGGGAAGACATTCTCCCGCCGAGATCGCATGGCGGACGGAAGAAAAGTCCGGAGTGCGGCTTGCCTCCGTTGGGTACGCCAGCAGCTTCGCGTAGTTTGAAGGGACGGAGAAGAACAGGGTCGGGCGGAAACGCTCGACTAATTCGAAAATACTTTGCGGCTTGGGAGGCCCGGGCAACAGTATGCTGGTTGCCCCGACGGCCAGCGAAAAATAAAGTCCATTGCCAAGGCCGTATGCGAAAAATAGCTTCGCGACGCTGAAAAAGCGGTCGCTCTCGCTGGCATGAAGAATGGCCTTGGCATAGCGCTCGGCGCATACCACCATGTCGTGCTGAAGATGCACGCAAGCCTTGGGCCTGCCGGTGCTACCGGAAGAGTAGAGCCAGAAGGCGGGATCATCAACGCTGGTGGGCGCCGCATCCAGTTCGCTGGAGTTCCCGCTAATCCAGGAATTAAACGAGGGCGTGTCAGCCTGTTCCGCATGGCCAACGATGATGAAATGTTTGGCATAGCGCAGGCTCGCCCTGGGAATGGCCTGCAGGTTTGGAAAGAGAATATCGCTCACGATGACCACGCGGGCTCGTGAATTGTTCAGCAGGAATTCGTAGTCGGCCGGTTTCAGGAGAGTGTTGAGAGGGACAGGTACGGCGCCGATCTTGATGGCACCGAAAAAGCTCGCGGCGAATTCCGGCGTGTCGAGTAAGAGAAGGAGGACTCGCTCCTCGGGGCGGACATCGAATTTCTTGAGCGCGTTTCCAACCTGGTTCACCGACTCAAGCAACTGGCGGTAGGTTAGATGGCGATCGCCGCACTCAATTGCGATTTTGTCGCTGCGGCCCTCCGCGATATGACGATCGACGAAATAGCTCGCCGCGTTGAATTCCTCAGGCAGTGAGAGGGGCGGAGTGTTCATGACTCAGTCGGTTCGACAAACCTCGGTGCGAAGGTGGGTAGGTTGCGGGAACCGCCGATCTTCGGAAACAGGCCAGAATTGTTGGTGCGAAAGGGGGGACTCGAACCCCCACGGTTTTACCCGCCAGATCCTAAGTCTGGTGCGTCTGCCAATTCCGCCACTTTCGCAATCTCGGGGATATAGTTTACTTCGTTTGCAGGCAGGCTGACAGGCGTTACCGGCGGAAAAGCGGAGAATCGCGATGCGGCCTCGGGAGGCCGGGCAGTCCAGCGCCGGAGAAAACAGTTAACGCCATCAACCTTGCGAACGACGCTGCCGCTACTGTACTTCGTTCAGCTTTTGATAGATCAGCATCGCGACGAGCACCAGCAGAAACACTCCAGAACCGATGCTGAACACCCTGACCGGAAGGACGAGCCGGTTGACTTTCGTCAGCAGTTCAGTCTGTTCTTCCTGCATGTGCGAATTGTGGTCATCCAGAAATAACTGGTCGTCCTCGTGCATGGTGAGAGTGCTCTTGTAAATCAGGAGGACGATCAGACCAACGGCGAAAATCCCAAACACTACCGCCACAATAGTCAGCGTCATAAGCCACCTCGGCAGTTAAGACCAAGTAAAGCGGCTTTCCACTTCGTGACCGGGGTGCGGAGAACCCCGCATCGATTCCCGGGGAAGGCCTAACGGGACGATTATAGCCCTAATGGCAAGGTATGGGCCTGAATAAATCCCTTTGTCGCGAGGCAATTACAGATGGGGGAAGAATGCGACTTCCGGGCCGCGGAGGCATCCAAGAAGAAGGCGGTTTCCACAGGGAAAGGCTTCCCGGGGAGACGGCATCTGTTATAATCGAACAGCTTTAAAGCCAAGGAGATACGAATGGCCACGACAACCGTCCCTGAAGTTACCAAGAAGGCTGCGCCCGTTACCCTGACAGCCAATGCTGTCGCCAAAGTGAAAGAAATCATGGGCCAGCAAACCCCGGTTCCTGCCGGCCTGCGCATCGGAGTGGTGGGCGGGGGATGCTCGGGTTTTTCCTACTCCATGCAATTCGAGAATGGTGCCGGAATGATGGATAAGACCTTCGAGATGGATGGACTCAAGGTTTATGTCGACGCGACGTCGGTCATGTATCTGAACGGCTGCATCGTCGACTATGTCGAGACGCTGGAAGGCGCGGGCTTCAAGTTCGAGAATCCGAACGTGAAAAGCACTTGCGGCTGCGGTTCATCCTTCAGCGTATAAGAAGAAAGTTTCGAACGCGAAACGGCCTCATCGCTTGCGGTGAGGCCGTTTCATTTTCGGGGCGCTGTTTGTGTCACTGCTGCTGCGGAGGATTATTGGGAGGCGGAGTCGGGGTGCTGAATCCGCCGCTCATCGGCATATTCGGATTGTTCTGTGTTCCTGTGGGGGAAGAGCCGAAGCCGTTGCTCGTTCCATTGTTGGGGTTATTCTGGCCGTTCACGTTCGGTTGCTGGCCAAAACCCTGGAGTTGAGGCTGGTAGGGCGTGGTAATCAGGTGTCCCTGATCTTGCGCAGGGTCGTAAGCAAAAACCCAGTCCTTGTACTTGTTCTTGTGATTGAACTCGCGGATGGTTTTGTCTTTGATGAGACTGGCAACTCCAACAATCGGGCCACCGATGATTTGGCCGGAGCCGAGTTGATTGCCGCCGGAAGTTCCGTTGGCCGAATTGTCGTTGCCGTTTCCGGACGGAGTGGGTACCGTCTCGTCGGGAGAGACCTGCGATCCCGGCTGCGATTGCCCCGAACCTGCGGCTTGTTGATTCTGGCCGAACGACGAATTGGAATTTGCGCCGTAGCCGCCGAAGGTTGAGGGTTGCGAAAGCCCGCCCGGCGATCCGTTCAAACCGCCAGTCATCCCCATGGGGTTGGCGCCTGGCATGTTTCCGCCCGCGAGTCCGCTCAGCGACAGTTGGACCTCGCCAAAGTGCAGCAGTTTAAAATCAGCGCACTGCTGATTCTTGCAATTCAAGGGATCTTTGTACCGTTTGCGAAGAAATCGCTGGTTGTTGGAGCTCTCCAGATCTTCGATTTTGGTGGGGTAGCGGCCGAATTTTTTGTAGTAGGCGCGGATGGCCCGCGAGTACTGAACCCCGCGATGAATCATCTCCTCTTCGCGATCGCGCTTCATGTCGAAGGTAATCGTAGGCACGATGGCCGCCGCAAAGATGATCAGCAGGGCCATGGCGAGCAGAAGGGTGAGCAGCACCCAGCCGCCATCGCGGCGAGCCTGAGCGGGTCGCGGCGAATTGCGTCGTAGGTGTGTGTGCAAAACCATAATGAGTCATCGAGGAATTTGGTAATTGAGCAATTGAAGCGCTTAGGCTTTCACTTTACCCCAATTACAAAATCACCCATTTACGAAATCTGCCTCACCCTTGTGTCAGCGGGACCGTCTGCGGAGGACCGCTATTCACCACGTCCTGAATCTCGACCGAGTTCGGAGAAATGCGGACGACCTTGTAACGGCGGTCGACAATCTCGCCTTCGCCCGCGACAAACACATCCTCGCCTAGTTTCAGGAATATTTTCTTCGGCTCCCCGGGGCGGCTGGCGAAGCCATAAAACTTCAACGGAATGGGGGGAGCCTGGGCGGGAGTGGGAAGATGGTACTTATCGGGTTCCTGCACGTCGGTATGCCCAAGGCCGCTGGGCTGGGGAATAACAACGTCTTCCGCTTGCGACACAAAGATGTTTCGTCCCTTGCCCTCGTATTGCGTTTTTTCGCTGGAGGCGAGCAGATCGAGCCGGAGAGTGGGATCAAGATTTTCCACGCGCGGCGTTTTTTTCCCGGTCTTCTTGCTGGAACGCGGAGCAGGGTAGGTGGGCAGTGGAGCCGCGGCCTGAGCGCTGGAAGACGGCGTGGACCCTCCCGTAAAGAACGGGATGAACTCGTACGCCACGGCCAGCAGCGCGATGACGGCGAGCGCAACCGCCCAGGTGGTTTTCTTTTTGTTTTCGAGTCCCAGTTGCACTACGTTCCCGCTTTCAAATAGGTCTCGAGCTTCATGCTCAATTTGACTGTGCCCTGCGGTTCGCCGCCCAGCGTGACGCCGTCGATAATGAAAAACATTTCGTCACGTTCCAGGGCGTTGATGAACCGCGCCAGCGACGTATAGTTGCCTGCCAGGCTGGCCTCGATCTCGTCCGGTTGCAGGCCGCCCGTTTCCGCATCTTTCAACTTATATTTTACCGTTTCGATGGTCACTGAGTTGGCGACGGCGAGTTTACCGAACTCAGTTACGATCTGCGAACTCTGAGAAGGGAAGCGCTTCTTATAAAAGTCATTAATCTGATGACTGGCGAGCGTAACCTTTTGAGGAAGATCTTTAAGTGGCGCGACCTGGCGAGTCTTGGCGGTCAGCTCCGCCTGAAGCAGGGTCATTTCCGCGCGGCGCGATTCCGCCGAGCCCACAAGCGGAGAAAAATAGACGATGGCCGCCAGCAGATCGACGGCTGCCATAACGGCGAGTGCAGTTTTCAGATTCTTTCGAGTTTGCCGCAGGTCGGGCATCAGCGCACCAACCCTTTCGGCTTTTTCGTTTTCGGTTGCGCCTTCGGAGTGCCATCGTTCTTTGACGATGCCATGGCCTCGGCGAGCGGCTCGGGAATGTAGATGGCAACGATGTCGAATTGCTCTGTGTCGCCGCCGCCGGAGGACTTCTCGAAACGCTCGGAAATGATATTGGTCTGCGCGAAGCGGCGCGATTCTTCCATGCGGCGCGCCAGTTCGATGGCGCGATCGCGAGAGTCACCCGCCACGGTCATTTTCAAGCCGAGTTGATTGTCCTCATCCAGCTGCGGACTGATGGATGTGAGGTGCACGCGCGGCGGCATTACTTTTTCCAGGTTTTCCAGGACACGCGTCCACGAAAACGCTTTGCGCTCGATCAGTTCGTTCAGGAACTGAGACTGATCACGGGTGCTGCGGTTTTCGGGAAGGTTGAGAATTCTTTCGGCATTGACGCGCAGCTGGTCGCGTTCGGCGATCATGGCACGTTTCTGGGCAATGGCCGCGCGATCCCGCCGCGCATTGATCCATCCGGTCACGTCGAGCGCCAGCAGAATGAGCGTCAGCAGACCGAGCGCGCCCACAGCCGTCCCCCAGCGCATCCAGAACTGGCGCGCATCTTCGTAGGGCTGGCTCGCGAGATTGATATCAAGTCGCATGATTTAAGATCAGTGGCCAGTGATCAGTGGCTAGTGGTCAGTACGCTGTGGCGCTAACCACTGATCACTTGCCACTGGCCACTGCTGTTACGCGATCAGTGCTCCTACCACTCCTGCCATTCTCCAGCGCGGCACAGATCCGCCCGAGGTCGCTCCTAGTTGCGAAGAAGTGACGAGCTCCTGCACTTCGGCTCCGGTCTGCGCACGCAAGGCCGGGGCCGCTCCGCCGGATTCCGGCAGTCCGGCCACAAATATCCGTTCGATGTTCAGGTGATACGTATCCTGAAAAAATACTACCGAAGGATAGACTTCCTCGGCCAGTTGCTCTCCGGTAATGGTGACGCCGCGCGTGTTTTCCAACGTGCGAAACAGTTGCAGCTGATCTTCATTGAGAATTGCAATGCTGGTGGTATGGGCGTCCACTTTGATCACCAGCGTCGGCCGCTTGGCGTCGGCAGCGCCGAGCGCCGCGAGCGTGGAGGGAAGCACGACGCCGGGATTGAATCCGGCATCGCGGAATACGCTTTCGTAGTCGTCGATCACACTCGCCATGGCGACCGCCGCAACGACTCGCACCTCGTCGTTAATCTTTTGCGCGTGATAAGAGACTTTTGCCTTGTCGACGTCAAAGGGCAGAGACTTTCTCAAGCGGAATCGAACCACGCCGAGGGCCTCTTCCTGATCGGAGGGCAGGGTGTCGAATTCGACCAGCATGACGCGGACGGCGGCATCGGGAACAATCGCGATAACGTCTTTCGAATGTCCGGCCACGCCGCCGAGTGCCGCTTCAATTCCCGCGCGCACCGCTTCCCGCTGTCGGAGGTTATTTTCCACGAGGTCGGGAATCAAGCTGCCGGGCGCGAG